>JACPCX010000179.1:0-77611 GCA_016184305.1 Candidatus Rokuibacteriota bacterium | reverse complement strand
CTGCGGGCCGCAGTAGGGCCTCGGCGCGTGCCAACGCGACTCTTCCTTGGGGTGCCCGAGTTCAATGGCCGGAGCATCGACTTCACCTGGCCCGTCATGGGCCCGGTGCTGTCGGGTTTCGGGAGCCGCCGGAGCGGCTGGCACGCCGGCATCGACATCCGGGCTGAGGTCGGCACCCCGGTGTTCGCGGCGGCTCCGGGCACGGCGTACTTCAGCGGATGGGAGCGCTCCTATGGCCGGATCATACGAATCGAACACGACAACGGGTTCACGACCCTCTACGCCCACAACCTTCAGAATTTCGTCGAGGTGGGGGACCGGGTCGAGGCGGGCACCGTCATCGGTACCGTCGGGCGAAGCGGGCGGGCCAGCGCCTACCATCTCCACTTCGAGATCCGGCACGAGGGGATGGTCTATAACCCGCTCTACCTGCTGCCGGCTCGGGACACCATCCTGGCCCGCACGGACGAGATGCCCGAGCCCCCCGAAGACGACGACGAGGATGAGTGAGGGGGAGATCGAGGAGCCCATCGAGGGCTCCGACGAGCCTTTGGAGACCCTCCTGGCGGGGGACCTCTCCATCTTCGCTGATGCCAAGGAGCCCTCCGAGGCCGCCTTGCGCAACCGGGCCTTGCTGGCGCGCTACCTCGACGAGATCCGGGGCATCAAGCCCGTCACAGCCGGCGAAGAACGGGAGCTCGCGGGCCGAGTGCAGGCGGGGAATGTCCAGGCCGAGCGGCGACTGGTCGAGACCAACCTGCGGCTCGTGGTGAGCCTGGCTCGCCGCTACGTGAACCGCGGGCTGTCCCTTCCCGACCTGATCGAGGAGGGCAACGTGGGGCTCCTCCACGCTGTCAGGAAGTTCCGCCCGGATCGAGGCACGCGCTTCTCCACCCACGCGACCTGGTGGATCCGTCAGGCCCTGGTCCGGTCACTGGCCAACCAGGCGCGCATGACCCGCCTGCCGGCGCACGTGGAGTTGCTCCTCTCCCGGTACACGCTGGCCCACGCGGCGCTCACCCAGACACTGACACGCGCGCCGACGGCGGCGGAGCTGGCCGAGCGCCTCGGGCACACGGCGGAGCAGGTCGAACAGCTCGAAGCGCTGCGGGAGCAACGGCCCGTATCGCCCGATCCCCCGGCAGGCGTCGAGGAGGAAGGGAGTCGCCAGGACATCATCGAGGACCCGTCGCCCCGGACGGTCTCGAGGCGGCCGCGCTCCGACGACTGGCAAGGCTCGCCGCGGCGCGAGGCGTGAATCTCCCCGACCTCACCTGAAGCGCCCGTCTGCGCGCGAAGTGCTAGAATCTGGACTGCGTGCTCGCAGCGGACGCATGCCCCCGTAGCTCAGGTGGATAGAGCAGCAGTTTCCTAAACTGCGTGCCGGGTGTTCGAGTCACCCCGGGGGCACCATTTTCAGAATTCCGGCTGAGGCGCCCCGTGTCCTGGCTTCGCCCAGTCGCGCTGGGTGCCGGACGATGGCGACCGCGGCACCGAGGAGCAGGAGGATGAGCCTGGCCTGGACGCGCTCGGGCGAGAGATTGTAAGAGGAAAGAGATGACCCAGACCTTGATCTTCGGTTCCTCGCTGGCGGCCCCGGCCCGAGCGGCCCATCGCTGCCGATGGCTCAACACCTCCTCCGGCCCTGCCGATAATACCGTCATTCGACCGAGATGGGGACCCGGACGAGGGGGAGCGCCCTCTCGTGGGCACCGAGGGCAGGGCGAGATCGGATCCGCCGGATCTTACCCACACGGACGCGGGGCCGGGATGCACCGAGGCATGGAGGGTACGCCTTCGCCAGAGGGGAGCGCGGAGATGGCCGAGCGTGTCGTCGCGCGCCGCGCAACCGCCGGGCCGACCGCGATCCGTGGGGCCGCATTTCCCCCGGCGGTGGACTGCCGCCGGGTGAGGCTCGCGGTGCCCCGGGGATCCAGGCCCGTCGGGGATCCTTACGGTCGGGGCGGGCGAGGGCCCTGGGGCACCCGTATCTGCCTGTTTTCACGGAACACAGGTGTCCGGCATCAAATCTGCAAGAACTGCGTACAAGTGGAGCGATGGTGGGCACCTCGACGCAGCGACGGGTGGAGAAAACAGGGGGCAAGGCCCGAGTTCTGTTCGTGGTGGCACGGGAGCGCGCGGAACTGCTCGGTCATCTCACCCACGAGTTCCCGGAAGGCGACGTCAGCGTCGTGATGGACCGCCGCCACGCGGACCGCCGCAGGAACGGGCGGCGTGGCCACGCCGCCTCCACGTCCACGGAGCGCCGGGGGAGCGAGCGCCGCGGGGTCCACGCCACGGCCCACGAGCTCCGGACGATCGGCTACTCCATCATCCGGCTGGAAGCGCCGTTCTCCCCGGGCACGCCCCAGCATCCCATCGCGAACGCCACGGCACTGGGTCAGGCCGACACCTATCTCCGGGATCATTTCCGCGACTGCACCGTGATCGCGTCCTGGGATCCCGTCCGCGAAGGGCAGGCGTTTGTCATCCTCACCGCCGAGGGCCGGATCGTCCATCGTGTCGTCTTCACCAGGGAGTTCCTGGACTCCTACGGCGCCACCATGGCGGACCGGATCCCGGCGGTGCTCGATGAGTGGAGGCTCCCGCAACACCTCGAGCATGGGGGGCGCCACCCCGTGCTCGTGACCTCGTCTGGAGTGCGCTTGGCCGACGATTAGATTCGAGCCGTATCCCCGCGTCCGTCCGCCACGCGATCCCGCGCCCCGCCGCGCTCTCCCAGCCCCGTGCGACATGTGACACCGCTGTGATAACTTCGCAAGCGGGACGTGTCAGACTGGTTGCGCCACCTGATTCGGCGACAGCGCCTCGCGGCCGCCCGTGAGCGAGAGGGAGGGCTCGTGGGCATGGGGTTCTCGGTCGGCATCGGCCTCACCAACGAGTGCAACCTCCGCTGTGCCCACTGCTACCGTCCGGACAGGGTCATCGACCGGCTCACCGTCGGGGACGTCGAGCGCGCGTGCGGGAGCCTGCCGGTGCGCTCCGTGAACCTCGGCGTCGGCGAGAACGGCCTCCACCCCGAGTACCGGGCGATCCTGACCTCTCTCTGGGAGCGGGGCCTGCCGGTGAGCATCACGTCCAACGGCCTCAGCGTGCAGTCGCTGCCCGACGAGATCGTCAAGCGCTTCCACAGCGTGGAGTGTTCGCTGGACTTCCCCACCGAGCGCGAGCACGACAGCTTCCGCGGGCGCGGCAACTGGCGGCTTGTCATGGAGACTCTCGAGCGCACGAGCGGGCTGGGCGTCCCGGTGACGGTGACCGCGGTGATGATGCGCGAGAACCGCCTCCGGCTGGTGGAGCTCGCACGGCTGGCCGCGGCCGTCGGCGCCAACCTCCGCGTGAACGTCTACCAGCCCGCGAAGAGCGATCACTTCAGCGTCAGCTACGAGGAATTCTGGGACGCCCTCCGGCACCTCGCCGGCGGCACCCGCCTCGTGGCCACGACGGAGCCCGTGCTGGCCGGCGTCCTCGGCCTCGAGGGCTTCAGGGGTCCGGGTTGTGGCCGCACCACGGTGCGCGTCGCCCCCGACGGCAGGATCCTGCCGTGCACCTACTGGCCGGACAGCCGGCTCCGGCTCGCGGACCTCGAGGCGCTCGGCGAGTCGATCACCGAGACCGCTGAGTTCACGGCGGCCCGCCAGGTGCCACCGGTTTGCGCGGGATGCCCGTGTGGGGGCGGCTGCGCCGGCCGGCGGGCCCTCCTGGGGGACCTCGGGGCAGCCGATCCCTTCTGTCCCTTCGCGCGCGGCGACCGCATCGCCCTTCGCTGGGAACGGGCGAGCCCCGAGAATCTGCCGAAGGTCGGCAGCGCCTGCACCACGGTGGTCAGCGCGCGGTAGGCCTTCGGGCCTCGAGCGGCCGATGGCGGCGGCGCAGCAGGGGCACCGGCGGCACGCGGAGCAGCAGCGGCAGGAAGCGCCAGTACGGGGGAGCCACGCCGAGCAGGCCGAGCGCCCGGTCCACGACACGCTCGTAGGCCGAGGCGCCCTCCTCGGCGGCATGGACGACGGCCGGGCAGCGGCCGATGGCGCGGTTGATGCGGGCGAGGATCCACTCCTCGTCCACCTCCGGCGAGAGGTAGAAGGCCGGCTCCGCCAGGTCCTGTTCCGGCGCGAGATGCCCCTCGGCCACGGCGCGGCGCGCGAGCTCGGTGCCGGGCAGGAGGCGGATCCCCGTCGTGAAGATCGACACGCAGCCGCCCCAGCTCAGGTGTCGCTCCACGAAGGAGACCGTCTCCTCCACCGTCTCACGGGTCTCGCCCGGCCCCCCGAGCATGAAGAACCAGGCGCTGGCGATGCCCCACTCCCGTGCCAGCTCCGCGGTGCGGCGCACGTGCTCGCGCGTGAATCCCTTCCGGAGGCTCCGGAGCATGACGTCGCTGGCCGTCTCGGGGGTGATCATCATGGAGTTGAAGCCCGCCTGCCGCATGAGCCCGAAGAGCGACGCGGAGACGCCCAGCGGATTGACGCCCATGGCCGTCAGGTTCACCTCGAGCCTGCGGCGGATGATCTCCCGGCAGATCCCGGCCGCGTGCTCCGGGGGCACGTTGAAGGTCGAGTCCACGAACTCGAACGTGCGCGGATGGGCTCGCCTCATCACGTGCTCCATCTCGTCCACGACCTCCGCCGCCTGGCGCATCCGGCAGGTCCGCCCCTCGATCCCCGGGTAGGCGCAGTAGCTGCACTGGAGCGGGCAGCCGCGCTTGGTCTGGATGGCCCAGGTGCCGCCGCGCCGCTCGTACGCGGACCAGTCGATCCAGCGCTCCATGCCGGAGGGTCCGAACACGGGAAGGCGCGAGGGGGGCGTCGAGCGCACGGAGCCGGCGTCGCGGTAGCAGAGCCCGGCGATGTTGTCGTGGCGCCCGCCGGTCTCCATCGCCGCCAGGAGGGCCGGGAAGGTCATCTCGCCCTCGCCAATCACGGCGAAGTCCGCGTCGAGGCGGCTGAGGGCCGTCGCGCCCAGGATGGAGATCGCCGGACCGCCCAGGACGATCAGGGCAGGGCATTGCCGGCGGATGGTGTCGAGGACGGCAGTCAGCTCGCCGAGATGCCAGGCCGGCCGCTGGCGGACGACGTTGTCGATGTTCCGCACGGAGATACCCACCGCCTGAGGATCGAAGGTCCGCAACGCCTCCTGGACGTCGTGAAGCGGCCGCTCGCGGCCGAGCCCGTCCAGCACCCGCACCGCATGGCCGGCGCGACGGGTCGCCTCGGCCACGTAGCTCATCCCGATGGGCGGCGCCGGCAGGAGATCGCGGGCCGGATTGAAGTAGACGAGCAGCACCCTCACGGCAACCTGAGCGCACCGCGCCCGTACGCGGCCAGTGCGCGCCGCATGGCCGGGAAGGCGATCTCCCCGAGGGGCAGCCGGGGCCGGGGAAACCAGCGCAGCTCCGAGACATCACTCATCGCCCGTGGCTCGCCGGCCAGCCGCACCCGGTACACCGCCGCCAGGATCGGCATGCCGCCCGGGCCGTAGGTATCGGTGAAGAAACCGAGGAGGCGGCCGGCCGTCGCGCGGACTCCGAGCTCCTCGCGCAGCTCGCGGATCAGCGCGCGCTCCGGCGTCTCTCCGGCCTCGAGGAAGCCGCCCGGCAGGTCCCAGGTCCCGCGATGCGGAGGGGCGGCGCGGCGGGCCAGCAGCACGCGCTGTCCCCGTTCGGCAATCCCGAGCACCGCCGGCACCGGGTTGTCGTAGAAGGTCCAGCCGCAGCGCCGGCATCGGCGCCGCACCTGGCCCTCCTCGCGAACGGCGGTGAGCGGGGCGCCGCAGGCCATGCAGAATCGCGCGCGCTGTGCCACGGGCCTTGTCCTTTCCTTGACTCTCCGGGGCCGGCCGCCTAGCATACGGACGTGAGCCACACCAGCAGCGGCCCCACGACCGGCGCCCACCGATGGGCATGATGCGTGCTGCGCTCGGCTACCTCGGCCTCAGCGGAGAGGCGCCCGAGCTCGAGACCGTGCAGATGCAGCCGCCGCGGCGCATCGACAGCGGCAGCGGGCCCTCCGCCGCCGGCATCGGCAGCCGCCTGTCGTTCCGCGGCGAGGTCGCCGGGGAAGGGGACTTCCACATCCTGGGCAAGTTCGAGGGCGAGATCAAGGTGACCGGCCGGGTGCTGGTGGCGGAGGGTGCGCAGGTGGATGCCAACATCGATGCCGCCGCCATCGTGATCGGCGGCACCGTGCGCGGCAACCTCTCCGCAGCGACTCGCGTCGAGATCCTCCCCTCGGGCGTGCTCACCGGCTCGCTCCGCACGGGGAGCTTCTCCGCCGCCGACGGGGCCTCCGTCAAGGGCGAGATCTGGGTGGAGCGACCCGCCGTGGCCAGCCGCTCCACCGCGCCCCCGGCGGGCAGCTGATCCCCATGCGCGATCTCCTCTTGACCTGGTTCGGCGACTCGCGCGCCGCGCGCTGGGGTCTCGCCGGGCTCGCGGCCGCGATCGGGCTCGGCGCCATCGCCTTCGGCGCCTACACCTGGTACGGCGCCCAGGAATCGCGCGGGCGCCTGGCGCTCGCCGCCGCCGCCGATCTCGCCCGGCACGCCGCATCCCCCGGGGCGGCCCCCGACGCTCGCGACAAGGCCATCCGAGCGCTCGACGCAGTTCTCGCCGACCACCCGCGCTTCTCCGGCGCCCCCGAGGCCGCCTATCGCCTCGGCAATCTCCGCTACGACGGCGCTCAGTACGGGCCCGCGCGCGGCGCCTACCAGATCGCCATCGGCAAGGGCGCCGCGGGCACGCTCAGAAGTCTCGCCGCCCTCGGCATCGCCTACTCGTGGGAGGCCGAGAAGGATCACGGCAAGGCCCAGATCGCCTTCCAGGCCGCGGTGGCCGGGCTCTCCCCGAAGGACTTCCTCTACGAAGAGGGGCTCCTCGGCCTCGCGCGGGTCCAGGAGTTCGGGGGCAACGCGGCGGCCGCACGTGAGACCTACGCCCGTCTCCTCAAGGAGCGCCCGGACACCCGCCGCGCCGACGATATCCGCAGCCGCCTCGCCAGTCTCCAGAGCCTCCCGAAGTAATCGGCCTGATCCCCCCACTCCCGGCGCCTGTCTGCCGCGGCGAGTCATCCCGTCTCAGAGTCTGATAAGCAGTATTATGTTAAGTACAGGAAGCGGGCCGCCGCCTGACGGGTTCACGACGAAGACCTCACCGGGAAAGCCCCCGCCCGGCACTTTCTTGAGCAGGCTTGAGCAGGACGTGGCCAAGCTTGGCCGGGTTTCGCGAGACACCCCGAGCACGGCCACCCGGATCGCGGAGAAGAGGGCGCCGAGGGCGCTCATGAGCCCGCCGCGCGGTTGTCCATGATCCGTACCGCCTTGCCCTGCGGGCGCGGGATCTCTCCTTCCTGGAGAATGCTCACTTCCGGGGTGAGGTTGAGAACATCCTTGAAGTCCCGCTCGATCCCCTTGACGCTCTCGGGGTCGAAGCCGGGCCGCACCTCGATGAGCAGGCGCATCCGGTCCCCTCCCTCCGCGGCCCGCTCGAGGAGCACCTGGTACTCGTGGCTCACTCCGGGCCGCCCCAGCACGAGGGACTCGACCTGGCGGGGGTAGAAGTTGACCCCCCGGAAGATCACCATGTCGTCGGTGCGGCCGCGCAGGCGGGCGAGCCGGACGTGAGTGCGCCCGCAGGCGCAGGCGGCGCGGCTCACCACGCGGGTGAGGTCGTGGGTCCGGTAGCGGACCAGGGGCAGCCCTTCGCGCGTGAGCGTGGAGAGCACGAGCTCCCCCTCCTGCCCGTCCGGGCGCAGCGCCCCGCTCTCGGGATCGACGATCTCGCAGTAGTAGTGGTCCTCCCACACATGGATCCCGTCGTGAGCGCGGCAGTCGATGCCGAGCCCGGGCCCCCCGCTCTCCGTCATCCCGATGATGTCGAAGGTCTCCACGTTGAGCTCGTGCTCGATCAGGGAGCGCAGGTCGTCCGACCACATCTCCGATCCCAGGATGGCCACGCGCAGCCGCAGCTCCCGCAGGTTGAACCGCGCCTCGCGCGCGACCTCGAGGAGCCGGAGCGGGTAGGTCGCGATGCCGGCCAGCACCGTCGCCCCGAGGTCCTTCATGAGCTTGAGCTGGAAGGCGCTGCGCCCGGCGCCCGCGGGGATCACCATGACGCCCAGCCGCTCGGCGCCGTAGTGGAAGCCGAAGCCCCCGGTGAACAGGCCGAAGGAGGGCGTGATCTGGACGATGTCGGCCGAGGTCACGCCCGCCGCCACGTAGCAGCGGGCCATCACCTCGCCCCACTGGGCGATGTCGGCGCGCGTGTACGGGGTGACGATGGGGTTGCCGGTGGTCCCGGAGGACATGTGCACGCGCTGGATCGCCCCCCGCGGGGCGCAGCAGAGGCCGAGCGGGTAGGCATCGCGCAGCTCGTCCTTGGTGAGAAAGGGCAGCCGGGACCAGTCGGCGACCGAGCGGAGTGCCTCGGGATCCACCCGGCCGATGCGGTTGCGGTAGGCGGCGTTCTCCTTGATGAGGCCGAGTGTCCGGCGCATCCGCTCGAGCTGGAGCGCCTCCAGCTGCTCCCGCGGACGGGCCTCCACCGAGGGCTGGAACATGGGCACCGGCGGGTGGCTCACGCGAAGGCTCCTCCGCGATCCCAGTCGAGCTCCCGCCCGATGATGAGGCGCAGGATCTCGGAGGTGCCCCCGCCGGGCAGCAGGAACCGGGCGTCTCGGAAGTAGCGCTGCGCCGGATACTCCATGGCGAGGCCGTAGGAGGCGAACACGCGCGCGGCCTCGTCGGTGACCCGCACGGCCATCTCCGAGGCGAAGAGCTTGGTCATGGCGGCCTCCCGGCCCACCGGCCGCCCGGCGTCCAGCCGCGCCGCCGCCTGATACGTCATGAGGGTGGCGGCGTGGATCGAGGTGAGCATGTCGGCCAGCTTGAAGGCAATCGCCTGGTGCTCGACGATGGGCTTGCCGAAGGCCACCCGCTGGCGGGCGTACGCGAGCGCCGCCTGGTAGGCCGCGCGCGCGAGCCCGACGGAGAGCGCGGCGGTCATGATCCGGATCTCGGCGAGGACCCCGGCCACCTTCTCGACGCCGCCGGTCTCCCCGCCCAGCAGGTGCGCGGCCGGCACCTCCACGTCCTCCAGCACGATCTCGCCGGTCTCGGAGGCGCGCACCGACATCTTGTCGATCTTCTTTCCGAGCGAGATCCCGCGCATGGCCGCCCGGTCCAGGAGGAAGAGCGCGATGTTCTTCATGCCGCGCTCGGCAGAGGTTTTCGCCGCCACCGTCAGCACGTCCGCCACGGGCGCGTTCGTCACCCAGGTCTTGCGGCCGCGGAGGACCCAGCCGTCCCCGCGCCGCTCGGCCCGGGTGGTGATGCTCGCCAGGTCCGAGCCCGCATCGGGCTCCGTGAGCGCGAAGGTCGCCACGAGCTGTCCCCGGAGCGCCGGCACCAGATAGCGCTGTCGCAGCGCCTCGCCGCCGTACTTGTAGATGAAGTGCGTGCCCATGAGCGACTGCATCGCGCCCACGGCCGCCAGCGAGAGCGACCCCCGTGCCAGCTCCTCGGCGAAGAGACAGTAGGTGACCATGTCGGCGTCGGCCCCGCCATAGGTCTCGGGGTAGCGGAGCCCCAGGTACCCCAGCTCCCCGAGGCGCCGGAAGAGCGCCGTGGGGAATTCCGCGCGGTCATCCACAGCCTCGGCGGCCGGCACGACCTCGCCATCCACGAAGCGGGCCACCGTCTTCCTGAACTCCTCCTGCTCGGCGGTGAAGCGGATCATGCGCTCATTCTCCCTGTGAGCATGGGCGCGAGCCCCGGGACAGGAGTCCGCCGTGACCCTCCGTCTCGTCGCCCGGCGAGGGTGCTGGTCTGCGCCTGCGCGTTCATGCGAGACTCCCGTCTTCATCTGGCCCGAATGTCGAGGAGTCCACGTGGCGGGGCGCCCGTTCTGCGCGATGCGCCGCCCCCAGCGCCTGATACACGCGCTGGGGGGTCATGGGCAGCTCGGTGAAACGCACCCCGGTGGCATCCTTGACCGCGTTGGCGATGGCCGCGGACACCGGGATCACTCCCGACTCGCCCAGCCCCTTGGCCCCGAAGGGGCCGTGCTCGTCCACCGTCTCGATCAGGTGCACGTCGATCTCCGGCATGTCCGACGCGGGGAACAGCGCGTACTCCATGAACTGCGGATTGAGCACCTGCCCCCCTCGGATGATCAGCTCCTCGGAGAGCGCGTAGCCAAGCCCCATGTGGATCCCACCGTGGATCTGCCCCTCGGCGGCCATCGGATTGAGCGCCCGGCCCACGTCGTGGGCGGAGATGATCTTGAGCACCCGCACCTCGCCGGTCTCCTCGCTCACCTCCACGAGCGCCGCCTGGGCCGCGAAGCCGTAGGTGGCCGAGACGTTTCCCCGGAGGTCCTTCGACAGCATCTCGCTGGGCGGGTCGTAGAAGGCCTCGGCGACGAGCACCTGGCCGCCCTGGCGGAAGTGACCCGCGCGGACCACGCGGTCGTACTCCATGCCTCGCTCCGGACGGCCCTTCACCCGGACCCGCCCCGCGACGAGCTCCAGCTCCTCCGCCTTCTCGTCCATCACCTCCGCCGCCATGGCGAGCAGTCTCGTCTTGAGCGAGCGCGCGGCCTGGAGCGCCGCGTTGCCCGCGATGAAGGTCGTGCGGCTGGCGTGCACGCCCACGTCCCACGGCTTCACGGAGGTGTCGCTGTTGATCACCGCCAGGCGATCGAGCGGGATGCCCAGCTCCTCGGCCACGATCATGGCGAGCACGGTCTCCGACCCCTGCCCGATCTCGCTGGCGCCCGTCAGCAGCGTCACCGTGCCGAAGTCGTCCAGCTTGAGGATGGCCCCGCACCCGTCGGAGCGGTACACGCGGGCGCCGCCCGCCACGTGGAACATGGCCGCGTAGCCCACCCCGCGCTTCCACCCCGGGCGCGCGGGTCCGGTGACGGTCCGGGCGATCGCCTTCTCCACGGTGTCCAGGCACTCGGTCATGGCGCAGGAGGTGATCACGTTGCCCTGCGGATTGACGTCGCCGGAGCGGGTGGCATTGCGCCGCCGGATCTCCACGCGGTCGAGGCCCAGCGTCTCGGCGAGGTCGTCCATCTGCGCCTCGATGGCGAAGGTGGCCTCGAGGTTGCCGTAGCCACGCATGGAGCCCGAGTACGGGTTGTTCGTGTAGACGATGGTCGTGTCGAAGCGCAAGGCCGGGCAGCGGTAGAGGCCCGCCGTGGTGGAGAGCATCACGTAAGGCGTCGTCGAGCCCCAGGAGACGTAACCGCCATTGTCGATGACGACGCGCGCCTCCCGCGCCAGCAGTCGCCCCTCGGCGTCCGCCGCCGACCGGAGGTGGATCAGGCAGGGCTCGCGCGTGGGGCTCGCGATGAACTCCTCCAGCCGCTCGAAGGCGATCTTCACCGGCCGCCGCACGTGGCGGGCCAGGAGGGCCGCGATGATGTCGATGGGGTAGAGGTCGAGCCCGCGGCCGAAGTTCCCGCCGACGGGCGGCTGCATCACCCGGATCCGATCGCCGCCGATGCCGAGCGCCTCGCCCAGGTCCCGCTGATAGAGGAAGGGCACCTGGCTCGTCGTCCACATGGTGAGCGCGCCGTCCGCTCCCCAGGACGCGATGGCGACCATGGTGCCGAGGCAGGCCGTGGTCACGTAGTTCAACCGGTACGTCCCTTCGACCACCGCCGCCGCCCGCGCGAACCCGCCCTCCACGTCCCCGTGGGAGAACTGGTAGCGGAGATTCACCAGGTTCGTGCCCAGTTCCTCGTGGACCAGGGGCGCTCCGGGCCGGAGGGCCGATTCCGGGTCGAATACCGCGGGCAATTCCTCGTACTCCACGTCGATGAGGGTGAGGGCTTCCTGGGCGATCTCCTCCGTCTCGGCCGCCACCGCCGCGATCTCGTCCCGGATGCAGCGGACCTTGCGGTTCCCGGGGCCGCCCTTGAGTGCCCGATGGTCCTTGGCATAGCCGAACAAGCGCTGCTCGACCGTGTCGGCCGTGATCACCCCGATGACCCCGGGGAGGCGCTCCGCGCGCGTGGTGTCGATGCTCACGATCCGCGCATGCGGGAACTGGGTCCTCAGGATCGCCCCGTGGGCCATGCGCGGGAGCGTCATGTCGTGCAGGTACTGGGTGCGGCCCATGACCTTGTCGAGGCCGTCTCGCTTCGGGGTCGCCTTGCCGATGATGTCGAAGCTCACAGGGCTACCTTCTCCGCGCGCACACCCGAGAAGAGCGACATGCGTCAGAACCTCACCGGCTCCTTGTGCTCGCCGAAGACCTCCTTGAGCGCGCCCGCCATCTCACCAAGCGTCGCGTAGGCACGTACCGCGTCGAGGATGGGCTCCATGAGATTTCCCGGGCCCCGGGCCTCGTCTCGCAGCCGCGACAGGGCCCGGGATACCGCGCGGGGGTCGCGCTCCCGCCTGAGCCGCTCGAGCGTGGCCAGCTGCGCCTCGGCGGCGCGGGGATCGACGCGATAGAGCTCGAGATCCCGGCCCTGGCTCTCGGCGCCGGGCGCGACGTGGCGATTGACGGCGACCTTGGGGATCTCGCCCGACAGGAGCTTCTGCTCGAAGAGGTACGCCTGGCGGGCGACCTCGGCCTGGATCGCCCCGGACTTGACCGCCTCGACGATGCCGCCGAGCGTCTCCACGTGGGCCATCTCTTCCAGGATCTTCCGCTCCATCTCGGTGGTCAGCGCCTCGACGTAGTACGAGCCGCCCAGCGGATCCACCGTGTCCGCGACCCCGCTCTCCTCGGCGCAGATCTGCATCGTCCGGAGGGCGATGAGCTGGGCCTTCGACGACGGGATGGTGTAGGCCTCGTCGTAGGTGGGCAGTGCCATGGTCTGGGCGCCCGAGAGCGCCGCCGTCAGCGCGAGATAGGCGCCGCGGACGATGTTGTTCTCCGGCTCCTGCACGGTGAAGGCCGAGCCCCCGCCGCCGATCAGCGAGCGGAACATCATGCTCTTGGGGTTCCTCGCGCCGAAGCGCTCCTTCATCATCCGGGCGTAGAGCCGGCGGCCGGCCCGGAACTTCGCCACCTCCTCGAAGATCTTCCCCCAGCAGGTGAAGTTGAACGACAGCCGCGGCGCGAAGTCGTCCACGTCGAGCCCGCGGCGAAGGAGCAGCTCCGTGTAGGCCGCCACGATGGCGAGCCCATAGGCCATCTCCTGCGCCGGGGTGCAGCCGGCCTCCCGGATGTGGTAGCCGCAGACGGAGATGGGGTTGACGCGCGGCGCGCGCCGGGCGCAGAACTCGGCGAGATCGGCCACGAGCCGCAGCGAGGGCTCCACCGGGTACACCCAGGTGCCGCGCGCCACGAACTCCTTCAGGATGTCGTTCTGCGGCGTGGTCACGATGCGGTCCCAGCCGATTCCCTGCTTCTCGGCGACGACCATGTACATGGCCTGGATGATGGCGGCCACGGAGTTGATGGTGAAGGACACGCTCACGCGGTCGGCGGCGATGCCATCGAAGGCCTCCTCCATGTCGGCCAGGCTGTCGATGGCCATGCCCACGCGCCCGACCTCACCCGCAGCGCGGGGGTCGTCGGAGTCGAGCCCGAGCTGGGTCGGCAGATCGAAGGCCACGTTCAGGGCATCCTGTCCATGGGCCATCAGGTACTTGAAGCGGCCGTTGGTCTCTCCCGGCGTCCCGAAGCCGACGTACTGGCGCATCGTCCACAACCGCGCTCGGTACATCTCCGGATGGATCCCGCGCGTGAAGGGGTACTCGCCCGGCGCGCCGAGCTCGCGGGCCGGATCGAAGCCGGCGAGATCCACGGGGCCGTATACCGGCTTCACGGGGAGCCCCGAGTGCAGCACCACGTCCGTGATCTTCTTCTCCCTCGCCATGTGCATCCTCCTCAGCGGGTGGCGGCCGGATCCGCAGCCGGGCCGAGTTGCTGGAATGCCTCGACGATCGCGGGCAGCGGCGTCCCCATGGGGAACACGGCCCATGCGCCTGCCGCCTGCAGTGTCGCCACCTCGGCCTGAGGGATGGTGCCGCCCACCGCGACCCTGATGCCCCCGGCCCCCGCGGCCCTGAGCCCGCGGACCACCCGCTCGCAGAGCAGGGTGTGCGCCCCCGACAGGATGGAGAGCCCCACGACGTCCACGTCCTCCTGCACCGCCCCGGCCACGATCTCCTCGGGGCTGCGCTTGAGTCCCGTGTAGATCACCTCCATCCCCGCGTCCCGAAGGGCCTGGGCCACCACCTTGGCTCCCCGGTCGTGACCGTCGAGCCCGGGCTTCGCGACCAGGACCTTGAGCGGTCTCATGCGTCGCTCGCCGCGGACCGGAAGGCCACGAGGTGCCGCGCGCCGCCCCTGGAATCGTCCGCCACGCGAATCGGGTCGAAGCGGACCGTCGCGCCGACGCGGAGCGTCGCCGGGTCCGCCCCCAGGATGGGGCCAAAGATCCGGAGCCCGCCGACCTTCACGATGGCGAAGCAGATCGGCGCCTGGAAGCCTGCCGGTACTCCGGTTTCCTGGACGCTGAAGCCGTGCACGGTCCCGTCGTGGGGCAGGTCCACCCACTCGATGTCGTCGGACACACACTCGGGACAGAAGCCGCGCGGTGGCCAGGACAGCCGCCGGCAGTGCCGGCACGCGGTCGTCACCAGGCGGTTGGCTGCCAGGTACTCGTAGAACTCGTGCAGCTTGTTCTGGTCCGCCGACTCGAGCGGAAACGGGTCGGTGGCGCGGAAGTAGCTCATGACGCGGCCTCGCGGCCATAGATCATCACCACGTGCTCCCCCATCCCGCTATTGTTGTGGGTGAGCCCGATCGCGGCGTCGGCCACCTGGCGCGGCCCCGCCTCGCCACGGAGCTGGGCGTAGACCTCGGCGGCCTGGGCCACGCCCGTGGCCCCGAGTGGGTGGCCGCAGCCCATGAGCCCGCCTCTCGGGTTCACCACCACATCCCCACCGGGTTCACCACCACATCCCCACCATAGTCGGAGCGCCCCGTTGCCACGAAGGGCCCGCCCTCGCCCTTCTGGCAGAAGCCCAGCTCCTCGTAGGCGATGATCTCGGCAATCGCGAAGCAGTCGTGCACCTCGGCCAGGTCCACATCCGCGGGGCCGATGCCTGCCATGCGATAGGCCGACTGCGACGCCCGCTTCATGGCGGGCCAGTGGGCATAGTCCTCATGCAGCGAGGTGAGCGTGAAGCCGTCCAGCGCCTGACCCGTGCCAAGGATCCACACGGGGCAGTCCGTGAGGTCCCGGGCCCGCTCCTCGGAGGCGAGGATCACCGCGGCAGCCCCGTCCGTGATGGGGGAGCACATGAAGAGCCGGAGCGGCGAGGCGATCATCCGCGAGCCCATCACCTGCTCCAGCGTGACCCCCTTCTGGAAGTGGGCATTCGGGTTCTTGCTGGCATGGGCGTGGTTCTTGACGCCCACGAGGCCCAGCTGCTCCTCCGTGGTGCCGTACTGCGCCATGTGCTTCTGGGCCGCCAGCGCGAAGCAGGGTGGCGCCGTCAGTCCGTAGCAGGCCTCCCAGTCGCGGTCCACGCCTGTGCCCATGTTGAGGATGGCCTCCTCCGCGGCCGGCTGATTGAGCTTCTCGACGCCGAGGACCATCACCAGGTCGGCGAGCCCGGCGGCGATGAAGGCATAGGCGTAGCGGATGCCGACGGTGCCCGAGGCGCACATGTGCTCGGTGCGCGCCGACAGCGCGCTGGGCGTGATCCCGAGGGCCTCGGCGGCGAGCGAGGAGATGTGACTCTGGAACGCCGTGCGCTCGGGCATCACCGAGCCGACCACGAGACCCTCGAGGTCGCGCGGCTTGACCGACGGCACCGAGTCGAAGCAGGCCTTGCCGGCCTCCCAGATGAGATCG
Source organism: Candidatus Rokuibacteriota bacterium (assembly GCA_016184305.1). GTDB lineage: Bacteria > Methylomirabilota > Methylomirabilia > Rokubacteriales > CSP1-6 > UBA12499. Next base: position 61,764 of record JACPCX010000179.1, on the reverse strand, counting down.
CGATAGGTCGCCTTGCGGACCCCGAACTTCGTCACGCCCGCTCCCACCAGCGCCACCTTGCGCATAGGAGTGTCCCCCTATATCCCGACGGTCATGCCGCCGTCGACGAAGAGCACCTGCCCCGTGATGAAGGCCGCCTCGTCGGAGGCCAGGAAGCAGTGCACGGCGGCGATCTCCGAGGGGTCGGCGATGCGCCCCACCGGGATCTTGGCGATGATCTGTTCCTTGATCTTGTCGGGCACCCCCGCCAGCATGCTCGTCATGGTGGCGCCGGGCGCGATGCAGTTCACCGTGACGCCGTACTTCGCGTACTCGAGCGCCAGCGTCTTGGTGAGCCCGATCACCCCTGCCTTGGACGCGGCGTAGTTGGCCTGGCCGATATTGCCCAGCGAGCCGATGGAGGACGTCGTGATGACGCGCCCCCACCCGCGCTCCCGCATCCCCGGCAGGACGGCCTGCGCGGGAAGGAAGGTGCCCTTCAGGTTCACGTTCAACCCGCGTCACCATGGCCGCGACCTCCGCCGTCTTCGTGACGTCCCCGGGCACCGCCATGGCCTCGCCGCCGATCTCCTTCGCCACGCGCTCCGCCCCGGCCGCGTTGGCGTCGTTGACCGCGACCCGGGCGCCCTCCAGCGCGAACCGCCGTGACGTCGCCTCGCCGATGCCGGCCCCCGCTCCCGTGACCAGCACGACCTTCCCGTTGAAGCGCATTAGCCTCTCCTCCGCATCAGGACCGCCTGGTCCCAGGTGGCGACGGTGTCGCCGCGCTGGTTCTTGACGGCCACGTCCAGCAGCACCGTGCCCCGGTCGGGCCTGGACGACTCCTTCACCTCGCGCACCGTCATCTCGGTGTGGATCGTGTCGCCGAACTTCACCGGACCGGTGAAGCGCAGCCTGTCCATCCCGAGCAGCGCCAGCGTCGTGCCCTCGAAGAGGCCCGTGAGGTTCTGCTGCCCCGTGGAGATGGATACCGTCAGCATGCCGTGGGCGATGCGGGAGCCGAAGGGCGTCCTCTTCGCCGTCTCCTCGTCGGTGTGGAGCGGGTTGTAGTCCCCAGAGAGCCCCGCGAAGAGGGTGACATCGGCGGGGTTGATGGTGCGGGCGGAGGTCTCGATGACCTCGCCGACCTTGAAGTCCTCGAAGTGCCGGCCGCGTGGCTGGTACGTCATGGAGCGAACCTCCTACTCGGCCAGCCAGACAGTGTCCGGCTGATGGTTGAGGTGGTGAGGGGCCGCCGCCTGGATCACCGCGACGGTGTCCTCGCGGTGGGCGTCGTAGGACGGCGGGTCGGCCGCCGGCATGATGAAGAGCAGCTCGCCACCCTGGCGCGGCCTGTCCTCCGCGGCCGGGGCCGGCCCCGCGAGCCCGAGGAAGCCGCCGCCACCGCCCCCAGGAGCCCGGTCCGCCAGAGATTAGCCATCTCTCAGCACCTCCGTCGCCCTCGCGTCCAGCGCCATCGTCGCCGGATCGATCACCACGCCGTACCCGGTCCGCGCCTGCTCGAGACTCACGTAGCCGTCCAGCACGTCGTCCAGCACGCGCGCCGGGTCGCGCTCGAGGGGATTGCCGTACCCGCCGGAGCCCGAGAGCTGGAACGAGATCACGTCACCGCAGTCGAAGTCCTCGGAGGTCTTCCCGTGCACCACGCGCTCGCCGGCACCGGGATTGACCACGGTCCGGGCGAGGCGTCCGCTCTTTCCCCCGAACAGCCCCCACGGGGCGAAGCGCTGCCGCTCGGAGAGGTTGGTGAGCTTGCCGTCCTCGGCCAGGAACTTCATGTCCCGCCGGATGCCGCAGCCGCCTCGGAACCTGCCCGGCCCCGCCGAGTCGGGGATGAGCTCGAAGCGTTCCACGATGATCGGATGGTTCTGCTCCTGCGCCTCCACGGGGATGTTGGAGGCGTTGAAGGCCGCGCACATGGCCTCCACCCCGTCCCTCCCGGCTCTCGCCCCCGTGCCCCCCAGCACCAGCTCGTAGGCCACGAAGCGCCGCTTTCGCGCGGGGTCGTAGCCGCCGAATGTCGGGTTCGCCATGTGGGACGAGGCCGCGGCCACACGGTCGGGCAAGGCTGAGGCCAGGGCCCCGATCACCGCCTCGAAGATCCGGTAGCAGATGACGGCCCGAGGCCCTCCGCCCGCGGGAGGGCGGGGATTCAGGAACGAGCCGAGCGGGGCTTCGACGCGGATCGGCCGGAGTGCGCCCTCGTTCATGGGCCCCAGGGGATCGGTGAGGCACTTGATGGCGGCGTAGGAGTAAGAGCGGGTGTAGTTGATATAGGAGTTGAGTCCCGAAGGCGTCTGAGGGCTGGAGCCCGCAAAGTCCACCAGCAGATCGTCTCCCTGGACCGTCACCGTCACCGCCACCCGGACCGGCGGCGTCCCAGGCCCGTAGTCGTCCATGAAGTCCTCGAACGCATAGACGCCATCCGGGATGTTCTGGATGGCCGATCGCATGCTTGACTCGGTTCGGCTGAGAATCTCCTCCATGGCCGCGACGAGCGTATCGGACCCGTAGCGCTCGGCCAGCTCCACGAGGCGCTGCTCGCCCACGCGAAGCGCGCTCCGCTGAGCGCGGAGATCGCCCAGCACCTTTTCGGGGGTTCGCGTATTGGCGGCAATGATGCCCACCACGGCCTCGTTCTCCCGGTACTCGCTCCAGGCCTTGGTGGGCGTGATCCGCAAGCCCTCCTGGTAGTAGTCGAAGATCCCCACCACCCCCTGGCTACCCGGCCGCTGGCCTCCGACGTCCGTGTGGTGGAGGATATTGACCACGAAGCCGATGAGCCGCCCGTCCAGGAAGGCCGGCTGCGTGATGAAGAAGTCGGGGAAGTGGCCCGAGCCAAGGAGCGGGTCATTGAGCAGGATGGCATCCCCCGGCCTGAGCGTCTCGACCGGGTGAACGGCGAGCGCGTTCTTCACGGCGAAGGACATGGCGCCCATGTGGCCCGGGCTGTACGGGCCCTGGGCCACCATCCGTCCCCGGGGATCGAAGACCGCGACCGAGAAGTCCTGTCCCTCGCGCGCCTGCTCGGAGTAGGCGGTCTTGTGGACCGTGGTGCCGATCTCGACGGCGATGGACTGGAGCGCTCCCCAGATCACCGACAGCGTCAGCGGGTTCACGGCCACCGTCACGAGCCCACCTCCACGATGAGGCTGCCCCAGTCGTCCACCCGGGCGCCGCAGCCCGGCGGAAGCACCGTGGTGGACTCCCGCTCCTCCACGATGGCCGGCCCCGCGATCTCGGCGCCCGCCGGGAGGCGGTAGCGGTCGTATACCGGTGTGTCGACGTAGCCGGCCTTCTCGGGGAAGTAGGCCTGGCGCCGGCCGGCGAGCGCCACGTCCGCGCGCCCCATGCGCGGCGCGGGCGCCAGCGTGAGCCGGGGTCCGGCGCCCAGGCCGGTCAGCTTCCAGGTCACCGCCTCGACCGGCTCGCGAGGGGCCGCCACGCCGTAGCGCACCTGGTAGGCCTCGTCGAAGGCCTCTCGGACCCTCGCGAGCTCACGCTCGTCCAGCATGCCCGGCGGCACCGGCACGTTGAGCTCGTACCCCTGCCCCACGTAGCGCAGGTCGGCGGTCCGCTGTATCGCCATCTCCCCTTCCACCGCGGACTGGCGGACCACCTGGAGCGCCTGGGCCTCCATGTCGCCGTAGATGGTGTTGAGGTGGCGGAGATCCACGGCGTCGAGCCGCCGCACGTAGCTCCGGGCCACGTCGAACTTGACCTCGGCCGACAAGAGCCCCAGCGCCGCCGTCACCCCTGCGGCCGCCGGCAAGATGGCCCGCGGGATCCGGAGGGCCTGGGCGAGCCGGCAGCCGTGGACAGGCCCCGAGCCGCCAAAGGCGACCAGCGTGAGGTCGCGGGGGTCATGCCCCCGCTCGATGGACACCACGCGCGTCGCAAGCTCCATATTGCTGTTGACCACCAGATGGATCCCCCACGCCGCCTCGGAGAGGGTGAGGCCCAGGGGTCGGGCGACACGCTCCTCGATGGCGCGCCGGGCGTTCGCCACGTCGAGCGTCATCGTCCCGCCGGCGAAGCGGTCGGGGTTGAGGTAGCCCAGGACCAGATTGGCATCCGTGACCGTGGGCAGAAGCCCTCCTCGCGCGTAGCAGGCCGGGCCGGGCGTGGACGACGCGCTCTCCGGCCCCACCGCGACCACGCCGAGCCGCGCCGTGGCGATGGATCCTCCACCTGCCCCGATCTCCACCAGGTCGAGGGCCTGGATGTTCATGGGCAGTCCGCTCCCGGCCGCCCCGCCCACGCGGTGGAGCTCGAAGAGCGAGGTCATGAGCGGGCGGCCACCATGGACGAGCGCGAGCTTGGCCGTCGTTCCGCCCATGTCGAAGGCGATCAGGTCCCGCCGGCCCGCAAGCTCGCCGTAGGCGGCCGCCATGAGCGTGCCGGCCGCCGGCCCCGACTCGATCATCCGCACCGGGTAGCGCTCCATGGCCTCGGCCGTGGCGATGCCCCCCGAGGACTGCATGATGAACAGCCGCCCCGCGTATCCGCGCCGTCCCATCTCCCCGCGCAGGCTCGCCAGGTAGTCCCGGATGGCGCCCATGATGTACGCGTTGACCACCGTCGTGCTGGTGCGCTCGTACTCCCTGAAGGTCGGCGACACCTCGTGGGAGAGGCTCACGACCATCCCCGGCGCCTCCTCGGCGACGAGCTCGGCGAGGCGTCGCTCGTGGGCGGGATTGACATAGGCGTGGAGCAGGCATATCGCGAGCGTCCTCACTCCTCGCGCCAGCAGCGCGCGGATGACCCGACGGGCCTCGGTCTCGTCGAGCGCCTCGAGCACCGCGCCGTCCGCCAGCATGCGCTCTGGAACCTCGGCGATCAGCCGGCGCGGGATGAGGGGCCTGGGCTTCTCGATCTGGAGGTCGTAGACCTGGTACCGCTTGGAGCGCCCGATGATCAGCACGTCGCGGAAACCCCGCGTCGTGATCAGCGCGACATCGCGCCCCTTGCGCTCGATGACCAGATTGGACCCGATGGTGGTGCCGTGGACAGCCTGTCCGAGTTGCGCCCAGGCGCAGTCCGCGCGAGCCAGCACGTCGTCGAGGCCGGCGAGGCAGGCCTCCGAGGGATCGGGGTAAGTCGTCAGCCGCTTGGCGGTGTGCAGATCGCCCGTGGGCGTCTGGAGCACGAAGTCCGTGAACGTTCCGCCGACGTCGAACCCGATGCGGTACTGGGACATTTATCGTCTCGGTTGAACGTGGAGGATCACGGGTGGCGGTTCGGCCTCTTCGGGCCTTCGGGCCTCATCGGATTGTCTCGGTTGAACGTGGAGGATCACGGGTGGCGGTTCGGCCTCTTCGGGCCTTCGGCCCTCATCGGATTGTCTCGGTTGAACGTGGAGGATCACGGGTGGCGGTTCGGCCTCTTCGGGCCTTCGGCCCTCATCGGAGCGTCCATGCTGCCGGGGGGGGCTTCCGAGCGGAAGAGTATCATGGGGTACGGGTAGCGCCTGGCCCAGTGGAAGGTGACTGCGTGCTCCACGGGCTCACCGCTCGTTTCGTCACCCGGTGGGAGAGACAGCTCACGGATGCCACGGGCGCGCCGCCGGCGGTGCGGACCCGGATGTCGTAGAACCCCGCGCGCCGCCCCTGCCTGCGCTCCTGACCCTCGGCGATGAGGCGGGAGCCCGGCGCCACCGTCGCCAGGAAGGTGATGGTCATGGTGAGCGCGACGGCGGTTTCGCCGTGAGAGTTGCAGGCGGCGCCGAAGGCCACATCGGCCAGGGAGAAGATCACCCCGCCGTGAGGGTAGCCCAGGTAGTTCAGCATATGCGGCTGCAGCGTGAGCGCCACCCGGCAGTAGCCGGGGCCGATCTCCTCGAACTCGACGCCGAGCGCATGCGCCCAGGGCTCGCTCTCGAGCCGCGCCTTGAGCGCGGCGGGGACGCCCGACGCATCGCGACGCGTCATGCGCTCTCCTGCCACGAGCGCCCGAGGTAGGCGCTCTGCACCCGGGGATCCTGCCTGAGCGCCCGGGCGTCGCCCTCGAGGACCACCCGGCCGGACTCGAGCACGTAGGCGCGATCGGCGATGCCGAGCGCCCCGCGGGCGTTCTGCTCCACGAGGAGCACGGTGGTGCCGGCCTGCCGCAGCTTACCGATCTGGTCGAGGATCTCGGCGACGATCCGCGGGGCCAGCCCCAGGGAAGGCTCATCCAGAAGGACGAGTCGCGGGCGGGCCATGAGCACCCGGCCGATGGCGAGCATCTGCTGCTCGCCGCCGGACAGCGTGCCCGCCAGCTGCGCCGCGCGCTCCCGAAGCCGGGGAAAGATGTCGAAGACCCGCTCCATGTCGGCCTCGATGCGCTGCCGGGCGCCGAATCGGTACACGGGGAACGCACCCACCAGGAGGTTGTCCCGCACGGAGAGGCCCGAGAAGTTCTGGCGTCCCTCCGCGGCCTGCGAGATCCCCAGCCGGACGATCTCCTCGGCCCGGAGTCCCTCGATCTCCCGGCCGTCGAAGCGGATGCCCCCCTCGCGCGGGGCCAGCAGCCCCGAGATCGCCCGGAGAAGCGTCGTCTTCCCTGCCCCGTTGGCCCCGATGAGTGCGACCACCGAGCCCTTCTCGACGCGCAGGCTGACGCCCCGCAGCGCCTGGATGGCTCCGTAGGCGACCGAGAGGCCCGTCACCTCAAGCATCGGCATCCACTCCGAGATAGGCCTCGATGACGGCCGGGTCGCTCTGGATCGCAGCGGGGGGGCCCTCGGCCAGCACCTCGCCGTAGTTGAGCACCGTCACTTCATCGGAGATCCGCATGACGAGGTCCATCAGGTGCTCCACCAGCAGCACCGTGATCCCGCGCCGTCGGATCTCGAGGATCAGCTCCCCCAGCCGCTCCGACTCGCCCCCGTGCAGCCCCGCCGCCGGCTCGTCCAGGAGGAGCAGCGTGGGCTCGGCCGCCAGGCAGCGCGCGATTTCCAGCAGGCGCTGCTGCCCGAAGGGCAGGCTGGCCGCGGGATCGTCTCGCCGCGCCTCGAGCCCGACGAAGGTGAGCTCCTGAAGCGCCCGCTCCCGGATCAGCCGCTCCTCGCGCCGGGCCCGCGGGCTCACGAAGGCCGCGTCCAGCAGCCCCGCCCGCCCGGTGCGGTGGCGCCCCACCATCACGTTCTCCCACACCGACATGTTGCCGAAGACCTGCAGGTTCTGGAACGTCCGGGCGATCCCGCGGCGCGCCCGCTCCCAGGTCCCGAGCCCGTTGAGCGGCTCACCCCGGAAGCTGATCTCCCCGTGGTCCAGCGGCATGAGGCCCGTGATGAGGTTGAAGAGGGTCGTCTTTCCCGCGCCGTTGGGGCCGATCAGGGCACGGACCTGTCCCTCCTTGACGCCAAAGGAGACCCCGGCCACGGCGACCACGCCGCCGAACCGCTTCCTCGCGCTCGACACCTCCAGCAGCCGCTCAGCCACGCGAGGCCGCTCCCGCGCGCCTGCCGGCTCGGATCGCGGCGCCGACCCCCGCCACCAGCCCCTCGGGCATGAAGATCATGATCAGGACGAGGATGATTCCGTAGGCGATGACCTCGTGCTCGCCGGAGGCACCGGAGAGGAGGAGCGGCATGAGCCGCCGGATCGCCTCGGTGAGGATCGTGATCCCCGCCGCCCCGAAGGGCGCCCCCCAGATGCTCGCGAGCCCCCCCACCGCGGCCATGACGAGGAACTCCACCGAGACCACGAACCCGAACGCGGGAGGGCTCACCAGCCCCAGGTGGTGGGCGTAGAGGCTCCCCGCGAGGCTCGCCATGGCCGCCGACAGCGCGAACACCTGCAGCTTCGCGCGCGTCGTGTTCACGCCCAGCGTCTCGGCGGCGACCTCGCTGCCATGCAGCGCCCGCAGCGCCCGCCCGATGCGGGAGTCGATCACGTTGCGCGCGACGAGGAGCGTGAGCAGCGCTGCCCCGGTCGTGAGGTAGTACCGCTTGAGGTCCGTGTCGAAGCGCACCCCGAAGAGCGAGAGCGCCGGAATGCCCGGAATCCCCGAGGGCCCTCCCGTCAGGTCGCGGAACTCCACGAACGCGAGATACATGAGGATCCCGAAGGCCAGCGTGGCCATGGCGAGGTAGTGGCCCCGGAGCTTCAGGATGGGAATGCCGATGAGGTACGCGGCCGCCGCCGTCACCACGAGCCCCAGCACGAGGGCCAGCCCGCCCGGCAGCCCCGCCTTGGTCGTGAGGATCGCCGAGGCGTAGGCGCCGAGGCCGTAGAACGCCGCCTGCCCCAGAGAGACCTGGCCCGCGTACCCTGTCAAGAGGCAGAGCCCGGTGGTCACGACGGAGTAGATGCCGCAGTAGATGAGCACGTCCAGGTACGACGGCGTGCGGACCCAGAGCGGCAGCGCCGCCAGGACGGCGCAGGCCACGAGGACCCGCAACGCGACGCTGCCCCTCACAGCCCGCCGCGAGCCGCGCCGCCGGGCCCGAAGATCCCCTGGGGCCGCACGAGCAGGATCAGGAAGAGCACGAGGAAGGCGACGGCCTCTTTGTACGCCGCCCTGAAGACGCCCGCCGCGATGTTCTCGAGCACGGCGAGGAGCAGCGCCCCCACCACGGCGCCTGCCGGATTGGTGAGTCCGCCCATGATGGCGGCGACGAAGCCGCGGAGACCGAGCGACAGCCCCATGTCATAGGAGGCCAGCGTCACAGGCGCCATGACGATCCCGCCGATGGCGCCCAGCCCGGCCGACAGCGAGAAGGCCACCAGCGACATCCGATCCGGCCGGATGCCCGACAGGCGCGCCGAGAGCGGGTTGATCGCGCAGGCGCGGAGCACCTTGCCGCGGTACGAGTACATGAAGAAGAGCCACAGCACCACGAGGAGGGCGGCCGTGGTGCCCAGGATCCACAGCCCCTGCCGCGTGATCACCGCCGCGCCCACTCGGACCGGCGGCCCCGGGGTAAACGGCGCGATCGTGTACGGGTCGGTGCCCCAGAGCAGCAGCCCCAGCCCCCGAAGGGCGATATCCACGCCGATGGTGATGATGATCAGCGTGACCGTCGAGGCCCGCCGCGCCGGGTGGATGGTGAGCCGCTCCATCCCGGCGCCCACGAGAGTCACGAGCCCGACGGCCGCCGCGATGGCCAGAGGGAGCGGCAGCCCCAGCGGGCCCAGGGCGATGAGCGCCATGGCGCCGAGCATCGCGAACTCCCCCTGGGCGAAGTTGATGATCCCCGTGACGTTGTAGATCGTCACGAAGCCCAGGGCGATGAGAGCGTAGATGCTCCCGGTCGCGAGCCCGCTGAGGCTGAGCTGAAGGAGCTGGTCTACCACTTCTCGGGCGGGAAATGCTTCCAGTCCCCGCCCTCGATCCGCACGAGCACCATGGAGCGCTCGTCAAGCCCGACATGGTCCTCGGCCGACATGTTGAAGATGCCGCCCGTGCCCGCGAAGTTCTTCACGCCCTCGATCCCGTCGCGGATCTTCGCGTAGATCTCCTTGGTGGGCGTCCCCGGGGCCACCTTGCCGAGCGCCATGCCGGCGATCTGGAGCGCGTCCCAGGCATGGCCGGCGAAGGTGCTGCGCGGGCGCTGCGGGGTCTCGTAGAAGCGCACGAAGTCCAGGAGCGCCTTCTTCTGGGGATCGGCGTCGGGGAGCTGCTCGGCGACCAGGAGCTTGCCGATGGGGAAGATCACCCCTTCCGCGGCCGGGCCGCTCTGCTGGATGAAGAACTTCGTGCCGATGCCGTGGTTGTGGACGATCGGCAGCGTCAGCCCCAGGTCCTTCGCCTGGCGCGTGATGAGGACCGAGGAGGGCCCGATGGCATGGATGATGAGCGCCTGCGCCCCGCTGGCCTTCGCCTTCGTGAGCTGGGGGGTCATGTCCGTGTCGCGCTGCTCGAACTTGTCCTCGTACGCGACCTCGATCCCCGTGCCCTGGAGGATCTGCGCCAGTCCCCGCCGCGAGTCGTCGCCGAAGGCGTCGTTGACGTAGAGGCTCGCCACCTTCTTGAACCCCTTGGCCTTCAGGTACTTCACCTGGTGCAGGGCCACGTGGATGTTGGACTGCGGGGTCTTGAAGATCCAGAAGCGCTCCTTGATCGGGGTCACGATGGCGTGGCTGGAGGCCATGGAGATCAGCGGTACGGCAGCCTCGGTGGCCACCGGGATGACGGCCAGGCTGGTGGGACTCTGGCTGGAGGCGATCACGACGTGGACCTTGTCCTCGCCGATGAGCTTCTTCACGCTCCGCACGGTGGTGTCGGCCTTGGACTCGTCGTCGTGGATGATGATCTTCACGGGGTACCTCTTGCCGTCGGGCCCCGCGATGCCCCCCTTGGCGTCCCACTCCTTCTGGACGAGCTGAGCGAGGTCGCGCTCCGGCACGCCGAGCGACGAGGCCGGGCCGGTGATGGCCGCCACGAACCCGATGCGGTACTCCTGGGCGCCGGCCCCGAGGGGAACGCCGAGCACCAGGATGAGAGCCCAGAGCATCACGAAAACCCTTGCGCCCATGGCCGCCTCCTTAGAGTGTGGGGGCCGCTGCCCCCCGTCGCCTGCTGATCACTGGAGCGTCGCCGTGAGGAAGATGCCTGTCTCCCCCGCGCTCCGCTCCTCCCGGTACCCGAGAACCTGGCGGGTCACGGCGTGAAGCGCCGTCGCCGCCCCGCCGAGCTGGACCTTCGCACCGGCGGCCACCACCAGCTCCGTCGCCGCCTCCACCAGCTCGATGCTGCCTCCGCCGCCCGCCGTCACGTAGCTCAGCCACGGAGTCACCGTGAGCCGGATCTGGCCTCGCGGCAGCACGGTGGGCCTCACGGTCAAGCCCGTGCCCAGCCGCTGCCATGCCACCCCCTGGGCGACATACCCCTTCCCCGCCGCGTAGTCGAAGAAGTACGCGAGCTGCGGGTACGGCACCTCCTGCGCCACCACCATGGTCCCCGACCCGCCGTCCTGCACCACGAGGAAGATCCCCGACGAGCGCGTCGTCGTGGTCGTCGTGTCCTCCACGGCGACCGACCCGCCCGCGCGCGTGGACCGCTGCCGGACCATGACCCCGCCGGAGGCCTGGACTCCCTGCTGGCTCGCCCGTCCCTGCTGGCGGAGCTCGATGACGACCTTCACCTGCTGCGGCGACGCCGCAGCGGCGAGAGCCACGCCCGTGAGGAGCGCGAGACCCGCCACGGCCGTCCGTACCGCGCTGGCCCTCACGAATCTCCGCGGAAGCCTGAGGGTGTCATGCCATCGACGCGATGATCTTTGTCATACGCCCGAGGGGGGTCATCCCGGAATCTGCGCCTCTTCCGGGAGGCGGTCCCACGCAGGCGTCCACTCGGGCGCCTTGAGCCCGGCGGCCTCGACCAGCTCCTTGACCTCGCGGGCGAACCCCTGCCGCACCTCGTCGTTATCGCGGAGCTTCAGGCCGTACTTCCGGTACAGCGCATTGCGCGGCGATCCGGGGCGTCCGAAGATGTTCATCGTCCGCACGTACCACTTGCCCAGCGTCGCCTGTGCCTCCGGGCGCGTCACCGGATCGGCGCCCAGGCGCTGCACCCATAGCTCGCCGTGGCGGATGTGCATCTTCTCTTCCTTGAAGATGCCCTCGATGGCCCGCGCCCACGGCCCGTAGGAGCACTGCCGCACGTCCTCGAGCTGATGGCCCGCCCCGCGGTCCATGCAGAAGTTGAAGAATACGAAGTCGGCCCAGCGGTCGATGGGGTAGTAGAAGATGTTCACGCGTTTGTCGTCGGCCACTCGCTGGGTGCCGATGTCGGCGGCCGCGTCGTCGAGCCGGAGGGTGAAGTCGTGCCGGGCGATGTGGGTCCCCACGTCAACTCCCAGATCCTCCAGCAGCCCGTACATCACGTGCGCGTGGCGGACCTCGTCCCTCACGATCTGCGCCACCACGTGTTTCTCCTCGATGGTCGGCGCCTTCATGATCCACGGCACGTAGCCGAAGGCGCCGGCGAGCTCGGAGTCGGCCTGCATGGTCATCAGGTGGATCACGTTGCGGCGGTACTCCTCGGTCATCTCGCCGGACGACTCGATGCGCTCCCCCGCCCGGATCCTCTGCAGCAGCCGCACCTCGGCGTCCTGCTCGCTCATGTGCGTCTCCTCTCCACATCGTCCGTCTCGCCTGAATGTGGATGACTTCACGTTGCGGGATGGCCTCTTCGCGCAAGCGCTCATCGGGGTGCCGTTGTCACCGTGGCCGTTTCGCTGCCGCCGCTCATCGGACGCTGACGGTCGTCACCAGCCAGGACTGGCGCGCGAGGAAGCGCGTGATGGTCTCCAGCAAGCGAGGATCCGCCGAGGGTTCGAGGCGAATGCGATCGGGCAGAATGTAGCATACCTCCGGATAGGTGAGCAGAACCCGCAGAAGAGTGCGCACCCGCTCGTCGCCGGCCAGGAGCCCGCTGCGCCCCGAGGGGCCGGCGCTGCCGTCCCACTCCGACCGCAGCACCAGTCTCAGCTCCCGTCCGTTCATCGCAACAGACGCGCGTATTCGGCCGCCATCGCCGCGACCTGGACGGATGCCGAGAACGACCGCTCCGCCACGACACGCGCCGCCTGTCCCATCGCGCGGCGCCGCTCGGGCTCCAGCAGGAGCGCGATGGCCGCGTCTGCCAGGTCGCCGGCATCCGGCTTGGTGAGGACACCCGTCTCCCCGTCCACGACGACCTCCTCGACGCCCGAGGCGCGCACAGCCACGGCGGCGAGCCCGCAGGCGTGCGCCTCGGCGAGAACGAGCCCCTGGGTCTCCGTCTCGGACGCGAAGAGGAACAGGTCGGCGGCCTGATAGTAAGGTGGGAGGTCGTCGCGCGCCACCCCCCCGTGGAAGTGGATCCGTTCGCAGGCCGGACTCGCCTCGGCGATCCGTCGAAGCGCCTGCGCGTGACTGCCCTGCCCCACGAGGGAGAGCCGGACCGCCGACACCGCCCCGGCAATCGAGCCGAAGGCGGCGATCACCCGGTCCACGTTCTTCTCCCGGTCCAGCCGCCCCACGTAGAGGCAGAGCGGCCCGTCCGCCGGCAGCCCGAGCCTCCGGCGCGCGGCGACGCGATCTCCCGGCGCGAAGCGGTCCACCGGGACTCCCGTGGGCACCACGGCCACGGGCGCCGCGACGCCGCGTGCGTGGAGCATCTCGGCGATCCCCGCCGACGGCGCCACCACCAGGTCCGCCGCGTTCGCGAACCGGCAGGAGAGCCGCACCGCCAGCGCGGCCACCAGGCGCTGCGGCAGGGGCACGTAGTGCGCGTACTTCTCGTAGCGCGTGTGGTAGGTGAAGACGAGCGGGATGTCCTGCCGGCGGGCGAGCCGCCGCGCCGTCACCCCAAGAAGGAACGGATGCTGCGCGTGGATGACCTCGAGGTCGAGTCCGCGCGCCGTCCGCGCGAGGCGCGGCGAGAACGGCAGCGGCAGGGCGAAGCCGGGATAGGTGGGCGCGGGGATCGACCGGTACCGGAAGACCCGTGGCGGGTCCTCCACTCTGGCCGAGGGGGCCGGCGCGAAGACCCAGGTGCGGTGCCCGAGGACCTCAAGCCCCTCGCGGAGCGTCTCGACGGAGGTGGCGACCCCGCCCCGGAAGGGCAGGTAGTTGTTGGTGAACAGTCCGACCCGCATTCACTACTCGACCGGGCCGCCCGGCTCTTTGCCGCGCTCCATGAAGTCCCCAGGCGTGATCGAGTCGAGCCACTCCTTCACCTTCTCCTGGTCCTCAGCCTTGGCGGGAGCCGCCTCGCCCTCCCTGGCGACCTCCGCGGTCTGCGCCTTGAGGACGACCTCCTCCTCCACGAAGATGGGGGCGGCCACCCGCAGGGCCAGGGCGATGGCGTCGGAGGGGCGCGAGTCCACCGTGATCTCGGTGGAGCCGAGCTGCAGATGGATGACCGCGAAGAAGGTGTTGTCGCGCAGGTCGTTCACCACGACCTTGATCACGCGCGCGCGCAGCGCCTCGAGAATGCTCTTGATCAGGTCGTGGGTCATGGGCCGCGGCGTCGGGATCTTCTCGAGCTCCAGCGCGATGGCGTTGGCCTCCGCGAGCCCCACCCAGATGGGAAGCGAGCGCTTCTCCTCCTCGTCGCGGAGGATCAGGATCGGCAGGTTGGAGAGCGGATCCAGGGCCAGTCCCTTCACCTTCATCTCGAGCCACATCGCGCTCCTCCCTCCTACGCCGGCTGCATCCCCGCGGCCTGCAGAACGGCCTCCCGGCCGGCCAGCGCTCCGCGCAGGCTGTGAGGCAGGGCCTGGGTGATGAGGACGGGAACCACCTCGCCGAAGAGGTCCTGGCCCTCGGGATCGAAGTTCACCACGCGGTTGCACCGGGTGCGGCCCGTCGCCTCTCGCGCGTTCTTCCGGGAGAGGCCATCCGCCAGGATCGGCAGCACGCGCCCCTCCAGGGCGCGGCTGCGCTCGGCTGCCACGCGGGTCGCGACCGTGAGGATGCGCGTATTCCGGCTCGCCTTGATGGCGTCCGGCACCTGGTCGGGCATCTCGGCGGCGGGCGTGCCGGGCCGGCGCGAGTACCGGAACGCGAAGACGTTGTCGTAGCGCAACCGCTCCACCACGTCCACGGTCTGCTGGAAGTCTTCGTCCGTCTCCCCCGGAAACCCCACGATGAGGTCGGTGGACAGCGCGATGCCCGGCACGGTCTCCTCGACCTCGGCGATCAGCTCGAGGTAGCGGGCGCGGGTATAGCCCCGGTTCATGCGCTCGAGGATCCGGTCGGAGCCCGACTGCAGCGGCAGGTGCAGGTACTCCACTACCTTCGGGACCTCGCGGATCGCGCGCATCAGCCGGCGGTTGAGGTTGTACGGGTTGGACGTCGTGAACCGGATCCGCTCGATGCCCGCGATCGCGTTCACCCGCGCGAGGAGGTCGGCCAGGTCGGTGGGCGGCGCGAGGTCGCGCCCGTAGGCGTTCACCGTCTGCCCGAGGAGCGTGACCTCGCGGCAGCCGCGCGCGGCGAGGCCGCGGATCTCCTCCAGCACGGACTCCGGCGGGTGGCTTCGCTCCCGGCCCCGCGTCGTCGGCACAACGCAGAAGGTGCAGTGCTTCTCACAGCCCTCCATGATCGTCACGAACGCCTTCAGGCGCCTCGTCCCATCGGGCGGAGGGGCGATCTTCACAAGGGGCCCTTCCCCCGTCTCGATGACCGGACGCCGCTCGGCTCGGGCGCGCGCCACGAGTTCCCCGACCCGCGCGATCGCGGGGGAGCCGAAGACCAGATCCACGAAGGGCGCCCGCTCCTGGATCCCCCCCGACTGGAGCTGCGCCATGCACCCCATCACGCCGATCAGGAGATCCGGGTTGGCGCTCTTGAGCCGTCTCAGCGATCCGAGCTGGGAGAAGACCTTCTCCTCGGCTCGCTCGCGGATGGAGCAGGTGTTGAGCAGGATCAGGTCCGCCGCCTCGGGGGATTCGGTGAGCTCGTAGCGCGCATGCTTCAGCAGCCCGGCCACCCGTTCGGAGTCATACTCGTTCATCTGGCAGCCGTAGGTGATGAGATGGAGTTTGAGCATAAATTCCTGGGGCTTACGGTAACACCGGCCCAGCGAGGTGTCAAACTTCGGGCGTTCAGGCCGGTTCGTCGAAGACGCCGATGCGCCGGAACTTCTCGTAGCGGTCCTGGACCAGCTCGTCGGGGCTCCTGGGCCTGAGCTGCCGCAAGTGCTCGCGGAGCGCCGTGCGAAGGTTGCCGGCCGCCTCCTCCCAGTTCCTGTGGGCGCCCCCCACGGGCTCGGGGACGACGCCGTCGATGATGCCGAGCCGCTGGAGATCCGGGGCCGTGGTGCGCATGAGCCGGGCCGCCTCCGGGGCCTTGGAGGCGTCGCCCCAGAGGATGGCCGCGCACCCCTCGGGCGAGATGACGGAGTAGATGGCGTGCTCGAACATGAGGACGCGGTTCGCGACCCCGATGGCCAGCGCCCCGCCGCTGCCTCCCTCTCCCGTCACCACGGAGATGATCGGGGTGCGCAGCCCTGCCATCTCCCGGAGATTGCGGGCGATGGCCTCCGCCTGGCCCCGCTCCTCCGCGCCGAGTCCCGGATACGCGCCGGGCGTATCGATGAAGGTGATCACCGGCTTGCCGAACTTCTCGGCGAGCTGCATGAGCCTCAACGCCTTCCGGTAGCCCTCGGGGTGCGGCATCCCGAAGTTGCGGGCGATGTTCTCCCGCGTGTCACGTCCCTTCTGGTGCCCGACCACGACCACGGGCTCCCCCTCGAAGCCGGCCAGCCCGCCGACGATCGCCATGTCGTCGCCGAAGACACGATCGCCGTGGAGCTCGACGAAGTCGGTCAGGAGCAGGCGGAACAGGTCCAGCGCGTGCGGGCGCTTCGGGTGCCGGGCGAGCTGCGCCCGCTGCCAGGCAGTGAGGCTCCCGTACACCTTCTGCTGCAGGCGCCGCAGCCGTTCCTCGAGCTTGCCGATCGCGTCGCGAGAGGCCGCCTCGCCCTCGGCGGCGCGGATCTCGGCGATCCGGTTCTCCAGCTCCAGGATCGGTTTCTCGAACTCAAGCTCGTCCGGCATACTCGACGGTGACGGCGTCCGGCCCCAGGAGCCGCTCGATCTTCTCGACGAGCTCGGGACCGGGCTCGACCGGGTACCCGCTCGCCTTGACGACGACCTCCTGCTCCGGCAGCAGGACGTGGACGAAGAGCGGCGTCCTCCCCCGATGCTCCTGGCAGATCTGCCTCAGCGAGCCGAGCAGCGCGTCGACCTCCGGCGCCTCGGCGCGCAGCCGGATCCTGCACGCATGCACGTGCCGCCGCGCTCCGCTCCCGTCCCCGGCCGTGGCGCGCCCGGCCGTTGACCTTGTGCCACCGCCA
Organism: Candidatus Rokuibacteriota bacterium; assembly: GCA_016184305.1. Taxonomy (GTDB): domain Bacteria; phylum Methylomirabilota; class Methylomirabilia; order Rokubacteriales; family CSP1-6; genus UBA12499. Next base: position 44,988 of record JACPCX010000179.1, on the reverse strand, counting down.
CCGCCCTGGAGCACCGATGGGAGCGGCGCGATCTCTTCCACCAGGATGACCCTCCCCTTGTCTGTCTCATCGATGCGCCCCTTGACGATCACCGGGCCCGGGGTCCCCAGCGCCGCGCCGCAACTCTTGAAGGCCTCCGGGAACACCGTCAGGGACACCGCGCCATCGGCCACATCGAGCGTGGCGAAGGCCATGCGGTTGCCGCTCTTGGTCGCGCGCTCCCGGACGGCGCCGATCTGGCCGAGGAGCGCGACGCGAGAGGCCACCGGCCGCGACGCGATGTCAGCCGCAGAGGCTGTGCCCAGGTCTCGGGCCGTCTCACGGTAGCGCTCCAGGGGATGTCCTGACAGGTAGAAGCCCAGGACGTCCTTCTCGTAACCCAGCAGCTGCTCCGCCGGCCACTCCGGCATGTCGCGTTGCGGCGCCCCGGGAGTCATCCCCGCGCGCCCTCGGCCCCCGCTGCCGTCCGCCGTCGGCGGCCCCGCCGGGGCGTCGAAGAGGGATGCCTGGCCCTCGTCCCGGTCCCGCTGCCGCCGCTGACCGGCTTCCATCGTCTGGTCGAGCGAGGCCAGCAGGCCAGCCCGAGTCCCGCCCAGCGAGTCGAACGCCCCGGCCTTGATCAGGCTCTCGCTCACGCGCCGGTTGATGAGCCGGAGATCCGCCCGGATGCAGAAGTCGGCGAGCGAGGCAAAGGGCCCCTCACCGGCCCGGTTGCGGACGATGGACTCGATGGCGGAGGCCCCCACGTTCTTGATGGCCGCCAGCCCGAAGCGGATCGTCTCCGCCGAGACCGCGAACCGCGCGCCCGAGGTGTTCACGTCGGGCGGCGCCACCGTGAGCCCCATGGCCCGGCACTCGTCCATGTGCTGGACGATCTTGTCCGTCTTGTCCATTTCCGAGGTGAGCAGCGCCGCCATGAACTCCACCGGGTAGTTGGCCTTGAGGTACGCGGTCTGGTACGCCACGAAGGCGTAGCACGCGGCGTGTGAGTTGTGGACGGCAATACCATTCGCGATGAAGCTCCTGGCGCCGGGCACCTCGAAGTCGTAGGTCGGCTCCGAGCTCTCGACCACAAACCCCCTCGGCCGTGACCAGCCGACGGAAGCCTCCGCCAGCGCGTCGAGCGCCGGGGCGTCCAGTTGCCGCGCCAGGTGTGCGACTGTGTCCCGCCGGATGCCCCGCCGCCGCTCATCGTCGAAGAACAGGCGCCACCCCACTCCCAGAACCCGGCTGCCGGCCCTCAGGCTCGGAAATCGTTTGCGCACCGCCTCTCTCAGGGGCTCCCGACACAGGACCCAGGGAATCACATCCACAGGTCCCCGAGCCAGAAGCGGCTTGGTCCCGGCGTAGGAAGCGGCCAGCGTCGCGAGGGCGACTCGCTTGGCGCCGACCAGATGAGGGCCCACGAGGTCATGAAATCGAGTGAACGTGCGTCGCCCCCCCGTGAGGCTTACCGTGTAGCCGACGCGCCGGCCGCCGCGGTATTTGAAACTCTTCGTGTGGGTCGTCGACGAGATGCCCAGCTTGAGCAAGAGCCGCTGGACATCTCGAGCCAGCCCTTCGGAGGACGTTGCGTAGAAGACCGAGCGCGTCTTTCGATGGACGCATCCGTCCCCCTGGAACAGCTTCCCGACCAGGACCGCCACTGCGTCTCGGTCCCAGCGATCCACCAGCGCCGGCACGCGCTTGTCGAGAGCCCCCTTCCACTGGAGGCCGCATTCCTCGAACAGGAACCGAACCGCCGCCGAGGGCACCTTCCGATCGATACGCACGGGACGCACCGAGGACGCCTTGTCGTGGGAGCGGTACTCGACGCGTGGAAGCGTGTTCGCGAATACCGCGAGAGTGCGACGCATGTCCTCGATCTCGTCGGCGACGGTCGAGTACAGGTAGAAGTGGCCGGCGTACCCCATGCACCCTTCCGACAGGGCATAACCCAGCAGCGCGGGGCGCTCGGGCGAAACGCTTTCACGTCCCGACGGCAGCTTGCGCGCCACCGCGATGAAATCCTCCGGCGTCACGTCCTCGGCGTTCACCCAGCCACGCTGGGTGAAGATCGGGTGATCCGGTGTGCACCGGATGGCCATGCCGTTGGCGAGGCGCAGCCGTCCGACGGCGCGGACCCCGCTCGGGCGGACCCCCAGCGCCCTGAACGGCCCGTCCTTCGTCAGCACCATGTCTCCGGACCGCACCTGCGTGATGGGCTTTCGGATCCCATTGCTCATCTCGATCTGGGTATCCGCGGTCAAGCACCGGTTGAAGCCGTACCCCGCGAACTTCTCGATCAGCTCCCAGATGCGCTCCGCCTTTCGCGCGTCCATCTTCTTGGCGCGACACCCGGCGATGAACTGCTCGCGCTGCTGCGCCATCAGCTCGCGATCCTTCTTCCCCATGGCCTTGCGGAGCGTGTCGGCCTGGCCCAGGGAAAAGCCGGCCAGCTCGGCGGCGAGGCGCATCACCTGCTCCTGGTAGACCATGATCCCGTAGGTGGCCTTGAGGTGCTCCTCCATCGCCGGGTGCTCGTAGGTGATGGGCGCACGCCCGTGCTTCCGGTTGACGAAGTCCGGGATCAGGTCCATGGGGCCCGGGCGGTAGAGCGCCACCATGGCGATCAGGTCCTCGATGTGCTCGGGGCGGAGCTTCTGTAGCGCGTCCCGCATCCCCGGCGATTCCAGCTGGAACACTCCGAGCGTCCGCGCCTCGCTCAGGAGCTGGTACGTCCGGGCGTCGTCGATGGGAAAGGCGTCGGGATCGAGGAGGACGCCGCGCGATTCCTTCACGAGCTGGACGGCGCCGGTGATCACGGTAAGCGTCTTGAGCCCGAGGAAGTCCATCTTGAGCAGCCCGAGCTTCTCGATGGGGCCCATGGCGAAGCCGGTGATCAGCTCGGGCCGCTTGGGGTCCTTGTAGAGCGGCACCCTGTCCATGAGGGGCTCATCCGAGATGACCACCGCCGAGGCGTGCACCGAGGCGTGCCGCGTGCACCCCTCGAGCGCCTTGGCCACCCCCCACAGCTCCCCCACCCGCGGGTCCTGCTTCACAATCTGCGCCAGCTCCGGCGACTTTTCCAGCGAGTCGTCGAGCGTGATGTTGAGCGGAAAGCCGGGCACGAGCTTCGCGAGGCGGTCCGCGTCCCCGTAGGAGAAGCCGAGCACCCGCCCCACGTCGCGGATCACGGCCTTGGCGCCCATGGTGCCGAAGGTGATGATGTGCGCCACGCGGTCGGCCCCGTAGCGCTCCACCACGTACCGGATGACCTCGTCACGCCGGTCGTCGGCGAAGTCGATGTCCATGTCCGGCATGGAGATGCGCTCGGGGTTCAGGAAGCGCTCGAAGAGGAGGCCGTAGCGGATCGGGTCCACGCTCGTGATCCCGAGGCAGTACGCCACCAGGGACCCGGCCGACGAGCCGCGCCCCGGCCCCACCGCGATTCCCTGGCGGCGGGCGTAGGCGATGAAGTCCCACACCACGAGAAAGTAGCCCGAGAAGCCCATGCGGGAGATCACGCCGAGCTCGTAGCGCAGCCGCTCCATCACCGCGTCGGGGGGCGAAGCGCCGTAGCGCTGCGTCATGCCCTCCATCGCCAGGTGCTCGAGGTACGAGTCGAGCGTGTGCCCCCCGGGCACCTGGTACTGCGGCAGGTGGAACGTGCCGAAGGCGAGCTCCAGGTTGCATCGCTCGGCCACGGCCAGGGTATTGGCGCAGGCCTCGGGCAGGTCCCGGAAGACCCGGCGCATCTCCTCGGCCGACTTGAGGTAGAACTCCTCGGTGGAGAAGCGCCACCGGTTCGGGTCGCTCATGGTGGTGCCGGTCTGGATGCACAGGAGCGCCTCGTGGGCGCGGGAGTGCGTGGCCTCGAGGTAGTGCGAGTCGTTGGTCCCGCACACGGGGGCGCCGAGCGCCCGGGCGATGCGGAGCGTGCCCTCGGTCACCCTCTGCTGCTCCTCGATCCCGTGGGACTGCAACTCCATGAAGTAGTGGTCCCGTCCGAAGACGTCCTGGTACCAGCCGGCCACCTGCCGCGCCTTGGCGTCCTCGCCGCTCGAGAGGAGCTTGCTCACCTCGGAGTTCAGGCATCCCGAGAGCACCAGCAGACCATCCGCGTGCTGGGCCAGGAGCTCCCGGTCCACGCGCGGCTTGTAATAGAAACCCTCGAGGTAGGCCTTGGACACGAGCTTGATCAGGTTGCGGTAGCCCGTCTCGTTACGCACCAGGACCGTGCAGTGACTCGCGCCCTCGTAGCCCCCATCCTGCGGCGAGCGCTCGAACCGGCTGCCAGGCGCCACGTACAGCTCCGAGCCCACGATGGGCTTGATCCCGGCCTTCCGGCAGGCGGCGTAGAAGTCGATGGCGCCGAAGAGGTTGCCGTGGTCCGTCAGCGCGATCGCCGGGAACTCGAGCGCCTTGGCCTTCTCGACGAGCTTCTCGAGCTGGGCGGCCCCGTCCAGGAGGCTGTACTCGGAGTGGACGTGGAGGTGAACGAAGTCGGCGCCACCCATGTCGGTCAGGCTCCCCGCGCGGCGTTCATCGAGCTTATTCCCACTCGATGGTGCTGGGGGGCTTCGACGAGATATCGAACACCACCCGGTTGACGCCCTTCACCTCGTTGATGATGCGGCTCGAGATCTTCCCGAGGAGATCGTAGGGCAGGTGCGCCCAGTCCGCCGTCATCGCGTCCTGACTCATCACCGCCCGTAGCGCGATGACCTGGGCATAGGTGCGGAAGTCGCCCATGACCCCCACCGTGCGGATCGGCAGCAGCACGGCGAAGGCCTGCCACAGCTCGCGCTCGAGTCCTGCCGCACGCACCTCCTCCTGCACTACCGCATCCGCCTCCCGCAGGAGGACGAGCCGCTCCTCGGTGACCTCGCCCAGCACGCGGATCGCGAGCCCCGGCCCCGGGAAGGGCTGACGCCAGATGATCTCGGGGGGCAGGCCAAGCAGCGCCCCCACCCCCCGCACCTCGTCCTTGAACAGCTCCCGGAGCGGCTCCACGAGCCTGAACTGCATCCGGGTCGGCAGCCCGCCCACGTTGTGGTGGGTCTTGATGGTCGCCGACGGCCCCTTGAAGGATACCGATTCGATCACGTCGGGATAGAGGGTGCCCTGGGCCAGCCACGGGATGTGCCCGAGCCTCCGCGCCTCTTCCTCGAACACCGCAATGAACTCGGCCCCGATCCGCTTTCGCTTGGTTTCGGGGTCGATGACGCCACGAAGTCGTTCGCGAAACCGGCCGGTTGCATTCACATGGATGAGCTTGATCTTGAAGGCATCACGGAACGTCTCGACAACGGCCTCGGCCTCTCCCTTCCGGAGCAGCCCATTGTCGACAAACAGGCACGTCAGCTGCTCCCCGACCGCCTTGTGCACCAGGACCGCCACCACCGAGGAGTCCACCCCGCCCGACAGGGCGCACAGCACCTGATCGCTCCCCACCGTCCGGCGGACCGTCTCGATGGCCGAGTCCACGAAGGAGGCCATGGACCAGTCGCGAGCAACGCCGCATGCGCGGAGGAAATTGCTCAGCACCGTCTTGCCCTGCGGAGTGTGGGCCACCTCCGGGTGAAATTGCACCGCGAAGAGCCGGCGCCGCGGATCGGACATGGCCGCCACCGGGCAGTTGGCCGTGGATGCCAGCCGCGTGAACCCCCTGGGCGGCCGCATGACCGTGTCCCCGTGGCTCATCCACACCGTGATCCGGTTGCCGCGTTCCGGGACGATTCCGTCCAGGAGCTCCCCCGTGCCCTCCAGCGTGAGCTCGGCGCCACCGTATTCGCGGCGCTCGGCCGGGACCACGTGGCCGCCCAGGAGATACGCCATGGCCTGCATGCCGTAGCAGATACCCAGGATCGGGATGCCCGCCTCGAAGAGCTTCCGGTCGGGCAGGGGCGCCCCGTCCTCGTACACGCTGGACGGGCCGCCAGACAGCACGATCCCCTTGTAGCCGCCGGCCAGCACCTCCTCGACAGGATGGGTGCACGCGATGATCTCCGAGTAGACACTCATCTCACGGATCCGGCGGGCAATCAGCTGGGTGTACTGGGCGCCGAAGTCGAGGATCGCGATCTTGTCCATTTATCTCGCTTGAACGTGGATGACTTCGCCTCGCGGTTGGGCCTCTTCGCGCAAGCGCTCATCGGGGCGTCGGGTCAACCTTGGGGCCTCTTCGGGCCGTTGGCGCTCTGACCATCTCGGTTGAACGTGGATCATTTCGGGTTGCGGTTCGGCCTCTTCGCCCCTGCGGGGGTCTGACCATCTCGCTTGAATGTGGATGATCACGGGTTGCGGTTGGGCCTCTTCGCGCAAGCGCTCATCGGGGCGCCGACGCAGGCGGAGCCCTGCGGGCGGGACCCGTGGCGGCAGGCCGCGCCTGCGCGTCAGCGAGGGGAGCCCAGCTTCTGGGCGCGCTGGAACACCTTGCCCTCGGTCTTGATCGAGGGTGCGATGATCAACTCGGTCTGCTGGAGCTCCCGGATCGTGGCCGCACCCACGGAGCCCATGCATGTCCGGATGGCTCCCACGAGGTTGAGCGTGCCGTCCTCGGTGAAGGCGGGCCCGAAGAGGATCTGCTCCAGGGGGCCGGCGACGCCGACACGGATGCGCGTGCCGCGCGGCAGGTTCGAGTGGGGAGTCGCCATCCCCCAGTGGTAGCCCCGGCCCGGCGCCTCATGGGCGCGGGCGAAGGCGGAGCCGATCATCACCGCATCCGCGCCCGAGGCCAGCGCCTTGCAGATGTCCCCGCCGGTGGTCATGCCGCCGTCCGTGATGATTGGCACGTACCGCCCGGTCCGTTTGTAGTAGAAATCGCGCGCCGCGGCCGAGTCCGCGGTCGCGGTCACCTGCGGCACGCCGAGGCCCAGCACCTCGCGGCTGGTGCATGCCGCCCCAGGCCCCACGCCGATCAGCAGCGCGTCCACGCCGCAGTCCATGAGCTCGAGGCAGGCCTCGTAGGTCACCGTGTTGCCGACGATGAGAGGGATGGAGAGGTTCTTCTTGAGCTTCCGCAGGTCCACCGGGGGGTACTCGGTGGCGATGTGCCGCGCTGTCGTGACCGTGGACTGGACCACGAAGAAGTCCGCGCCCGCGTCCTCGGCGATCTTCGCAAAGCGCTCGGCGCGCTGGGGGATGGACGAGACGACGACCGGCCCGCCCCCCTTCTTGATCTCCGTGATGCGTTTGTGGATCAGATCTTCCTTGATGGGCTCGCCGTAGATTCCCTGGATGATCTTGGTGGCCTCTTCCAGGCTGGCGGAGGTGATGCGGTCGAGGACATCCTCGGGATTCTCGTAGCGGGAGAAGATGCCTTCGAGGTTCAGCACCGCCAAGCCCCCGAGCCGGCCCATTTCCATGGCCAGTGCCGGGCTCACGACGCCGTCCATGGCCGCGGCGATGACGGGGATCTCGAAGCGTCGACCGCAGAGATCCCACGAGATGTCCACCTCGTTGGGATTGATCGTCACCGCCCCGGGAACGAGGGCGATGTCATCGAAGCCATACGCCGCCCGAGCCTTCCGGCCGCGACCGACCCACATCCCCATGCCGTGGTCCCCCTTCGGGTAGCCGGGGCCGGGCGAGCGCCCCGGCGGCGGCGCCACACCCGATATTTAGAGAGTGTTCTGCCAAGTCATACTGTATCTAGCGGTCAGTATACGGACCCCCCCTGAGCCTGTCAACCCTGCGCGCGCTCCCAGATCATGCGCAGCCCCTCCAGACGCAGCGTCGGGTTCACCGTCTGGATACTCGCGGCCACTTCCCGCATCTGCGCGGCGAGCCCACCCGTGCCCACCACCTTCACGTCGCCCGTCAGCTCGCGGCGCATCCGCTCGATGAGCCCGTCCACGAGCCCCGCGTAGCCCAGCACGACGCCCGACTGGATATTGGTCCTCGTGTTGCGGCCGATGGCCGTCGGCGGCGCCACGAGCTCCACCCGGGACAGTCGCGCGGCGCGGGAGACCAGCGCCTCCGCCGCCGTCACGAGCCCGGGAGCGATGGCGCCCCCGACGAACTCGCCGCGCTCGTCCACGCAGTCGAAGTTGGTCGCCGTGCCGAAGTCGACCACGATGACGGGAGCCCCGTACAGCGCCACGGCCGCGACCGCATTGCAGACCCGGTCGGCGCCCACCTCCCCCGGGTTGTCGACGTTGAACGCGAGCGGCACGTTGACCCCCGGCTGCACCGTGAACGGCCGGACGCCGAAGTACCCCTCGCACATCCACTCCAGCGTCTGCTGCACCGGCGGGACGACGTTCGAGATGGCCACCGCGGTGACCTCCCGCGGCTCGATCGCGCGGGAGGCGAGGAGGCTCTGGATGAAGATGCCGTACTCATCGGATGTCTGCTCGCGCCGGCTGGTGAGCCGCCAGGACGCCACGAGGCGGCTCCCGTCGACCACGCCGACGCCCGTGTTGGTGTTGCCGACCTCAAGGAGCAGCAGCACTGACGATCTCCCCGGATGACACCCGCGCGAGCCCGCCGTCGTCCGTCCGCACCACGAGCGACCCCTCCTCGTCCAGGTCCACGGCCACGCCCGCGCGCCCGTCGGGCATCGCGAGCCGCTCGCCGAGCGTGGCGCTCGCGGCGCGCCACGCCTCCCGCACCGGCCCCAGGCCGGCGCGAAGATACACCCCGTACCAGCGTCCGAGCGCATCGAGCAGGCTCGCGAGCACTGCCGCGCGCTCTTGCGGGGCGGCCGCCAGGAGCCGGAGTGAGGTCGCGCGATCGGCGAGCTCGGGAGGAAAGGCCGTCTGGTTCACGTTGATCCCGATTCCCAGGAGCACGTGATGGAGCCCGCCGTCGGCCCCCGACGAGGCTTCCGCCAGGATCCCGCAGAGCTTCCGGCCAGCCGCCATCACGTCGTTCGGCCAGCGAATCCTCGCCGCCACGCCCGCGGCGGCCTGGAGCGCCTCCACCACGGCCACCACGGCCACCAGCGTGAGCTGGGGCGCCCGGCTCGGCGGGATGGGTGGCCGGAGAAGAATCGAGGCCAGCAGGCTCTCACCCGGAGTGTCCCACCAGGAGCGACTCCACCGGCCCCGCCCGGCCACCTGGTGAAGCGCCGTGACGGCCATGCCCTCCGGGGCCCCCGCCCGAGCCAGCCGGCCGAGCTCGGCCTGGGTCGAGTCCACCGTGTCGAGCTCCCGAACCACCCAGCGCACCAGGTGCGGTCCCGAAACCGCGGGGGGGGCTCTCACTCGAGCGCCTTGAGCCCCGCCGTGAGCTTGTCGAGCACCGCGCGCGTCGCGGCCAGGCGGTCGCGCTCCCGCGCCACCACGTCGGCCGGGGCGCGCTCGACGAAGTCCTGTCGCGACAGTTTCCCTTCGAAGAACGTGATCTCGCGGCTCGCCCTGTCGATCTCCTTGAGGACGCGCTGGCGCTCCGCGCCCAGGTCCACCACGCCCTCGAGCTCCACATACACCTCGCAGCCATCGGCCACGGCGACCGCCGAGTGGGCCGGCCGAGAGGCCGCAGGGTCCACCGTGATCGCCGCGCGGGCCAGCGTTCCCATCAAGGACGCGGCCTCCCGGAGCGCCTCGACGTCGCTCCCGGCACCGGGCCGCACGGTGGCGCGCAGCTCCGTTCCGGGCGGGATGCGGCTCTCGCTCCGGACGTTCCGGACGCCGCTCACGATGGCGATGACCGCGGCCATGCGGGCCTCGGCCGCAGCGTCGTGGGCGCGGCCGCGGGCCCTCGGGAACGGCGCGATCATCACCGACGGCCCCGCGTGGGGCAGCCGCTGCCAGATCTCCTCGGAGATGAACGGCATGAACGGGTGCAGGAGCCTGAGCGTGGCCTCGAGGGTCTCCACGAGGGTTCGCTGCGTCACCGCCCGGGCCGCGGGATCGACCGTCTGGTAGAGCCGCTGCTTGGCGATCTCCAGGTACCAGTCACAGAATTCGTGCCACAGGAACTGGTAGACGGCCGAGGCGGCGTCGTTGAACCGGTAGGTGTCCAGCGCCCGACGCACGCTCTTCGTCGCCGCCTGGAGCCGGCTCGTGATCCACCGGTCGGCCACCGACGGCGTCCCCTTCTTCGCCAGCCTCGGGTCGTAGCCGTCCAGGTTGGTGAGCACCAGCCGCGCGGCGTTCCAGATCTTGTTGGCGAAGTTCCGGTAGCCCTCGATCCGGTCCTCGGACATCCGGATGTCGCGCCCCTGCGCGGCAAGCGCCGCCAGGGTGAACCGGAAGGCGTCGGTCCCGTACTTCTCCATGACCATGAGCGGGTCCGCGACGTTGCCCTTCGACTTCGACATCTTGGCGCCCTCGGCGTCCCGCACCAGCGCATGGATGTAGACGTCCCGGAAGGGCACGTCCCCCATGAACTTGATCCCGAGCATGGCCATCCGGGCCACCCAGAAGAACAGGATGTCGAACCCGGTGGCGAGACAGGCGGTCGGGTAGAACGTCCGCAGATCCTCCGTCTGCTCGGGCCAGCCGAGCGTCGAGAAGGGCCAGAGACCGGAGGAGAACCATGTGTCGAGCACGTCGCTGTCCTGTCGCAGCGCGCCGCCGCACCCGGGACACGCCGGCAGATCGGTGCGCGAGACGTGGACGGTCCCCTCGGCGTCGCAGTACCAGGCCGGGATCCGGTGCCCCCACCAGAGCTGGCGCGAGATCGCCCAGTCACGGATGTTCTCCATCCAGTGGTAGTAGGTCTTCGTCCAGGCGCGCGGCACGATCCGGATGCGGCCGCTGCGCACCGCCTTGATGGCGGCGTCCGCCAGCGGCTTCGTCCGCACGTACCACTGCGTGGAGATCAGGGGCTCCACGACCGTCTTGCAGCGGTAGCAGACACCGACGGCGTGGCGGTACGGCTCGATCCGCTCGATCAGCCCCAGCGCCTGCATGTCCTCCACGATCCGCTTCCGGCATTCGAAGCGGTCGAGCCCGGCGTACCGGCCCGCCAGCGCCGTCATCTTCGCGTCGAAGCCGATGACGGTCCGTGTGGGCAGGTTGTGGCGCCGGCCGATCTCGAAGTCCACGGGATCGTGTCCCGGCGTCACCTTGATGACGCCGGTGCCGAATCTGGGATCCACGGCCGCGTCGGCCACCACCACCATCCGGATGAGGCCATCCACCGAGGGGACGTCCAGGGTCTTCCCCACATACTTGGCGTAGCGCTTGTCCTTCGGGTGGACGGCGAGCGCCGTGTCGCCGAGCTTCGTCTCCGGGCGCACCGTCCCCAGCGTGAGGGGACCGTACCTGATATAGACGAACTCCGCGTCCCGCTCCTCGCGCTCGACCTCGAGATCGGAGAGGACGGTCTGGCACCGCGGGCACCAGTTGACGATGTAGTCGCCCTGGTAGACGAGCCCCTCTTCCCAGAGGCGGACGAAGACCTCGCGCACCGCCGTCGACAGCCCGGCGTCCATGGTGAAGCGCTCCCGCCGCCAGTCGCAGGAGGCGCCCAGGCGCTTGAGCTGGTTGATGATGATGCCGCCCGACTCGTCCTTCCACTTCCACACCCGCGCGAGGAAGGCCTCGCGCCCCAGGTCCTCCTTGGTCTTCCCCTCGGCGGCCAGCTGGCGCTCCACGACGTACTGGGTGGCGATCCCCGCGTGGTCGGTGCCGGGAAGCCAGAGCGCGTTGTACCCGTCCATCCGCTTGTACCGGATCAGGATGTCCTGGAGCGTGTTGTTGAGGGCATGCCCCCAGTGCAGTGAGCCTGTCACGTTCGGGGGAGGGATCACGATCGAGTAGGGCTTCTTGGGCGACGCGGCGTCCGCGTGGAAGTACCCCCGCTCCTCCCACTCGCGGTACCAGCGCGCCTCCACGTGGCGAGGATCGTAGCGGTCCGAGATGTCCGTCATGGCGGGGTCTCATTCTAGCACGGGGGCCGCCCCGCTCAGGCGCCACCCTCCGGGGATCTGGCGCCACCAGAGCGACCACGGCGTCCGCCGGCGCTCACCCTCCTCCGTGGCGGCGATGATCGCGGTCGCCGGCGACTCCTGCGGGCGCCCCTCGCATGCCGGCTCCGGCACCAGCGCTCGCGGGATCCGCGCCCGCACCGACGCGTCCGGCACGAGCTCGGCGAGCACGCGGCTGTCCCGGCGGTCGAGCGCGTCGAAGAATCGCGTCACGGTCTGCCACAGCTCCCGGTGCCACCCGCTGACCACCCGGCGCCGCACGAGCCGCACCCCGTCCCCGGACGGCCCGACGCGGTACAGGTCCTCGTGCTCCGTCTGTCCCTCGCAGCCGGGCTTCCATCCCGGGTACCGCGCCTCGTACCGCAGCGCGATCTCCCCACGCGTGATCCGAACGTCGGAGGCCACGAGGCCGTCCGGAGCGTCGACGGCCGTGCTCCAGACGCGCGAGATGCCGGCGGCGTGCCGGCGCCACACCTCCACGCGGAGCATCCGGCCACCGCGCCCGAGAGCTCCCCCGACCCAGCTCACCGCGAACTGGAGCGACCCGCCGGCGGCTGGCGGCCACTCGTGGACCTCGGGCGTCCCCTCGTGGGTGAGGCTCCGGAGCAGGACAGCGCCATCCCCGCCCGAGCCGAACACCCTGACCGACCCCGAGCCCTCCAGACCTTCCATCGAGTAGAGCGCGATCGTCGTCTCGCCTCGCGCCGGGCCCGACGGGGCCGGGCCCGGCAGCCGCCGCACCCGGAAGTCCGCGCCACCCCAGGTCCCGCTGAACCCGTCCAGCCGCTCCTGGATGAATGCCTCGGAGGCGAAGACCCCTCCGCTCGTCATGTTCTCGAGGATCTCCTCGTCCACGAGCGCATAGAGCGCCGGAGCCAGCCTCTCCACGGTGGACCCGCTCGCGCGCCCGACGATCTCCTGGAATTGCTCGAGGCGATCGCGCGCGAGAGCATCCGGCGTCACGAGGGCCAGCGCCCACAGCATTGCCGTCGCACAGGCCCCTCGGGCTCTCACGCGGCTATCGTACAATGGGAGGGCATGACCCGCATTCTCGACCGCTACGTCCTGAAGGAGCTCCTCGCGCCGTTCGTCATGGGCGTGGCGGTCTTCACCTTCTTCCTGGTCATCGACCGCATCTACCACCTGACGGATCTCGTCATCACCAAGGGCGTGCCCTTCCACCTGGTTCTCTCGCTCCTCGTCTTCATGCTGCCATCGTTCCTCGCCCTCACCTTCCCCATGGCACTCCTCGTGGCCGTTCTGCTGGCGGGCGGGCGCCTCGCCGGGGACCTCGAGGTCGCCGCACTCAAGGCGTCCGGCGTGAGTCCGCTCCGCCTCTTCCGTCCGTTCCTCGTGGCAGCGCTGCTCGTGACGCTGGCCTCGGCGGCGTTGACCCTGGTCGTGAGTCCGTGGGCCAACGGGGCCTTCCAGCGCCAGCTCTTCGCGATCCTCCAGTCGCGCGCCACCACCGGAATCAAGGAGCGGACGTTCAGCGCGTCCTTCGGCCAGTTCACGATCTACGTCCAGGAGATCAGCGCCTCCCAGCTCGCGCTCAAGGGGCTCCTCGTCGCCGACGAGCGCAACCCGGCGCTGTCGCGGATCATCGTGGCCCGCGAGGGCCGACTGCTCACCGACGAGGCGCACGGGCGCATCACCTTGCGCTTCCTCGACGGCCAGGTCAGCGAGACGGACGTCGCGGACGCGCGGCGGGCCCGCTTCACCGCCTTCAGCCTCTACGACATGAACCTGCCGCTCGAGTCCCCCCTGGCGGCGGCCGCCCAGTCGGAGAGGCCGGAGCGCGACCTCGCCCTGGGCGCCCTGCGGGCGCGCGCAGCGGACCTGGAGCGCCACGGCCAGATCTCGGCGCCGTACTTCGTGGAGCTCCACAAGCGCTTCGCGCTGCCCGTCGCATCCCTCGTGTTCGCCATGGTGGGCTTCCCGCTCGCCGTTCGTGCCCATCGCGGCGGCCGGGGCGTGGCGCTGGCCTCGAGCCTCGCCATCGTCATGTTCTACTACGTCGTCTTCACGTCGCTGGAAGGCATGGCCATGCGCGGGCGCCTGCCCGCGTGGTCCGCGGTCTGGCTCCCCAACCTTCTCTTCTTGCTGGTGGGCGCCATCCTGCTTCGCTCCACCACCGTGACCACGCCCACCGCCTGGGTGCATACCCTCTGGCGTGTGCGCGACCGCCTCCCGAGCCCCCGGCGTCAGGTCCCGGCCCCAAGCGCCACGGGCCGCGGCGCAGCCCCGTTCCGCAAGTCGCGCGGCTCGACGTTCCTGATCGACCGGTACCTCCTCAGGGAGTACGTGAAGCTCCTGGGAATCGGCTTGGGGATTGGCGCGGTCCTGTTCGTCATCGTGGACCTTCTCCAGACGCTAGACCGCTTTCTGCGGATCAAGCCTCCCTTCACCCACATCCTCCAGCACTTCGCCTATCGCCTGCCGGGCGCGCTCTACGACGGGCTGCCCATCGTGGTGCTCATGGCCACCGTCTTCCTCTTCCTCTCCCTGACCCGCCAGCACGAGCTCGACGCGTTGAAGTCCGCCGGCGTCAGCCTGTATCGCGTCAGCGTGCCCGTCCTGTTGCTGACCGTCGCGCTGAGCCTCGGGGCCGGGGTCTTCCAGGAGGTCCTGCTGCCGGGCATCAATACGCGGGCGGAGGAGGTGGACCGCGTCAAGATCCGCGGGGGCTTGCCGCGGCACCTGCAGAAGCGGAACCAGATCTGGTACCGCTCGTCGGACACGCGCTTCTTCCGCATGGAGCTGCTGGACCCGGTGGAGCAGTCCATCGAGGGCCTGCTCGTCCTCGAGATCGACCCGAGCTTCCGCCTCACCACCCGCCTCGACACGAAGAAGGCCCGGTGGCGCGGCGGCGCGTGGGAGCTCTCGGACGGCGTGCTGCGCGAGATCTCCGAGCAGCACCGCGTCCAGTCCACGCCCTTCACGCGCACCACGGCGCAGATGCCGGAGAGTATCGATGACTTCACCAGGGTCCAGAAGCCGCCCGAGGGCATGAGCTTCCGTGAGCTCAGGAGCTACGTCGGGAGACTTCAGGAGAGCGGCCACCACGTGGGCAAGTACATGGGGGAGATGTACTCGAAGCTGTCCTTCCCGCTGGTCCACGTCATCATGGCGCTGGTGGCAATCCCCTTCGCCCTGGTCGCCCCGCGCAGCGGCGGCCGTGCGGTCGGCATCGGCCTCGCGGTGATCATCTCGGTGGGCTACTGGGTCGTCCACTCCATGGCGCTGGCCTTCGCCAAGGCCGATCTCCTGCCCCCCATCGTCGCCGCCTGGACGGCCAACATCGTCTTCGCGGGGCTGGGCACCGCGCTCTTCCTCCGGGCCCGGACCTAGCAGGCAGGCTGCTGAAAAAGGCCCATCTGCGGAGGTACGGCGCCCTCGGCCGCACGCTCAACGTGGCTCGCTCACGCTCGCCCGGATCTCCCGATCCGCTCACCTCGCCTCCGGCTCGGCTCGCCATGCGGAGTACGCCTCGCGTGCGGCCGTCGGGCGCCGCCTCGCATCTGGACCGTTTTGAGCAGCCTGCTCGAGCCGCCTGCTACCGGCCTTCGCGCAGCTGGCGCAGCGTCTCCTCCAGCCGTTTCTGCTCCTGGCCGTAGCCGGACCAGTCGCCCCGGCGGAGCGCTTCCTGGGCCTTCTGCCACGTCTCCCACGCCCGCTGCGCGACGGCGCGGAGCGCGGTGTCGAGGAGCGGGGGGCCCGCCGCGACCGTCTCGCGTGGCCGCGGCCCCGGCTCGTCGCCGCGCACGCGGGCCCCGAAGATCCGCCCGAGCGACTGCTCGAGCGTGGGCTCCATCGCGATCTGGTTGCCGTAGGCGACGATGACGCGCCGGAGCTCCGGCAGCGACCCCTGCTCCGTCGCCGCGAGGTAGAGCGGCTGGACGTAGACGAGCGACTGGTCGATGGGGATGGCCAGGAGCGATCCGCGGAGCACCCGCGAGCCCTGCTGGTTCCACAGCGAGAGCTGCTGCGAGATCACCCCGTCCTGGTCAATCCGCGCGTCGATCTGGCGCGGGCCGTAGACGAGCTTCTGCTTCGGGAACATGTAGACCAGGAGGCTCCCGTAGTTCGGCGCGTCCGAGCGCGCCGCCATGATGGCGATCATGTTGTCACGGCGGCTCGGGTTGAACCCGTTGAGGAGCACGAACTCCTCCCGGGGCTCTCCCGGCAGCCGCATGATGGTGTAGTAGGGCTCCATCTCGGACGCCGTGCGCGCGTCCTGCTGGCGCCGGGGGATGGTCCACAGGTCCTCCTTGTTGTAGAAGACCTGCGGATCCTCCATGTGATACGTCGCGTACATCTGCGCCTGGATCGTGAAGAGGTCCTCCGGGTACCGCACGTGCGCCTGCAAGTCCGTGGGCATCTGCGCGAGCGGCTTCAGGAGCCCCGGGAACGCCTTCGCCCAGGTCCGGATCACGGGATCCTGGGCATCGGCGATGTAGTAGGTCACGGTCCCGTGGAAGGCGTCCACCGTCGCCTTCACCGAGTTCCGGATGTAGTTCCCCATCCCCCGCACGGGCTGGGCGTAGGGATAGCGGTCGCTCGTCGTGTAGCCGTCGATCATCCAGACCAGGCGGCCGTCCTCGGTCACCACCAGGTACGGGTCGCGGTCGAAGCGGAGGAACGGGGCCGCCTGGCGGACCCGGGCTCCGATCTCCCGGTAGATCATGACGCGGCTCTCGCTCGTCAGGTCGTCGGAGAGCAGCACCTTGATTTCCCCGAACCGGGCCGCGAAGCCGATCTTCTTCAGCAGCGAGTCGACGACGATCCCCCCGCGCCCCGCGTACACCCCGTACACGTTCTGATCGCCCGACGGGTAGTCGAGCTCCTGCGACTTGGTCCGCACGAAGACGTACTCGTTGCCCGACTCGCCGTAGTACATCTCCGGCCGCGTGATCTTCGGGAAGCCGCTCGCCACCGGCGGAATGTCCTTCACGAAGAACTCCGGCAGCCCCTCGGGGCTGATGCGGTTCACGGGGCCCACGACGAGGCCGTAGCCGTGCGTGTAGGTCAGGTGCTCGTTGATCCAGCTCTGCCCCTGACCGGGCAGGTGCTTGTACGACAGCTCGCGCGGCGAGAGCATGACCTGGCGGTACTCACCGCCGATCAGGTACCGGTCGTTGTCCACGTCGAGGAACTTGTAGTAGGTGCGGATCTCCTGCAGCTGCCCGTAGGTCGTCAGCAGCGGCCGGTGGTCCCAGAGCCGGATATTCTTGATCGTGAGGTTGTTCCGCTCGAGCGCGGCCGCGTTGAGGTTCTCCTCCGCCGGGAAGTCCTTCTCCTGGACCCGGTCGAGCCCGTAGGCGTCCCGCGTCATGCGGATGCTGTGCTTGATATAGGGACCCTCGGCGACCAGCTCGTTGGGCGTCACCCGGAAGCGCTGGAGGAGCGCCGGGTAGACGCCGAGGCCCCCGATCCACACGACGCCGAGCACCACCAGCCCCGCGACGAGGAAGAGCCAGCCCGGCCGGCGCGTCTGCACGGCGCACGCGACCGCGCAGAGAACGGCGAGCACCGCCAGCACCTGGAGGACGGGGAGCGAGGCGTTCACGTCGGTGTAGGAGGCGCCGAAGGTGAAGCCGCGCGGGGAGTAGAGGAGGTCGTACCGGTCGAGCCAAAACCCCACCCCACGCACCACGAGCAGGAGCGCGCCCAGGCCCAGGAGATGCGTCCGCGCGCCGCCAGCAAGCCGCGGGCCGCGGGCTGTGAGCACCACGCTCCGCTGGAGCACGTACACGGCAGCCGTGAGCACCAGCGTCCCGATGCACAGGGCGATCGTCCAGCCGTACAGGAGCCGCCACAATGGCAGCTGGAAGACGTAGAAGCCGATGTCGCGGTTGAAGAGCGGGTCGGTCCGGCCGAAGGGGGTCGCGTTGAGATACTGGAGCAGGGTGTCCCACTCGCCGCTGGCCCGCGCCCCGGACATGAGCGCGATGACCGAGATGACGGGCACCAGCAGTCGCCGCACCAGGGGCTCCAGCACCGCCCGCCCGGGCAGTCCGAGCTGGTCCTCGAGCTCCCAGAGCACGTCAGGAGGCGCGGTGCGGGCCGCGACCCAGAGGTTGGCGAAGAGGAAGATGAAGACGGCCGCCCCCAGGCCCAGCACGAGCCAGCCTCGCACCGCGAGCATGGTCGTGAAGACCTGCGGGAAGCCGACCTCGTGGAACCAGAGCCAGTCCGTGTAGAGCGGGACCGCCTGGCCGACGAGCGCCAGCGCCAGGAGGGCGAGGAGGATCCAGACTCCCGGTCGAGGACGGTGCGCCATGGCCTCTGTGCTCCTCGCTCGGCCCGTGCTCGGGGCCGGACCTATGTTCCGTGGGTCCAGGACGACAGATACGCCTCCTGGTCGGTCGTGAGGGCATCGATCTGCACGTCCATCGAGGCCAGCTTGAGACGCGCGATCTCGCGGTCGATGTCGGTCGGAACGCCGTAGACCTTCCGCTCGAGCCGCTTGGCGGTCTTCGCCATGTACTCGGCGGAGAGCGCCTGGTTGGCGAAGCTCATGTCCATCACGATCGCCGGGTGCCCCTCGGCGGCCGCCAGGTTGATGAGCCGACCCTCGCCCAGCACGTAGATGCGCTTGCCGCCGGGCAGCGTGAGCTCCTCCACGAACGGGCGGATCGGCCGCCGCGCCGCGGCCATCGCCCCCAGAGTCTCCAGGTCGATCTCCACGTTGAAGTGGCCGGAGTTCGCCAGGATGGCCCCGTCCTTCATGGCGACGAAGTGCTCCTTCCGGATGACGGCGGTGTTGCCCGTCACCGTCACGAAGATGTCCCCCGTCTCCGCCGCCCGCGCCATGGGCATGACCCGGTAGCCGTCCATCACTGCCTCGAGCGCCCGGATGGGCTCCACCTCGGCAACGACGACGTGGGCGCCCATGCCGTGAGCTCGCGCCGACACCCCCTTCCCGCACATGCCGTACCCGGCCACGACCACCGTCTTGCCCGCGAGCAGGATATTGGTGGCCCGCAGGATGCCGTCGATGGTGGACTGCCCGGTCCCGTACCGGTTGTCGAAGAGGTGCTTCGTGTCGGCGTCGTTGACCGCGATGACCGGGAAGGCCAGCACGCCGTCCTTCTCCATGGCCCGGAGGCGAATCACGCCGGTGGTCGTCTCCTCCGTCCCTCCGAGGACATCGGGCAGGAGGTCGCGCCGGTCCCCGTGGAGCGTCGAGATGAGGTCGGCGCCGTCGTCCATGGTGATCTGCGGCCGGATCCCCAGCACGGACTGGATGTGCCGGTAGTAGGTCGCGTTCTCCTCGCCCTTCCGGGCAAAGGTCGCGATGTCGTACTCCTTCACCAGGGCGGCCGCGGTGTCGTCCTGCGTCGAGAGCGGGTTCGAGGCGCAGAGGGCGATCTGCGCGCCCCCTGCCTTCAGCGTGATCATGAGCACCGCAGTCTCCGTCGTCACGTGCAGGCACGCGCCCAGCCGCAAGCCCTTCAACGGCTGCTCCTTCGAGAACCGCTCTCGCACCTGCCGGAGCACCGGCATCGACTGCTCCGCCCACTCGATCTTGAGCTTGCCGGCCGGCGCCAGCGAGAGATCCTTCACGTCATGGTCCGTCATGTAGCGTCCTTTCCCCGAGTCGCTCGTCCGGCGTCGAGCCCGTGCCGGCGTCGCGTTGTTCCGGTCCTTACACAGGGGCCCCGCAGCCGATATGCTCGGCCCGGGGCCCGGAGACCCGATCCGCAAGTCCAGCTCAGATGCCGGCGTCGGCGCGGAGGTCTTTGACCCGGTCCGTGCGCTCCCAGGTGAACTCGGGCTTGATGATGCCGGCGGGGGTGAAGTCGAAATGCTGCCGGATCATCTGCTCGAGCTTCACGGTCGGCACCTTCCCCGTCCCGAACGTCTCCACCATGATGGACACGGGCTCCGCGACTCCGATGGCGTAGGCCACCTGCACCTGGGCCCGCGCCGCCAGCCCGGCCGCCACGACGGTCTTCGCCACGTGCCGCGCCATGTAGCACGCGGAGCGGTCGACCTTCGTCGGGTCCTTGCCCGAGAACGCGCCGCCCCCGTGCGGGCACGAGCCCCCGTAGGTGTCCACGATGATCTTGCGGCCGGTGAGACCCGTGTCTCCCATGGGGCCGCCCGTCACGAAGCGCCCCGTCGGGTTGATGTGGTACGTGATCCTCTTCGCGTCGATGAGGTGGGCCGGGATCGTCGGCAGGATGACGTCCTGGATCATTTCCTCCCGGATCCGCTCGAGCGTCACGTCGGGGCTATGCTGCGTGGAGATGACCACCGTCTCCACGGAGATCGGCTTGCCGTCCGCGTAGCGCACCGACACCTGGCTCTTGCCGTCCGGGCGGAGATAGTCGTGCGTGCCGGCCCGGCGCAGCGCCGACAGGCGCCGCACGAGCTTGTGCGCCAGCATGATCGGCATCGGCATCAGTTCCTCGGTCTCGGTGCAGGCGTAGCCGAACATGAGCCCCTGGTCACCCGCGCCGAGGGAGTCCACGCCCATGGCGATATCACCCGACTGCTCGTCGATGGCCGTGATGACACCGCACGTCTCGTAGTCGAAGCCGTACTTGGCGCGCGTGTACCCCACGTCCCTGATGGTGTTGCGCACGACCTTCGGGATGTCCACGTAGCAGGAGGTGGTGATCTCGCCCGCCACCACCACGAGGCCCGTCGTCAGGAGCGTCTCGCAGGCCACACGCCCCATGGGATCCTGCGCCAGGATCGCATCCAGCACGGCGTCCGAGATCTGGTCGGCGATCTTGTCGGGATGGCCTTCCGTCACCGACTCCGAAGTGAACAGGTACTCCTCATGCGCCATCGCTTCCCTCCCTGGCGGAATCGTCGTTTTTGTTCGCAGCGACGCCACGTTAGCACACCGACGAGCGGCCCTCAAGCGAAATCCAGGCGGCCGTCAGACCACCGCGCGCACGACGACGTCGAGCGCGAGCTCCCAGATCCCCCCGCGCGCGAGCCTCACGGGCCAGGCCAGCAGGATCGACGACCCCTGATAGATGCGCTCGAATCCTGCCTCGGAGATCGACACGGTTTCCACGGGGGCCCAGCCCACGTCGGCGGGAACGGCCCAGTGCAGGCTCACCTCGCCGCCCAGCCATTCGTCCACCAGGGCGAAGCCCCGCTGCCCCGCCGCCGTCCCGCGGCTCCCGAGCGAGGGCCGCCCCGGCAACCGGTAGTAGCGGCCCGGGGCGTCCCCCGCGGTGAGCGCCAGATTGAGCTGCACGCCCCAGCGCCCCACCAGCGCCTCGTCACCCGCCCACTCGAGCCGGTAGCGGACCGACAGCCGCGCGCCTGCTCCGTGGACGGCGACTGCCTTCTCGATCCGGAGCGGCAGGGCTTCCACCAGCGTGGGACCGAACACCACGCGGATCTCCCCATCGGTTTCGCGGACCGCGTGCGCCATCCGGAGCGCCGGACCGGCGAGGCGCGCCGCGTCCCACGGGGAGAGCGCGTCCAGCGCCCCGGCCTCGGGATAGAGCCCGTCCAGCAGCGAGGCGCGACGGAAGGCGTCGTACTCGAGGAGCCGGGTGAGTCCGGTCTCCTTCGCGTCCAGGCGCTCGTGGATGCTCAGCGCGCCCCCCCCGGCATCCCCCTGCGCCGCCTCGGTCTCCTTGATGCGACCGTGATACGCCTCACGCCGCCGCGTCAGCACATCCGCGAGGTCGATCGCGAGCGGCAGGTAGGCCAGCTCGGTGAGCGCCCCCCCGGATTCGGGGCACAGGGTCACGGTGAGCTCGGGCGTGCAGACGCGCACCTCCATGCACCCGTCGCCGTTCCGGTCGCGGACCTCCCAGCGCAGGGCCGGCCCGCCGTCGCCGGCGGCCACGCGCCTCTCCGCCGCGATCAGCGCCGAGCGGACGGCGCGGCGCAGATGCGGCAGATAGCATCCGCCGAAGACGCCGTGCCAGTAGGCGTCGTTCGCCTGGCCGCGCCACAGACAGTCACGGGCGGCGAGGAGATCGGTGTCCCCTGGACGGACCCGCAGCCCGTGCTCGATCCGCCCCGACAGATCGACCATCTTCCAGTACGCGTCGGCCACCTCGGGGTACTTCACCAGGAAGGTCCGCCACAGCCCCCCGCGGAGCAGGCGTGAGAGCCGCTCGCCGTCCGGCAGGGCCCTCAGCCGCTGGCGGATCTCCTCCAGCTCCTCGGCGGCCGCGGCCGGCAGCGCCCAGTCCCCCATCTCGCTGTACGAGGCCGTCGGCAGGTAGACGCGCCCGCGGGGTCGCGTCGTGTCCAGCACCCTCGAGAAGGAGGAGACATCGAGCCACGGCGCCGCGCGGAGCGCGTCGAAGAAGCGCGCGAGCCAGCCCTCCTCGTAGACGAGGCGATGCGTGCCGGGCCACACCCCGAACTTCTCGCCGTCGTCCACCAGCGTCACGCTCCCCGCCCCGCCTCGCCCCTCGAGGTACCGGAGCGCCTCGGCGGGCTCCGCGAAGGGGATCAGGTAGCGCAGCCGCTCGCTGATGGGGAAGATCGCCAGCCGCGCGCCCTGCTCCTCCGTGAGGTAGTAGCCGCCCAGCGTCTCGGGATCGAGCCCCGCCAGCGCGAAGTGGTGATCGTCCACCACGACGAACTCGACCCCGGCCTCGGACAAGGCCTTCGGCAGGTGGGGCTCCCACACCCGCTCGGCGAGCCACAGCCCCCGAGGCCGGACCCCGAAGTTCTCCCGCAGGAACTCGCTCAGCTGCCCGATCTGCCCGACCTTGTCCCGGTCGGGGACCATGGGGAGGATCGGCTCGTAGAAGCCACCGGTCAGCAGCTCCACCCGGCCGGAGGCCGCCAGCTCTCCCAGCAGGTCGAAGGTGGGCGCCGCACGCTCCCGCATCCAGCCCAGCAGGCCGCCGGAGCAGTGGACGGTGGCCGGAAGGTCCGTGGCGCGCGCCAGGCTCTCGAAGAACGGGTGGTACGCGGACGCCACCGCCTCGGCGATGACGGCATCGAAGTTCCCGACGGGCTGGTGGTTGTGGACGCCGAAGATGAAGCGCAGCCGCTCATTCACGGCCGAGGTCTCGGTGCCGGACGGTCGGCGGGTAGCCGAGATCCTCGAGGAAACCCCGCAGCGCCTCCACCAGCGCCACGGAGCGGTGACGCCCGCCCGTGCACCCGACGGCGACGCTCAGGTACGCCTTGCCCTCCCGCTGGTACAGCGGCAGGAGGAACCGCACGAGCTCCTGCAACCGGGCCAGGAGCTCCCGGCTCTCCAGGTGGGAGAAGACGAACTCCGCGACCGGCGCGTCGCGCCCGTCGAGCGCGCGCAGGGTCTCGACGAAGTGCGGGTTCGGCAGAAACCGGACGTCGAACACGAGGTCGGCGTCGTAGGGGATGCCGTGCTTGTATCCGAAGGAGATCAGAGAGACCGCCAGCGCGCCCCCGTCCCGCCCGGTGGAATACGCCTCCACCAGGTGCTCCTTCAGCTGGTGCACGCTGAGCTCGGAGGTATCGATGATGCGGTCCGCGATCTCGCGGAGGTGGGCCAGCGCCTTCCGCTCGGCGCGGATGCCGTCCAGCACGCTGCCGTCGCCAGCCAGCGGGTGGCGCCGGCGCGTCTCGTGGTAGCGGCGCACGAGCGCCTCGTCGGCGGCCTCGAGGAAGAGCACCTCCGGGACGTGCCCCGTGCCGCGCAGCTCGGCGAGGATCTCCAGCAGGTGGGCCAGGTACTCCCCCTCCCGCACGTCCACGCCCAGGGCGATCTTCTTGATCTCGCGGCTCGATTGCGCGCAGAGCGCGGCGAAGGTGGGGATCAGGGTCGTCGGAAGGTTGTCGACGCAGAAGTACCCGAGGTCCTCCAGGCATTTGATCGCGTAGCTTTTCCCCGCGCCGGAGAGCCCCGTGATGATCACGAAGCGCACGGAGTGGTCGACCGCGGGCGGACGCACCTGCGTCACGGCACGGGCTCGATGAGCCCGAGGTCTCCGCCCTTCCGGCGGTAGAGCACGTTCACGGAGTCCGTGCCCGCATTGGTGAAGACCAGGAACGGGTCGCGGCGAAGCCGGAACTGCTCCACCGCCTCCTCCACGGACATGGGCTTGGCCGACACCTGCCGCACCACCAGATCGCCCTCGGGCCCCGGGGCCGGCGCTGCCGCAGGAGCCGGGGCCGCGGCCTCCGGGGCCGTCCGTCGGCCTTTGCTGTGGCTCCGGACCCGGTCCTTGGTCTCGCGCACCTGGCGGGTCAGCGCCGCGATCGCCTGGTCCACCGCCACCGCGAGGTCCTCGGCGGTCTCCTCGCTGCGCAGGTTCCGGCGCTTCCCCACGAGCGTGAGCGCCGCCGTGCGCCGGTGCTTCTCCTTGGAGAGCACGATCTTCGCCTCGATCAGCGTCGGCAGCAGGCGGGTGAGCTTGTGGATCTTCTGGGTGAGCGCGTCCTTGTACGTCTTCGAGATGGTGAGACCCCGCGTGCTGATGATCACATCCATGGTTGCGCCTCCGCGCTACCGTTTCCGGCGTGCCAGCCGGCGCTGGTGCGACGGAAGGATCCCCAGCTCCTCGCGGTACTTGGCGACGGTCCGGCGTGCGATGGTCAGCCCCTTGGCGTGGAGCTCGCGGGCGACGTCCTGGTCGGAGAGCGGCTTGCCCGGGTCCTCGGCGGCCGCCATGTCCTGGATCATCTTCTTCACCGACACGGAGGACACCACGTCCCCGTTGATGGACGCGATGCCGCTGTGGAAGAAGTACTTGAGCTCGAAGAGCCCCTGCGGGGTCTGCACGTACTTGTTGGTCGTGACCCGGCTGATCGTCGACTCGTGCATCCCGATGTCCTCGCCCACGTCGCGCAACGCCAGCGGTCGCAGGTGCGGCACCCCCTTGTCGAGGAAGTCGCGCTGGAACTTCACGAGGCTTGTCGCGACCTTGCGAAGCGTCCGCTGCCGCTGCTCGACGCTCTTGATGAGCCACACGGCCGAGCGGAGCTTCTGCTCCACGAACTGCCTGTCCTCCCCCGCCGAGCCCCGTAGCAGCGACCGGTAGAGCGCGTTGACGCGCAGCCGCGGGATGCCGTCCTCGTTGAGGATCACGAGGTAGTCGCCGCCGATCTTCTCGATGGTCACGTCGGGCGCGATGTAGCGCTGGTCGGCCACCGCGAACCGGCGCCCGGGCTTCGGCTCGAGCCCCTGGATCTCCTCCACCGACTCCATGATGCGGTCCAGCGGGAGCTTGAACGCGCGGGCGATGTCGGCATAGCGCCGGCGCTCGAGATCGTCCATGTGGCGCTCGACGATCTCCACCGAGACGGGATCGGGCTCCGGGTCGGCCCGGAGCTGCAGCAGCAGGCACTCCTGGATACTCCGCGCGGCGACCCCGGTGGGGTCGAAGGTCTGGATGAGCCCCAGCATCGTCTCGACCAGCTCGGCCGGCCGGCCCGTGAGCGCGGCGATCTCCGCGATCTCGGCCCGCAGGTACCCGTCCTCGTCCAGGTTGCCGATGATGGCCTCCCCGACCGCCACCTCGTCAGGCTCAGCGACGGCGAGCCTGAGCTGCTCGTTGAGGTGCTCGTCCAGCGATGCATCGCTCCGCCCGAGATTCTCGAACGGCAGCTCCTCCCGCTCCTCGGTGGAGACCGGCGTCCGCTCGTCGGGCTGGTCGAAGACGGCCGAGGTGAGGTCGAAGGGCAGGTCGTCGGTCCGCTCCTGGTCCACGGCGGAACTCTCACTGGGAACGGGCTCGTTCGTCGTCGGACCGGGCGGGGCGTCAGCCAGGTCCTCCGAGGGCGCCTCCGCCGTGGTGTCCGTGCCGTCCGTGGGCACCTCCTCCAGCAGCGGGTTGTCCCGCAGCTCCTCCTCCACGACCTCCTTCAGCTCGAGCGTCGAGAGCTGCAGGAGCTGGATCGCCTGCTGCAGGAGCGGCGTCATGACGACGCGCTGAGTCTGCCGGAGGGACAGTCGCATGGTCACGTGCTCCGCCCGGCCGTCACAGCGAGAACTTCTCCCCGAGGTAGATCTCCCGGGCCTTCGGGTTGCTGGCGAGCTCGGTGGCGGTCCCCGACGCCAGGATGCGGCCGTGGTACAGGATGTACGCGCGATCGGTGATCGCGAGCGTCTCCCGCACGTTGTGGTCGGTGATGAGCACGCCGATCCCGCGCTCCTTGAGCCGCGCGACGATCTCCTGGATGTCGCCGATGGCGATGGGGTCGATCCCGGTGAAGGGCTCGTCGAGCAGGAGGTAGCGCGGGTTCGTGACGAGAGCCCTCGTGATCTCGAGCCGCCGGCGCTCGCCGCCGGACAGCGTGTAGGCTTTGTGCCGCGCCAGCGGGGTCAGGTCGAGCTCGGCGAGCAGCACCCGGAGCCGGGCAGCGCGCTCCTGCGCGGACAGGTCCATGGTCTCGAGGATGGCCAGGAGGTTCTCCTCCACCGTGAGCTTGCGGAACACGGACGATTCCTGGGGCAGGTAGCCCATCCCCTTCCGGCAGCGCAGGTACATGGGCAGGTCGGTGATCTCCTGGCCCTCGAGGAAGATGCGGCCGCCCTCGGGCCGCAGGAGCCCCACGATCATGTAGAACGACGTCGTCTTCCCCGCCCCGTTGGGGCCCAGGAGCCCCACCACTTCCCCGCGGTGGATGTCGAGGCTGACGCCGTCCACCACGAGGCGGTTGCGAAAGCGCTTCACCAGGCCTTGGGCGATGAGTCCCTCCATCACGGGCACGGAGCGCGGGGGCCCGCCTTGGCGTCGCCGCCCTGCGGGCCCTCGCGTTTCGGGTAGAACACGGCCTTCACCCGCTCCTGCTTGCCGCCCTCCACCACGCTGCGGTCCTCGGCGAGGAAGATCGTGATGCGCTCGCCGGTGACGACGTTCTCCTCCTGCCACACCCGCGCATCCCCGATGAGCACCACCCGCTGCTCGGCGTCGTAGTACTCGGCCCGCTTCGCCGTCCCCGTCCGGCAGTCCTTCGTGATGATCCGGACGCTCCCGGTGGACACGGTGCGGGCGATCCGCTCGCCGCTGGCGTCCAGATAGACCTCCATCCGGTCGGCATACTGGGTGGCGGTGTTCTGCCGGGCGATCACGCTGCCCGTGAAGATGACGAGCCCTTCCTTCTGCATGGACTCGAGCCGGTCGGCGTCCACCGTCAGCGGTGCGCTCGTGTCGTCCCCGCGCCGCTTGGCGGATGGGGCGTCCGCCTGGGCGGGCTTCGCCTCCGCCGGCCTTTGCCTCGGCGTCGCGCTCTGCGTGGGCCGCCGCCGCCCCTGGCTGCTCTGGGCCTCACCGAGAGCCGGGAGGAGCCCGAAGAGCACGACGCATGCCCCGAGCACCGCCATCGTCCGCCTCACCGCCGGGCTCCCGCCGTCACCGGCGCTGCCGGCTCGGCCGGGCCCTTCCCGAACGTCGCCCGGAGCCGCCCCTTGATCTCCGTGTGCTGCGCACCCACGCGCGCGTCGAGCCCCAGGCCCTTGACCACCGCACCCGGGCGGAACACGGTGACGGGGTCGTCCGTCCAGGCGCGCTGCTGCGCCGCGTCCCACCGCAGCCGCGTCGTCTCCAGGCGGAGTCCATCGCTCGAGATCAGCACCACGTTCCCCCTGAGCTCCACGTTCTTCGTCTCGTGCGCCAGCTCTCCCTCGTCACCCGTGACCGTCCAGCTCCGCTGCGGCTCCTGGATCCGGATCGTCACCTTCCGGAGCATCGTCTTGCCCTGCTGCTCGTAGGCCTCCGCCTGATCGGCGTCGAGCTGCCACCGCATGCCGTCCCGCGACTCCTCCTGCAAATGCACTTCCTTGATCCGGTAGTCAGCCGTCGTGGCGCCGATCTCGGGCCGCTGCGTCCTCGTCGCCCGTCCTCTCACGACGAGGACGGTCGCGATGGCGACCACGAACAGCGCGACACCGACCAGGATATAGCGCGAAAATCGCTGGGTATGCAATTTCAGTACCACGCTAGCACAGCCCCCCCTAGGGCGGCAATGAAGAAAGGCCGCCTGAGACCCTCAGCGGCCTTCGAGCGCCGGGGGCGGCCAGGCCTTCCGGACCTCCAGAATCATCTCGATGGCCTCCCGGACCGCGCCCTCCCCACCCCGCCGGCGCGACACCCAGTGGGCGGCGCGCCGGAGCTCGGGAACAGCGTTGGCCGGCGCCAGCGCGAGCCCCACCGACTTCATCAGAGGCAGGTCCGGCAGGTCATCGCCCATCACCGCGACGTCCGCCGGCTTGATTCCGAGCCGCGCCATCATTTGCAGCAAACACTCCGACTTGTTCGCGACCCCCTGATGGACCTCGCGAATGCCGAGCTCGGCCATCCGGCGCGATACCGCGCCCGACGCGCGCCCGGAGATCACCCCGACCTCGAGCCCGGCCCCGAGGGCGGCCTGAAGCGCCCAGCCGTCATGGACGTCGAAGCGCTTGATCTCCTCGCCGCCGACGCCATAGAGGAGCCCGCCGTCGGTGAGGACGCCATCCACATCGAGGACCAGGAGGCGGATGCGCGCGGCGCGAGCCGAGGGGGTCCTCACACGATCTTGGCGCGAAGGATGTCGTGCAGGTGGATGACGCCGGCGGGCCGGTTCGCCTCGTCGGCGATCACGAGGCTCGTGATGGCGTGGGCCTCCATCACCGAGAGGGCCTTGGCCGCCAGGTCGTCGCCGGCGATGCGCTTGGGATCCCGCGTCATGCACTCGGCGACGGGGCGCTCGAGAATCGAGCCGCCCAGGAGCTGCTGACGCCGCAGGTCGCCGTCGGTGAGCACGCCCAGGAGCCGTCCCCGACCGTCCACCACCGTCGTCATCCCGAGCCGCTTGGCGGTCATCTCGGCGATGGCGTCCTTCATCGTGCTGCTCTCCGAGACCACCGGCACCGCCTCGCCCGCGTGCATGAGGTCACTCACCTTGAACAGCGCCTTCCAGCCGAGGCTGCCTGCCGGGTGGAGCGCGGCATAGTCCTCCGGGCGGAGCCCGCGCAGATCGAGGAGCGCCATGGCGAGCGCATCCCCCATGGCGAGCGCGGCGGTCGTGCTCGAGGTGGGCGCGAGATTCATGGGGCAGGCCTCCTCGCTGACGCCCACGTCGAGCACCACGTCGGACTGGCGGGCGAGGGTCGAGGACGGGCTGCCCGTGAGGAGGATCAGCGGCACCGCCAGCCGCTTGAGCAGCGGGAGCACCGCCAGCAGCTCATCCGTCTCCCCGGAGTTGGACAGGGCCAGGACCACATCGTCCCGCGCCACCATCCCGATGTCACCGTGCACGCCCTCGGCGGGATGGAGGAAGTAGGCCGGCGTGCCCGTGCTCGCCAGCGTGGCGGCGACCTTGCGACCCACGTGCCCCGATTTCCCCATGCCCGTCACGATGGCGCGTCCGCGGCAGCCGCGGAGCAGCTCCACGGCGGTCACGAACCGGTCGTCGAGCCTGGCGCAGAGGGCGAGGATGCCCGAGGCCTCCATGCGCAGGACCCGGTCGGCGAGCCTCAGGAGCCTGTCCCTGTCCATCAGGAACGTCCTCGCTCCGCTCGGGGGATCTCCGTCTCCGCTCGCCTCGCCTCCGGCTGCGGCTCGCGACTCATCACGAGCGGCCGAGGCCGGACTCGATGGCCCGGATCTCGTCCAGGAGCCGCGGCAGGTCGTCGAGGCGGAGCATGTTGGGGCCGTCGGAGAGCGGGCGCCCGTCCGGCAGCGTCCGGTCCGGATCCTCGTGCATCTCCATGAAGAGCCCGTCAACGCCCACCGCCACCGCTGCGCGCGCGAGCTGCGGCACGTACTGCCGCTCGCCGCCCGAGCGCAGCCCCAGCCCACCAGGCAGCTGTACCGAGTGGGTGGCGTCGAACACCACCGGGCAGCCCAGCGCGCGCATGATCGTCAGGCCGCGGAAATCCACCACGAGATTATTGTAGCCGAAGCTCGTGCCGCGCTCGGTGAGGAGGATGCCCTCGTTGCCCGTGGAACGAACCTTCTCGATCACGTTCGCCATGTCCCGCGGCGCCAGGAACTGCCCCTTCTTCACGTTGACCGGCTTCCCCGTCCGGCCGCAGGCCACGAGGAGATCGGTTTGCCGGCAGAGGAAGGCCGGCACCTGGAGCACGTCGAGCACCTCGGCGGCCGCGTCCACCTCGGAGACGTCGTGGACATCGGAGAGCACCGGCAGCCCGGTCTCCTCCTTCACCCGGCGCAGGATGCGCAGCCCCTCCCTGAGCCCCGGGCCACGGTACGAGTTCACGGAGGAGCGGTTGGCCTTGTCGTAGGAGGACTTGTAGACAAGGGGCATGCCCGCGGCCTCCGTGATGCGCCTGAGGCGCTCCGCCAGCATCAGGGCGTGCCCCTCGCTCTCGATGGCGCAGGGCCCGCCGATGAGCACCAGCGGCGCCCCGCCGCCGAAGGTGACGCCCCCGACGCGGACAGGATGGGTGGTCTCGCGAGCCGCAGCCGGAGGCGAGGCGAGCGGAGACGGAGAGCCCCCGAGCGGAGCGAGGGCGCGAGCCGCAGCCGGAGGCGAGGCGAGCGGATCGATGGTCACGCGCTCCCCTGGTGACCGAGCGCCGCCTGGATGAAGGCGGCGAAGAGCGGGTGCGGCTCCCACGGCCGCGAGCGGAACTCGGGATGGAACTGCCCGGCGACGAACCACGGGTGGTCCGGCAGCTCGACGATCTCCACGAGCTGCTTCTCCGGCCAGACTCCGGAGATGCGCAGCCCCTTGTCCTCGAGGGCCCCCAGGTAGTCGTTGTTCACCTCGTAGCGGTGCCGGTGGCGCTCCTGGATCGCGCCCTGGCCGTAGGCCTTCGAGGCCGCACTCCCCTCGGCGAGCACGACGGGATAGAGGCCGAGCCGCATCGTCCCGCCCTTCGCCGTCACGCCGCGCTGCTCCGGCAGGAGGTCGATCACGTTGTGGGGTGCCTGCGGGTCGAACTCCGTGGAGTTGGCGCCGTCGAGGCCGCAGACGTTGCGCGCGTACTCGATGACGGCGCACTGCATGCCGAGGCAGATCCCGAAGAACGGCACCCGCTCCTCGCGCGCGTGCCGGATGGCCTGGATCTTCCCCTCGATGCCGCGGTCGCCGAAGCCGCCGGGCACGAGGATCCCGTCCAGCCCCTGCACGTGCCCGTGCAGCCCCTCGCGCTCGAGCCGCTCGGCGTCCAGCCAGACCACGTCCACGGCCGCCTCGTTGGCGATCCCCCCGTGGGAGAGCGCCTCGTAGAGGCTCTTGTAGGAGTCCTTCACCTCGATGTACTTACCCACCACACCGATCCGCACCCGGTGCCGGGGCGCCTTGATGCGCCGGACGATCTCCTCCCAGTGCCCGAGGTCCGCCGGCCGGTGCGGCAGGCCCAGGAGCTTCATGATGCTCTCGTCGAGCCCCTGCTCGTGGAACGCCAGCGGCACCTCGTAGATCGTGTCCACATCCCGCGCGGCGATGACCGCATCTTCCTCGACATCGCAGAAGAGGGCGATCTTGGACTTGATGGAGGGGGTGAGCGGGTGCTCCTTGTCGGTCCGGCACAGGAGGACGTCGGGCTGGATCCCGATGCCGCGCAGCTCCTTGACGGAGTGCTGCGTGGCCTTCGTCTTCAGCTCCGCGGCGGCCTGGATGAACGGCACCAACGTGAGGTGCACGTAGATGACGTTGTCCTTCCCCACGTCCTTCTTGAACTGCCGCACCGCCTCGAGGAACGGCAGTCCCTCGATGTCGCCGACAGTTCCCCCGATCTCCACGATCACCACGTCCACGCCCGTGGCGACTTTCCGGATGGACGCTTTGATCTCGTCAGTGATGTGCGGGATCACCTGCACCGTGCGCCCGAGGTAGTCGCCCCGCCGCTCCTTCTCGATCACCGCGCCGTACACCTTTCCCGTGGTGACGTTGTTGGCGCGGGTCATGCGCGCGGAGGTGAACCGCTCGTAGTGCCCCAGGTCCAGGTCGGTCTCGCCCCCGTCGTCGGTGACATAGACCTCGCCGTGCTGGTAGGGGCTCATGGTGCCCGCGTCCACGTTGATGTACGGGTCCAGCTTCTGGAGGGTCACGCGGAAGCCCCGCGCCTCCAGCAAGGACCCGATGGACGCGGCCGCGAGCCCCTTGCCCAGCGACGAGATGACCCCTCCGGTGACGAACACGAATTTCGGCGTCACGTCGCGCCCCCTTTCTGATCGGGTCTGCACCGTTCCACGAATCGCTGTTCCTGCGGAAGGGTCCTGATGCGTCCGTCGAGCCTGAGATCGCGCAACGCCTCGAGGCACCGCCCGACCTGTGGCCCGCGCGGCACGCCCGCCGCCATCACATCCGACGCCGTCATGAGCGGTCGCACCGCGTGGCCCCGTGTGAGAAACCAGCGCATCCGCCCTCGTGCCCGCGCGCCCCCGGCCAGCCACGCCGCCACCAGGGCTTCCGGATGCGCGGACCGGAGGGCGTAGGCCACCGCGCTCGCTTGCCGGCGGGACGCGTCCAGGACCCGGGCCAGCCTGCGCGCGAGGGCAGGCGCTCCCAGGAGCCGCTCGGCACGCGCGCCCGTGATCGCGAGGCGGGCCACGCAGCGGCGGGCAACGGCCGGCGGCTGATCGAGGAGAAGCCCCACCAGCGCCGCGTCGATCAGCGGCGGGAGAATGCCTGGCGCCCCCTTCCACTCGCAGAGCCGCACCACCTCGGTGAGCCGCCGCACCGAGCGGGACGATGTGCGGAACCCCGGATCCCACAGCCTGAAGGCGCCCCACTCGAGCAGCAGGGCGAGCGCCCGCCATCCCCCCGGCTCCGCCACGATGAGCTCGAGCTCGGCCAGGAGGCGCTGGCCGGACAGGGCCGGGTAGACCCCTGCGGCCAGGGCCAGAGCCATCGCCCGGCGGGTCCCGGCATCGAGCCGCAGGGCGAGCCTGGCTGAGTAGCGGGCCGCACGGAAGATCCGCGTCGGGTCCTCGACGAAGGACAGTGGATGGAGCACGCGGAGCCGCCGCCTGTCCAGATCGCGGGCGGCGCCCAGCGGATCCACGAGCCGCCCGAAGACGGCGGGCCCCAGAGCCATGGCGAGGGCATTGACGGAGAAGTCGCGCCGGGCGAGATCCTCCCCGAGTGCTGCCGGAGCGACGCTCGGCAGCGCCCCGGGAACCCGGTATCGCTCCCGTCGTGCCGAGGCCACGTCGATCGGCGGCAGCGGGGTCCCCCCTGCCGTCACGCCTCCCTCGACGGACGCCGTGCCGAAGGCCCCGTGGAACACCGTCCGGCCGTGGATCTCCTCGGCAAGCCGCCGCGCGAAGGCGGGGCCGTCCCCTTCCACCACGAGATCGATATCCAGGGCCGGCCGCTCGAGGAGCACGTCGCGGACGAAGCCGCCCACCGCCCACACGGCGACTCCGAGCGCCTCGCCCACCTTGCCCGCGTGACGAAGCAGCCAGACGCTCGCCTCCCGCGCTGGCCCATCGGAGTGCTCGAGCCGGTGAGCGATGGACAGCCCCGGCTGCGCCCACTCGGCGCTCGCGCCGCGGATGATCCCCACCACGGTGCGTCCCTGGGCCACGACCACCACGGGCGCCCCGTGGAGGAGGAGCTGTCGTACCGCCACCTCCGATGCGGACGGCCCCACGACGGCCAGTCCGTCCCATGCCAGATGCCCTACCGCCAGCCGGTCGAGGCCCCAACCCGCTGCGCGATCCAGATCCTCGGGGAGCACCACCGACCGTGGGCCGACAACGAGGGCCGGCGCTCCTGCCCCCGCGGCGAGGGCCCGCGCGCGCGCGATGGGAAGCTGTGCCGCGCAGCGAAGCACCCGGCGGTCCATCAGCCCGGCCGCCCCGGGATCCACCTGCGGGTAGAACGCCCCTGGTCTGGCCACGGCGCTACCCCCTCGCGCGAATGCGCGCGGCGCGCCGGGCGCGAGGGTGGAACTTCCGGTACATCTCGTGGACCACGGCAGACGGCAGATGGGTGTAGATCTGCGTGGTCGAGATGTCGGCGTGCCCGAGCATGGCCTGCACCGAGCGGAGATCGGCGCCGCGCTCGAGCAGGTGGCTGGCGAAGGAGTGCCTCAAGGTGTGGGGCGACACGGGACGATGAATCCCCGCGCGGCGAGCCGCGCGCTTGAGGATGCCCCACAGCGACTGGCGCGACAGCGGCCGGCCGAGCCGGCTGAGGAACAGCGTGCCGGGATCCGTCCGCCGCACGAAGTGGCTTCGCGCCGTCGTCAGGTAGAGGCGGACCCACCGGAGCGCCTGCGCCCCGACGGGGACAAGGCGCTGACGGCTGCCCTTGCCCATGCACACGACATACCCTGCCGTGAGGTTGAGGTCCTCGATCCGCAGACTCAGGACCTCCGAGGCGCGCATCCCCGAGGCGTAGAGCAGCTCGAGCAGAGCCCGGTCTCTGAGCCCGTCGGGTCGCGTCGCATCGGGCGTCTCGATCACCGCCGCCGTGTCCTCGATCGACAGCGTCCGGGGCAGCCGGCGCGGCGGCCTCGGACTCTCGAGGTGCTCCGTGGGATCGCGCGCGATGCGGCCCGCCGCCAGCAGGAAGCGGTAGAGCCCCCGGACGGCCGACAGCCGGCGCGCACCGCTCCGGGAGCCGAGCCCCCGGCGCCTGAGAAAAGCCACGAAGTCCGTGAGGTCCCGCGGCCCCGCCACAGCGATGCTCCGACCGCTGCGCTCCAGGAAGCGGTGGAAGTCGGCGAGGTCCCGCCGGTAGGCGACGAGCGTATTGTGGGAGGCTCCCCGCTCCACCTGGAGGGCCTCGAGAAACCCGGTCACCGGGTCCATCACCAGCTCCGTGCGCTGCGCGATGGTGAGGCGAACGCAGCGACGCCCTGGCGGTGGCTCTGTTCGGTCGGCTTGGCCACCACCAGGGCGTCTCCAGCGAACTGCGGGGGCATGGTGAAGTCTATCATCCTCCCGGCGCCCCGGGCAAGGTTTGCCCCCGACGCCGCACCATCCCGAGCAGCGCCGTGAGCTCCGGCGCCCGCAGCGTCAGCGCAGCGGCGCCGTAGACGAGCGCCCCGCCCCCGATCGCGGCTGCTGTCCACCCGGCCGCCCGGAGCGATCCGTCCCACACCGGGACCAGCCACAGGCACCACAGGACCAGAGGGGCCGAGGCCCCGAGCGTCCGGGCCAGGGAAACCGCCATGCGCCGTCCCCCGATCGGCCCGAGTCTCGCCCGGAGTTGCCAGCCGAGCCCCAGCAGATTGACGTAGGAGGAGAGCGAGGAGGCAAGCGCGAGTCCCGCGTGCTCGAGCGGCCCCATGAGGAGCAGTGCAAGCACCACATTGGCCGCCACCGACACGAACCCCAGCAGCACCGGCGTGCGGGTGTCCCCCAGCGCATAGAAGGTCTGCGCCGCGATCCGGCTCGCCGAGAACGCCGGCAGACCCACCGCGTAGCCCATCAGCGCCAGCGTCGTCGCCGCGGCGTCAGTGGGGCCAAAGTGCCCCCGCTGAAAGAGGAGCGCCACGATGGGGCTCCCCAGCGTCATGAGGCCCACCGCCGCCGGCACCGCGATGAATCCCGCGAGTCGCAGCGAGAAGTTGAGCGTGTCCCCCAGCGCCCGATGATCCTCGCGCGCCGCCTGTGCGGCCATGCTGGGCAGCGCTGCCGTGGCCAGCGCGACGCCGAACACGCCCAGCGGGAACTCCATGATGCGGTCGGCGTAATAGAGGTAGGAGACGCTGCCCGCGGGCAGGAGCGAGGCGAGGAGCGTGTTCACCACCACGGTGATCTGCACGGCTGCCAGCCCGAAGGCGGCGGGCGCCAGGCGGCGGGCGATGGTCCGTACCGCCGGGTGCGACCACTCTCCCGAGGGGCAAAGCGGCAATCCCAGCCGCTTCACCTCAGGCAGCTGGACGAGGAACTGGCCCACGCCGCCGATCAGCACGCCGAGAGCCAGCGACAGGATCGGCGGATCCACCCGCGAGGCCAGCAGGAGGACGGCCCCGATCATGCCGACGTTGAGGACCGCCGGCCCCAGCGCGGCGGTGAAGAACCGACCATGGGCGTTCAGCATCCCCGCCGCCAGCGCCGCGAGTCCCACCAGGAGGATGTACGGGAACATGACGCGGGTGAGCTTCGCCGCGAGCGCCAGCAGCGGCGGGTCCGCGGCCCAGCCCGGGGCCATGATCGCGACGACCCAGGGCGCCGCCAGCACTCCGAGCACGGACACCGCGCACAGGGTCAGGGCCCCCGCCCCGGCCACGGCCCGGAGCATGCGGGCCACCACGGCCGGCCTCTCCCGCGCGATGTAGCCGGTGAAGACCGGGATGATCGCCGTGGACAGGGCTCCCTCGGCAAGCAGGCGGCGCAGGAGGTTGGGGATACGGAACGCCACGAAGAAGGCATCCGTGACAGGCCCGGCGCCGAACGCCCGGGCCACCACCATGTCGCGTACGTAACCCAGGATCCGGCTCGCCAGCGTGGCGAGCCCGATCGTCCCCACGGCGCCCACCACGGAGGCGTGCACGTCGCGCTGCGAGTCGCTCACGAGGACAAACTCCTTGACACACCCGGGCTCGGACGGTAACGTCAGGCCTTGCCTGCGGTCCACATCGACGCCAATACCCGAGGAGGAGTGCTCCGGTGGCCAATACCAAGTCCGCGATCAAGCGGATGAAGCAGAGCGAGAAGCACCGTCAGCGCAACCGAGCCGTGCGCAGCAAGCTCCGTTCGGTCGTCAAGAGCGCCACGACGGCGCTCGGGACCCAGCCCGCCGAGGCCATGGCAGTCGTCCGTGAGGCCATCCGCACACTGGACAGGGCCGTGACCCAGGGCGTCCTTCACCGGAACACCGCCGCCCGCAAGAAGTCCGCGCTCGCCCGCAAGCTCCGCGCCGTCAAGTAATCCCCTCCCGCGCTGACCATCTCGCCTGACCGTGGAAGACCCCAGGTGGCGGTCTGGCCTCTTCGGCCCTTTGGGCCTTTGACCATCTCGCCTGACCGTGGAAGACCCCAGGTGGCGGTCTGGCCTCTTCGGCCCTTTGGGCCTCATCGGGGGGGGGCTGGCTTCCCGCCAGGCAGCCGCGCGGCGAGCCGTGTGAGGAGCGCCACGGCGGCATCGCGCATGATCGCTCCGCCGCGCTCCCCGTAGAGACTGCCGCAGGCGATGTAGCTCGGCCGATCGTAGGCTTCCGCCGTCAGGAAGTACCCCAGGTAATCGTTGGACACGCCAGCGACGAACACGCGCTCAAGCGGCGGCGGGGCCGCCGCCTTGATCTCGAGCCCGAGCCGCGTCTCGAGCTCGCCGGGGATCGTCACCCAGCCCGCGCGACCCACCGCCACCGCCACGACCTCCGACGAGCTGGGCAGCGCGCTACCGAGCCCGACCTCGAGCCACGGCGGCAGCCACCGCGCTGTGCAGTTCCTGACTCGGAGCGCGGGAGGCCCCACGGTCACGTGCTGGCTCATGACCTCCAGGCGCGCGTCGGGCTCGACCTTGATCCGCGCCCAAGCGCCGAGCGCTCCCACGGCCAGGGTCTCCCCCGTGCTCCTCACCCCTTCCCACCCTCGCCGGGCCGGGCTCACGTCCCCCACGGCACCGTTGACGAAGAGCGCCGGCGCCTCGAGTGCCCGCTCGATACGGGCCGAGGCCTCGCCCATGAGATCGCCCGAGATGAGGGCGTTGCCCCGCCCCAGCGCCGTGCCGTGGATGGCGTAGTTCCACACGACCGCCACGGGACGGCCGTCCCGCGAGACCACCTTGAGCACCGAGAGCTCCGGATCGAGCGGCGCCTTGAGCCGGCTCTTCACGATCCCGGTCACCTCGGCGCGCCCCGTTCCCACCAGAGCCGGAACCCGCCGCCCATGCGCCGCCTGCGCCGCCCGCACGAGGCCCTCCAGGATGCGCTCCCGCACTGCGTCCGACAGCCGGTCGGTCGCCACGAACCCGAAGAGCGCGGAGTGCGCGAAACCGCCGGGCCCCGAATGGGTGTGGGAAGCGGACACGATCAGCGCGGAAGGAGCCTGGCCCGACTGCGCGAGACGCCCACGCAGCTCGCCAACGAGACTCGGGTCAATGCCCACGAGGTCGACGGCAACCCAGATGATGCGCGTGCTCCCCGACTCCAGCTCGAGGGCCCGGACCATCAGCGGATCGTGCACGCCCTCGGACGGGTTGAACCAGAATGCGTGGGGGAAGCGGTTCAGCAGGTCGGGGATCCACGCCCGGCGCGGGAAGCCGCCGAACCCGGCAAGCGGCGTCCCGGCGGGCAGCGCCACCTCCACCGAGGCCGCCCCGGCCACGAGGTCGGCCGTCGCCGGCGCTGCTGCGCCGAGGGCCAGGACGAGCCCGACGTAGCTCCGCCACGCCCGGCCCCCTAGCAGGCCGCGCACAGCTCCGCGATGAGCAGCGTGATCTCGGGGCGAGGCGGGGCGCCGAGCTTCAGCCGGCGCTCCACGTCCCAGCAGCGCGCCAGGCGGTGCGTTGCCGCCCGCGCAGAGAGCGAGCGCGCCAGCGTCACCAGCGCGGCTGCCGCCGCCTGCGGCCGTCTCAGCGCCCGAGCGACCTCATCCGCGCTGCGCCCCTTGCGGAGCCACTCCTGCGCCTGCCAGGTGGCACGGGCCTCGCGGGCCAGCATCCCGAGCACGGCCAGCGGCTCCTCCCCCGCCTGGAGCAGGGAGGCGAGGACCGCCAGAGCCCGCGCCAGGTCTCGTGCCGCCAGCGCGTCCGTCAACTCGAAGATGTCCCGCAGCCGGTGCTCGCCGACGACAGCCCGCACCTCGGCGACGGTGACGCGACGGTTCTCGGGACCGCCGGCCAGCGCGGCCTTCTCGACCTCGCCGATGAGGCTCGCGAGATCCTCGCCGGCCAGCTCCACCAGGAGCGTGGCCGCTTCCTCAGCCAGCTCGAAGCCGGCCGACCTCGCGCGCCCGCGCAGCCAGATGAGGAGCGCCCGGCCAGCCGGTCGAGGGACCCCCACGATGGCGGCCGGGGGCAGCACACGAAGCAACCAGTGGCCAGCCGGCACGGTGTCGTCGGCGAGCAGCAGGAGCACGCTGGACGGATTCGGCGCCTTGCAGTAACCGCCGAGCGCCTCGGCCTGCTTGGCCGGCAGGGTGTCGGCCCCGCGCACGACCACGAGACGGGCTGGCGTGAGAAAGGGCAGCGTCAGGGCCGAACGGACGATGCCCTCGGCCCCCGCCTCCCTGGCCTCCAGGACCTCCCGCGACAGGGTCGCGAGCGACGGGTCGGGGAAGAGCGCGCGCGTGACCGCGGCCACGGCATCCTCGATGAGGAGAGGCTCGGGGCCGTGCAGCAGCGCAACGGGCGGGGTCCGCCCCGACTCCACCGCCCTGAGGAAACCGAGGTAATCCACTAGAAGCGGTCCACCACCAGGTTCACGATCTTCCGGCCGATGTCCACGGCAGCCTCCCTGACGGCGCCCTCCTCCCGGCTGATCGTCCCGGACACCTGGCCGGGGACGCGGAAGTCCGCCTGCTCCTGGAGCCCCTCCTGCCGCCAGAGCGTGCCGCCCCTGCGGACATCACGGAACTGGATGTTCATCGTCACCAGGAGCCGGTACTCGCGCACGTTGATGGTCCGGTCCACGGCGAGCGACTGGATCTGGTAGCCCACGATCTCCCCTTCCAGGATCGAGTCGGCCTCGTCGGGCGGGACCACCTTGAGCTTGCCGCTGCTCACGAACGCGTTCACCACCGCCGCGGTGATGGTGTTCTCCACTGCGGGCTCCTGCGTCTTGTTCTTGAAGGTGGGAACAGCCACCGTCTTGATATGTGGCGGCAGGTTGCCCCGGAAGCTGTAGCCGCAGCCTCCGAAAGCGAGCAGGGCCACGAGCACCCCTGCCAGGGAGATCCCGGCGCCGCGGATCCGGGCGCGCCGTGCCGGGCGCGGCATCAGCGGGTCACGACGTTCACGAGCCGCCCTGGCACCACGACGACCTTGGCCACCTCGCGCCCGCTCAGCCACGGACGCACCTTGACGTCGGCGAGGGCTCGGTCCTGCACCTCCTGCTCGGCCGCCGAGACATCCACCGTGACATGGCCCCGCACCCGGCCGTCCACCTGGACGACGATCTCCACCTCCTGGCGCCTGAGGGCCTCGGGATCCGGCGTGGGCCAGGGCTGCTTGAACAGACTCTCCGTGTGGCCCAGCGCCGCCCACAGCTCTTCCGTGACGTGGGGGCAGACCGGACCGAGGAGGAGAACCGTGGCCTCCACCGCCGCGCTGAGGAGCCCCTGGCGCTCCTCGCGGCTCACCGCATCCATGGAGACGCGCTCGAACTCGAGCAGCGCGTTGACCAGCTCCATCACCGCGCTGATGGCGGTGTTGAAGTGGAAGTCCTTCTCGATGTCCGCCGTGACCCGCTGGATCGTCTCATGGATCGTGCGCCGGAAGGCCCGCCCGGCTGGCGACAGCCCCGCCGGGCGGGCCGGGGAGGCCGCCCGCAGCTCCTCGAGATGGGCGTGGATGAAGCGCCAGAGGCGGTTGAGGAAGCGGGAGGCCCCCTCCACCCCGCGGTCGTTCCAGTCGAGATCTTTTTCCGGCGGCGCGGCGAAGAGCGAGAAGAGCCGCGCGGTGTCGGCTCCGTAGCGACGGATCAGCCCGTCCGGGTCCACCACGTTGCCCCTGGCCTTCGACATCTTCGCGCCATCCTTGATGACCATGCCCTGGGAGAGCAGCGCCCAGAAGGGCTCGTCGACCGTCGTGAGGCCCAGGTCGCGCAGCACCTTGGTGTAGAAGCGCGCGTAGAGGAGATGGAGCACGGCGTGCTCGATGCCCCCGATGTACTGGTCCACGGGCATCCAGTAGGCCGCCGCCTTGGAGTCGAACATCCCGTCCCTGAACTGCGGCGAGCAGTAGCGCAGGAAGTACCACGAGGACTCCACGAAGGTGTCCATGGTGTCGGTTTCCCGCCGGGCCCGACCGCCGCAGCGGGGACAGGCGGCGTTGACGAAGCTGGCCACGTCGGCCAGCGGCGAGCCGCCCTTGCCGCTGATCTGGACGTCTTCCGGCAGGACCACGGGCAGCCGGTCCTCGCGCTCGGGCACCATGCCGCACGACGCGCAGTGGAGGATCGGGATGGGCGCGCCCCAGTAGCGCTGCCGGCTGATCCCCCAGTCCCGGAGCCGGTAGTTCACCTTGGCCTCGCCCAGCCCGCGCTCCACGAGCCAGTCGATGGCCCGCCGCTTGGCCTGGGCGATGCCGAGCCCGTCGAGAAAACCCGAGTTGATCTTCACGCCGTCGCCGGTGTAGGCCTGCGTCTCCTTCCAGCCCTGCGGCCGCTCCACCGTCGGGATGATAGGCAGCCCCTGCTGCTTGGCGAAGTCCCAGTCCCGCTGGTCCTCGCCCGGCACCGCCATGATGGCGCCGGTCCCATAACCCATGAGCACGTAGTCGGCCAGGAACAGCGGGATCTCCTGGCCATTGAACGGGTTCAGGGCCCTGGCGCTGAGCCTGAGGCCCCGCTTGGGCCGGTCCGCCGCCAGCCGCTCGATCTCGGACTCCCGCGCCACCTCCTGCCTGAAGGCCTGCACGCGGGCTCGCTCGATGCCGTCCGTCACCAGCGCGTCCACGAGCCGATGCTCGGGGGCCAGCACGGCGTAGGTCATCCCGAAGGAGGTGTCCGGGCGCGTGGTGAAGATGCGAATGGTGAGGCCGGGACGGCCGACCACCGGCAGGTTGAACTCGGCGCCCTCGCTCTTGCCAATCCAGTTGCGCTGCATGGTCATGACCCGTTCGGGCCAGCCCGGCAGCCGGTCGCACCAGTCGAGGAGCTCCTCCGCATACTGCGTGATCTTGAAGAACCAGGCCTCGATGTCCCTGGTGCCGACCTCGGAGTCGCAGCGCCAGCACCGCCCAGCCTCCACCTGCTCGTTGGCCAGGATGGTCTGGCACGCCGGGCACCAGTTCACGCTGGAGCGCTTCTTGTACGCCAGCCCCCGCTCGAACATGCGGATGAAGATGAGCTGCTCCCAGCGGTAGTAGGCGGGATCGCAGGTGGCCAGCTCGCGGTCCCAGTCGTAGGAGATGCCCATGCGCCGCAGCTGGCTGCGCATGCTCGCGATGTTCTCGTGGGTCCACACCGCGGGGTGCACGCCGTTGTTGATGGCGGCGTTCTCGGCGGGCAGCCCGAAGGCGTCCCAGCCCATGGGGTGGAGCACGTTGAAGCCGCGCATCCACTTATAGCGGGCGAGCAGGTCGCCGATGGCGTAGACGCGGACATGGCCCATGTGGATGCGGCCGGAGGGGTACGGGAACATCTCGAGACAGTAGAACTTGGGGCGGCTCGGGTCCTCGATGGCCTTGAACTGCCTGGACTCCTCCCACACCCTCTGCCACTTGGCCTCGATCTCCGCGAACGGGTAGCGCTCGGGCCGATCGTCGATGGACATATTAGTCCTGATTTTTAACACACTTAGCTGGAGGACGCAAGAAACGGCTCCCCGGGGGCTCGCGTGAGCCCCCGGGGCGAGCACGGGGCTACTTCTTCTTCAGCGTCAGGGTGATTACCTTCGCGGCCTCTTCAGCCTTGACGATCGACTCGGCATGCTTGCCGGCAGCGTGCAGGGTCTTCGCCTCCGCCGCGATCGCCTTCGCCTTGGTGGAGTTGGCGTCGGTCTTGCCAGCCGTCGCGTCCTCGATCTGCTTGATAAGCAAGGGGCACTGGAACGCCAGCACCGGGCTCGCCATCACGGCGACCATCGCGAGAGCCATGAGGATCTTCTTCATTGCGCGTCACCTCCTTTCTGATGAGATTCCATGCTCCTAACCGCCTGATCCCTCCGCGGGTTCCCGGGCC
The DNA here is from genome assembly GCA_016184305.1 of Candidatus Rokuibacteriota bacterium. Lineage (GTDB taxonomy): Bacteria > Methylomirabilota > Methylomirabilia > Rokubacteriales > CSP1-6 > UBA12499. The sequence continues at coordinate 2,501 of JACPCX010000179.1, read as the reverse complement.
CCGGGACCTCGGTGGAAGAAATCGTGGATACGCTGCGCCAGCTTCGGGGTGATCTTCGGCACCGCTGCCAGATCCGCCACGGAGGCCGCACGGACGCCCCGGGCCGAGCCCAGGCTCCGGAGCAGACTCGTCCGGAGCGTCGGTCCGACTCCGGGGATCCGGTCGAGCTCGGAGCTGATCGTCCGTCGCTGGCGCAGCGTCTTGTGATACGTGATGGCGAACCGATGCGCCTCGTCCCGGATCTTCTGCAGCGTCTGGAGCGCGGGCGACCCGAGATCCAGCAGGAGCGGCGCGAGGCGCTCCGGCACGTAGACCTCCTCCGCCCGCTTCGCCAGGGCCGCGATCGGGACGTAGTCGAGCCCGAGGGCCTCGAGCACCTTGCTTCCCACGCCGAGCTGACCGCGGCCCCCGTCCAGGAGGATCAGGTCCGGCAGCGAGGCCTCGGTCTCGAGCGCCTTCGAGTAGCGCCGCGTCAGCACCTCGCGCATGGACGCCACGTCGTCGGGCCCGGTGACGGTGCGGATCTTGTACCGCTTGTACTCGTCCTTCTTCATGTCCCCGTTCTGCCAGACGACCATGGAGGCCACCGTCTCGCTGCCCTGTATCGTGGAGATGTCGAAGGCCTCGATGCGGTGGGGCGGCGCGGGCAGCCCGAGCGCGCGCGTCATCTCCTCCAGGACCACCTGCTCCCGGTTCGCCCGGGACAGCAGGTGGGTCTGGAGCGCGAGCGCCGCGTTCTCCTCCGCCATGGCCACGAGCTCGCGCCGGCGCCCCCGCTGCGGGGCCACCACCTCCACTCGCGCGCCGCGGCTCTGCCGCAGCCACGCCGCAGTCAGCTCGGCGTCGGGGATGTCCGCCGACAGGAGGATCTCGGGCGGGGGGGTCACCTGGCGCGCGTAGAACTGATGGATGAAGGCCGACAGGATCTCGCCGTCCGTCCACCCCGAGACGCGGTCGAAGAAGAATGACTCGCGCCCCAGGAGCCGCCCCTTGCGCACGAAGAAGAGCTGGACGCAGGCCTCTCCCCCCTGGCGCACGACTCCCACGATGTCCTGGTCCATCTCGTCGGTGGAGATGATCTTCTGGCGCTCACGTACGGTGTTCAGCGCCTGGACCCGGTCCCGGAGCGCGGCGGCCCGCTCGAACTTCATCTCCGCCGCGGCCGTCTCCATCTCGCGCGTCAGCTCCTTCGCCAGCTCGTCGTGCTTCCCCTCGAGGAATCGCTGCACGGCGGCCACGGTCCGCGCATACTCCTCCCGCGTCTCCTGCCCCGTGCACGGCGCATTGCAGCGGTGGATGAAGTACTGGATGCACGGCCGGGCGAGGGCGCCATCGATCGTGATCCGGCAGGTGCGCAGCGGGAAGAGCTGCCGGACGAGGCGCAGGGTCTCCCGCACGGCCGTGGCGGGGTAGAACGGACCGTAGTAGGCGGCGCCGTCCTTCTGCACCCGGCGCGCCACCACGAGCCGCGGGAACCCCTCGTCGGTCGTGAGCTTGAGGAACGGGTAGTGCTTGTCGTCGCGGAGGATGATGTTGTAGCGGGGCCGGTGCTGCTTGACGAGATTGGACTCGAGGATCAGCGCTTCCAGCTCGTTGCCCGTGACGATGTACTCGACGTCCCGGATCTGGCCCACGAGCGCGTCCGTCTTGGGATCCCGCGCCCGGGACTCCTGGAAGTAGGAGCGCACCCGGCTCCGCAGAGACCCGGCCTTCCCCACGTAGATGATCTGGCCCTTCGCGTCCTTGTAGAAGTAGACGCCGGGCCGATCCGGGGCCTCCGCCACCTTCTCCTCGAGGGTCACGCTCGTATTCTACCTGGCGCCGGGCCCGCGGGGCGCCACCGCTCCAGCCCCTCGATGCTGGTTCGCGCCCACTCGGCGGGCCGCCGTCACCTCAGCAGCGTGGCCGCGAGGATGGCGAGTCCCAGCAGCGCGGGGAACAGGATCGACCAGCGCAGCGCGCGGCGAGTCCGGACCAGCAGCGGTGGCTCGGGCCGGCCCGGACGGGGCGGGTTCAGGAAACCGAGCACCTTCGCCAGCACCACGAGCCCGAGCGTCAGGCTCCCGAAGAGCACCAGCGCCCACTTGAAGATGCCCACCGGCTCAGCGGACCTCCAGCTCGATCTTCCGGAGCGCCTTGACCCGGTCCCGGAGCTCGGCGGCCCGCTCGAAGTCCAGGCGCTTGGCCGCCTCGCGCATGGCCGCCTCCAGCTCGGCGATGTGCGCCGCCAGTGCCTGCGGGCTCTCCCAGGCCGGCTCCGCCACGTCCGGCACCTCGACCGTGTAGTAGTCCCGCTCAGGCACGGTCTCGAGCAGCTCACGGATGGACTTCTTGATGGACTCCGGCGTGATGCCGTGGGCGCCGTTGTACTCCGCCTGGGCCGCCCGCCGCCGCTCGGTCTCGGCGATGGCCTCCTGCATGGAGCCGGTGACGCGGTCGGCGTACATGAGGACCTCGCCGTTGACGTGCCGCGCGGCCCGTCCCGACGTCTGGATCAAGGA
>JACPCX010000034.1:0-10210 GCA_016184305.1 Candidatus Rokuibacteriota bacterium | reverse complement strand
ATGATCACCATCAGCAGGATGTCCAGCATGATGGGGATGCCCAGCGCCGACTCGGGGTTCACGTAGGCCACCCACATGGCGTAGCAGCCGCCGAGGATCGTCGCCACGACGCTGGCGAAGGACGACGACACGAGCTGGAAGACGAAGGTCCGGAAGCCCAGCGCCTCGGCGCGCAGCTCGTTGTCGCGGATCGCCTGGAGCGTGCGGCCCAGCGGCGAGTGCACGAAGCGACTCATCACGAGGAAGAGCCCCACGCAGATCGCCAGCACCGCATAGTAGGTCACCACCCGCCCGGTGACGGGGAGCCCCAGCCAGCGTCCCCCGTCGAAGGCCACCGAGAAGACCCCGGGGAACTTCGGGCTCAGCCCGTCCTCGCCGCCCGTGATCGGGCTCCACTGCACGGCCACGATCAGCGCGAACTCCGCGAAGGCCAGCGTCACCATGGCGAAGAAGATGGCCTTCACGCGCAGAGAGAATGCGCCGATGAGCACGGCGATGACCGCCCCGGCCACGATCCCGGCCGCGAAGCCCAGGGCCAGGAACCCGTAGGTGGGCGCCCCGAACTTGCCCACGGCCATCGCCACCGCATAGGCCCCGAAGCCGAAGTACATGGCGTGCCCGAAGGAGACGATCCCCGTGTAGCCGATGACGACGTCGTAGCTCGCCACGAGCGTCGCGAAGAGGGCGATCTTGAGCACCAGGTCCATGACCTGGAAGGAGGGCACGACGACCGGGACGAGGAGCCACGCCAGCAGGAGCACCAGGCGGACGTAGAGAGAGGCGCCGGTGAAGCGCAATCGGCGCTCGGCTTCCCTCGCGGCCTGGACCGGCGTGACCCGATCCGAGGGCATCATTTGCCAGCCTTGAAGAGGCCGCTGGGGCGGATCAGGAGGATCACGACCATGAGGGCCATGTTGACGCCGATGGCGGCCTTGGGCACGAGGAAGGCGACGTAGTTGTACGAGAGCCCCACCAGGAGGGCGNNNNCCCACCAGGAGGGCGCCCACCAGGGATCCCGTGACGCTGCCGAGGCCGCCGATGATCACCACGATGAAGGCGAAGATGAGCTGCTCGGCGCCCATGGTGGAGCGCACCGACTGGCCGAACATGGCCCACATGAGCCCGCCCACCGCGGCGAGCGCGGAGCCGGCGGCGAAGACGCCCGTGAAGTAGCGGTGGATGTTGTAGCCCATCACCTGGATCATCTCGCCGCTCTCGACCCCGGCCCGGACGATGAGCCCGACCTTGGTCCGGGTGAGCACGAGGACCATCGCCACGTAGACGAGGGCGCCGAGCACGATGGCGACCACGGGGAAGCGCAGCACGATGACGTCGGCCACATCCCAGGAGCCCTGGAAGGACAGCGGCAGCGGCATGACCTGGTCGTTGGGGCCCCAGACGATGCGGAGCATCTCCTCCAGCACGATGGTCGCGCCCAGCGTGATCAGGATCTGGAACATGTGCTTCCCGTACACCGGCCTCACGATCACGCGCTCGAGGATGACGCCCAGCACGAGCGCCACGAGCGTGGCCGCGACGATGGCCAGGAGGAGCAGGAGGAGGTTCAGCGCGAGCGAGGGCGAGGCGGCCCACCCCCAGCGCCGGTCCAGCGCCAGCACCACGCTGAAGCCCACGTAGGCGCCCCAGGAGAAGAGCGCGCCGTGGGCGAAGTTCAGGACATCCATGAGGCCGAAGATGAGCGTGAGCCCGGAGGCCACCAGGAAGATCAGCATGCCCATGGCCAGCCCGCCCACCGTCAGGGTCACGTAGGTGTTGGGCTCGATGAAGGCGAGCGGCAGGAGCAGGAAGGTCGCCGCGGCGAGAACCGGGGCAAAGGCCCTCATATGCCGAGGTATCTCTTCTTGAGCGCGGCATCATCCACGAGGGCCTCCATGGGCCCCGAGTGCACGGTCCGGCCATCGTCGATGAGGTAGAACCAGTCGCCCAGCGCCCGCGCCATGGCGAAGTTCTGCTCCACCAGCAGCACGGTGGCGTGCTCCTTCATGGCCCGGAGCGCCTCGACCAGGTGCTCGACGATGATGGGCGCGAGCCCCTTCGATGGCTCGTCGATGAGCAGCAGCCGGTTCGGGTTCACGAAGGCCCGCGCGATGGAGAGCATCTGCTTCTGCCCTCCGCTCAGCGTGCCCGCGGGCGCCCGCCGGAAGCGCTCGATGTCGGGGAAAAGCGCGAAGATCTGCTCGAGCCGCTCGCGGCTCACCGAGCCCTCGGACAGGGTCGCGACCCGCAGGTTCTCGTCCACGGTGAGGCCCGCGAAGATCCCCTGCCCTTCCGGCACATAGCCGACGCCGAGCCTGACGATCTCGTACGGGGGCAGGCGGTGGATCTCCCGTCCCTCGAACCGCACTGTCCCGCGCGAGGGGTGCAGGAGGCCGACGATGGTGCGCATCGTGGTGGTCTTGCCCGCCCCGTTGCGCCCGAGGAGCACCGTGACCGCGTCAGGGCGGATCCGGAGCGACACGCCCTGCAGGATGTGGTGCTGGCCGATGAAGGTGTGGACCTCGTCCAGCTCCAGGATGGGCTCAGCCACCCGCCGTCCCCCCGCCGAAGTACGCCGCCTGCACCCCCGGGTCGCCGCTCACGGCCTCGGGGTTGCCGTCCGCGATGAGCCGCCCATCCTTCAGCACCGCGATGGAGTCCGACAGCGCCATGACCATGTCGATCTTGTGCTCCACCAGCAGGATGGTCCGGTTCCGCCGCTCCTTGATCCGCTCGATGAGGCCGATGATGGCGGGCACCTCCTCGAGCGACATCCCGGCAGTGGGCTCGTCGAGCAGCAGCACCTCGGGCTCGAGCGCGAGCAGGATGGCCATCTCGAGCTTCCGCTTCTCGCCATGGGCCAGGTCCGAGGCGGGCGCCCGCCACTTGGACTCGAGGAGCACGCTCTCCAGGATCGCGTAGGCGCGGTCCTCCAGCTCCGGGAAGCTCCGGTAGTGGCGCCACACGTTGAACCCGAGGCCCGCGCGGGCCTGAACGGCCATCCGCACGTTCTCGAGCACGGAGAGCGTGGCGAAGATGTTGGTGAGCTGGAAGGAGCGACCGATGCCGAGCCTCGTCCGCGCCGAGGCCGGCAGCCCGGTCACGTCCTGACCCTTGAAGTGGACGCGCCCCTCGGTGGGGCGGTACTGGCCGCTCAGCAGGTTGAAGAAGGTGGTCTTGCCGGCGCCGTTTGGGCCGATGATGGATTTCAGCGTGCGGGGCGCGATGTCCAGCGTCACATGGTCCACCGCCACGTGGCCGCCGAAGCGGATGGTGAGATCCCGCGTCGAGATGACCGGCGGCTCGCCCGGCTGGTCGACGCTCAGGAGCTATCTCCCCTTGAGGAAGGCGCGGAGGGCGGTCCTGACGCGGGGGTTCTGCCCCAGCAGCACCGTGTAGTGGTTGGTGCGCGGCACCACCACGAGCTTCGACTTCGAGATGCCCGCGGTCATGGCCCGGCCCTCCTCCTGGGTCATGAGACAGTCGGTGGGCGTCAGGAGGCCGTCGGGCGCGCGGAAGATCAGCGTCGGGCACTTCACCCGGTGATGGAGCGCCCAGAGCCGCTCGCGCTGGAGATTGCGCAGCTCTTCCTCGATGGCGTGCTTGGCCACCTTGGAGCGCACCGCCCCTGACGGAAGCGTCTCCACGTCGTAGCGGAAGTAGCGCTCGAGGTAGTCGTTCCAGCGGCCCTCGAACATCGGCAGGCCGCGGATCAGCTGGAGGAACATCTCCAGCGACGGGAACTCCATCCCCAGCCGGTTGATGGCCGGGGCGAGGGAGTCGAGCACCTCCGCCCTCACGTCGAGGCCGCCGTCCACCAGCACGAGCTTGGAAACGCGGGCCGGGTACAGCACCGCGAAGCGAAGGCCGATGTGGGCGCCCAGCGAATGCCCCATGATGACGGCCTTCCTGAGCCCGAAGGCGTCGAGCAGGCCGAGGAGGTCCTTGCAGTGGTGCTCGATGCTGTAGCCCGACTCGGGCTTGCCGCTCTCCCCGCGCCCGCGCAGGTCATAGGCGATGAGCCGGAAGTCGGGGGCGAGCAGATCCGCCATGCTGGCCCAGCAGCTGTGGTTGGCCGTGAGGCCGTGCACGCACACGAGGGCCGGGCCCTTGCCCGGCCACTCGTGCACGGCCAGAGCAACGCCGTTGACGGTCATGGTGACCATGGCGCGCCTGTCCGCTAGCGCTTGTTGAGGATGGGGGGCGCCGTCTCCTGCGGAGAGAGCTCCTTCAGCAGGGTCGGCACGAGCCACGCCACGTCGGGCTTCGCCAGCAGCTTGATGGAGTACATGGTCTGGAGCGCCTGATGGTCGTCCTTGCGGAAGATCATCTTGCCCTTGGGCGTCGCGAACTCCATGCCCTCCATGGCCGCGATGAGCTTCTCGGCGTCGGTGCCGCCCGCCTTCTGGATGGCCGTCACCGCCGCCATGGCCGCCGCGAAGCCGCCACAGGTGAAGAAGTCGGGCGGCTCCTTGAAGCGGGCCTGGTGCTCCTTGACGAGCCAGTCGTTCACGGGGTTCTTCGGCAGCTCGTAATAGTAGTAGGTGCCGCCCACGCTGCCGTCCAGGTTCATGGCCTTCATGCCCTTCATCACGTCGAGCAGGTTGCCGCTGGCCGAGAGCGTGATGCCGTACTTGTCGAGCCGGTTGGCGACCAGCTGCGGGTACGGCCCGCCCTTCCCCGCCCAGATGACGAAGACGTACTTCGGCCCCTGCTTGTCCTTCAGCGCCCCGATGATCTTCTGGATCGGCGCGGTGAAGTCCGTGGCCTGGATAGGGGCGTACTCCTCGTGGACGACCTTGGCGCCGAGCTTCTCCACCGCGGCCTTGTAGGCCGCCACGCCGTCCTTGCCGAAGGCGTAGTCCTGGGCGATGGTGGCGATGGATACGCCGGGCTTGGCCACCGCGAGGGCATTGGCGATGGCGTCCTGCCCCGAGTTGCGGCCGGTGCGGAAGATGAAGCGGTTCCAGTGCTCGCCGGTGATGCTGTCCGCCACCGCGGGCTCGACGATCAGCACCTTCTTGAACTCCGCCGCCACCGGCAGCACGGCCAGCGCTGCGGCGCTGCTGGTGGTGGCCACGACGAGGTCCACCTTGTCGTCGGCATAGAGCTTGGTGACGAGCCGCTTGGCCACGTCGGGCTTGAGCTGGTCGTCCTCCACCAGGAGCTCGATCTTCCGCCCGCCCAGCTCCAGCTTGCCGCCCGTCGCGTACTCCAGGCCGAGCTTGAAGCCGGTGACGACCTGCTTCGCATACGCCTCGAACGGGCCGCTGATTCCCTGCACGAGGCCGATCTTGATCGGCCCCTGCGCCTGGGCCGAGCCCGGCGACACGAGCGCCACCGCCAGAAGCCCTGCGCCGATGACCAGCATCCATCTCGCTCTCATGGGTCGTTCCTCCCTTGATCCGGCCCTGGGGCCGGAGTTGCGGGGCACCGTATCAGGAGTTACGCAACGCGTCAAGATGGAAACCGCCCCGCCACTCCCCGCGGGTGAGCCGGTCGCCGAAACCCGCCCCCGGGCCGGCCAGCCAGCGCTTGATCGAGGTGTAGCCGAACTGAAGCGCCAGCCGGCTCGCCTCGAAGCCCATGGAGGGCCCGAAGAGGGGCGACGGGCCTGGAGGCGGCTGGATCAGCTGGATCTCCACGTCCGGCCGGCGCAGCGTCAGCTCGCGCAGGCCCAGCTCCAGCAGGTTCTGGCTATTGATGCGCCCCACCTGCTCCAGGATGCCGTAGAGGCCGTGCTGCTTGAGCGGCGGCGGCTCGTCGCCCCGGGAGCGGAGCGGGATCAGCGGGTTCACGACAACGACCAGCGTGGCCCCCGCGTCCACGGCGAGGTCCGCGTGCCCGGTGTGCCCGACGTCGCCGTCCACGTAATCCCGCCCGCCCACGCTGAAGGGCGCGAAGAAACCGGGGATGGCGGAGGACGCGGCGATGGCCTCCGAGATCGGCGTCTCGACGAGCCCGCCCACGCCGAAGACCACGCGCTCGGCCCGATCGAGATCCATCGCGGGGATCATGAGCGGCCGCGGGCAGGCGCGGAAGTCGTTGGAGAGCCCCTTGAGGGAGAAGGTGCGGCGCATGAATTCCTCGAGCTGGCTGACGGAGAAGAACCCCTCCGGCATGCCGCCCTGGCTGCGCGCGAGCAGGTCCGGCCAGTCGCGGCTGAAGCCCGTCACCAGGTTCTTGCCCACCGCCCAGATGAGCTGGGCGAAGTTGCGCGCGGCCCCCGTGAAGGCGCCCTTGTGGAAGACGGAGCCGCTGTGAAAGTTGAGCGGATCGTCGCGCCCATCCTCGAGGATCCGGTAGAGGGTGAGCGGGGGGACGCCATTGGCCATGAGCGCGGCGACGACGGAGCCGGAGCTCGACCCCACGTAGAGAGCGAAGTCGTTGGCGCGGAATTGCGGGAGGTCCTCGTCCAGCGCGGCGAGCACGCCCACCTCGTACATCCCGCCGATCACGCCGCCCCCCGCCAGCACCAGGGCCCGCTTGGCGGGCGCGCGGCGCCACGGCAGGCGGGTCAGCAGCTCCCGGAGCACCAGGCCCTCCCTCACCAGCGGAGCAGCGTCGCTCCCCAGGAGAATCCGGTCCCGAAGGCCGCCAGCAGGATCAGGTCTCCCTCCTTGATCCGTCCCTGCATGAGCGCCTCGTGCAGGCAGATCGGGACGGACGCGGCAGCCGTGTTGCCGTAGCGCTCCACGTTGTTGTAGATGCGGTCCGCGGGGATCTTGAACGTCTCCGACACGGCCTCGATGATGCGCAGGTTGGCCTGGTGGAAGAGGAACAGATCCACGTCGGAGGCCTGCAGGCCGTTGGCATCGAGGGACTCTCGCACCACCTCGCGCAGCCGGCGCACGGCCTGCACGAAGACGGTGCGCCCGTTCATCCGGGGAAGCGTGCGCCCGTCTTCGATCTTCTTCTTCGAGATCGGGGGGAAGGTCGAGGAGCCCCACAGCTCGCCCGACAGCGCATCGAGATGGGTCCCGTCGGAGTGGAGATGATGGGAGAGGATGCCGCGACGGGGCCCGGCGGCCGGCGCCTCCTCGGCCTGGAGCACCGCCGCGCCCGCCCCATCGGCGAAGAGGATCGCCATGTCGCGCCCGATGTCGGTGTAGTCAAACATCGTGGACAGCAGCTCGGCCCCCACCACGAGCACGCGCTCGTACATGCCGCTCCGGATGAACTGGTCGGCCATGGCGAGGCCGTAGACGAAGCCCGCGCAGCCCTGCTGGAGGTTGAAGACCGGCGTCGACGTGAGCCCGAGCTTGCCCTGCAGCACGCAGCCCGTGTGCGGATAGGAGTAGTCCGGCAGCGTGGAGGAGTCGATGATGCAGTCCAGGTCGTCGGCAGAGAGCTCCGCGTGCTTGAGCGCCATGCGGGAGGCCTCCAGCGCCAGGTCCGAGACCATGAGCGAGGAGTCGATGCAACCGTCGAGCCCGTTGTCGCGCACCTCGCGCATGAAGGCCGTCTTGTCGGGGGCCTCCGCGAGCCTCAGCAGCATCCGGTAGGTGTCCGGGGACATCCGGCGCTCCCGGATGCCCGTGCGCTGGACGATCCACTCGTCGCTCGTGCTCATGCAGCGGGACAGGAGCGCGTTGTCCACGACGCACTCGGGTACCGCCATGCCCGTGCCGATGATCCGCGCGATTTTCATGCGGCTACTGTCCTCCGGCCACCGGCTGGGCCTGGAGGGTCGCCACCGGCCGCCCGCTCTCCTGGATGGTAGCGGCCAGTCCCGCGCCCACCAGGAGGAGTGCGCACGCGGCCCCGAACGCCATGCCGTAGCCGCCGGTCAGATCGAAGAGGAAGCCCGCGAGCCAGGAGCCCAGCGCTGCGCCCACCTGGTGGGAGAGGAAGATCAACCCGAAGATGGAGCCCACGGAGAAGCGCCCGAAGATGTCCGCCGTCATGGCGGAGGCCATGGCCAGACTTCCGGACAGGCCGAGCCCGCCGATGGCCGCCACGATCATGAGCGTCACGGGATCCTGCACGAGGAAGAGCAGGCTGAAGGCTCCCGCCCTTAGGAGATACACGGAGGCCAGCACGGGCTTGCGCCCCCAGCGGTCGGAGATCACCCCCAGCGCCATGCCGCCCCCGATGCTCGTCAGTCCGAGGAAGCCCATGGCCGACGAGGCGGTCATGGCGTGGAAGCCGTGGTCGGTGAGCATGGGCACGCCGTGGGCCGAGAGCAGGCTCATGGAGAAGCCGCAATTGAACAGTCCGCCCGCGAGCTGCCAGAAGGCGGGGACCTGGAGCGCGGCCGCCACCGTGGTCCGCTCCAGCGCCGGCGCCATTCCGACGGCGAGGGGCTCGGGGGCGACGCCATCGGGGTGCAGGCCGACATCGGCCGGATCGTCACGGAGGATCCAGAGCGAGAGCGGCAGCGTGATGAGCAGCGACCCGACGCCGAGGATCACGTAGCTCGCGCGCCAGCCGAACGTGAGGATGCACCACATCGTGATCGGAACCAGGAAGGACATGCCCGCCATGGAGGCCGCCGACAGCACGCTGACCGCCGTCCCCCGCCGCCTGATGAACCAGCGGGACAGCGTGGCCGAGGCGACGACGTGGCCCGTCGCCGACAGCCCCAGCGCCACGAGCACGCCGTAGTAGAGGACGAACTCCCAGTAGGCGGTCATCGTCCCCGTGAGCGCGAGAGAGACCGCGACCAGGACGCCGCCCGCCGAGCAGACCACGCGGGAGCCGAAGCGGTCCACGAGGCGGCCGACCATCGGCATGAAGGCGCCGTAGAGAAAGAGCGAGAGCGAGACGACGAGGGAGAAGGTGCCGCGGTCCACGCCCAGATCGGCAGCCACGGGCTTGAGGAAAGGGCCGACGGTGAAGCGGATCCCGGTGGAGAGGAAGATGATGAGCGCGAAGGCCCCGGCGACCCACCAGCCGTAATAGATACGCCCGGGAGTTGCCCGGTCATGGGGTGTCATCGCGAGGAGATTTTACTCCGCGTGCTATCCTTCCGCCATGCCTTTGTCCTCGATCCTCGTCGCGGCGGCGCGCGGCGCTGCCCGCTGATGCGCGTCGTCCTCGCCGCGGCGGGCGTTGCGCTGCTGATCGGCGGATGCGCGTCGACGGCGGACGTCGGCGGCCCGCGCCAGGCCCAGCCGCCGCCCCGGATCGCCGATCTCCTCCTCGTGGGGTTCTCCGGGACCGAGGTGGCCGGCAATGAGGAGCTGCGGGCGCTCGTCTGCGACGTGAAGGTCGGCGGCGTGATCCTCTTCGAGCACGACGTGGCCACCCGCACCCCGCGCAACATCGTCAGCCCCGAGCAGGTGGCCCGGCTCACGGCCGATCTGCAGGGGCTGGCCCGGAGCTGCGCCGGCCGGCCGCTCCTGATCGCGGCGGATGCCGAGGGCGGACTCGTCATGCGCCTCTCGGTACGCGCCGGCTACCCGCCGACCCCCTCGCACCAGGAGCTGGGGGACGCCGGCGACGTGGCGCAGACCGAGCTCGAGGCCCAGCGCCTCGGGGCGCGGCTCAGGGAGGCCGGGATCAACTGGAATCTCGCCCCCGTCGTGGACGTGGCGGTGAACCCGACCAACCCGGCGGTGGTCACGCTGGGCCGGACCTTTGGCAGCGACCCGGAGCAGGTCGTGGCGCATGCCCGCGCCTTCATCGCGGGCATGCACGCAGCGGGGATCCTCACTTCGCTCAAGCATTTTCCCGGGCATGGGTCGAGCCGCGTGGACTCCCATCTCGGCTTCACCGACGTGACGGACACGGCCGATCTCGACGTGGAGCTCCTCCCCTACCGGAGGCTCATCAAGGAAGGGCTCGCAGACAGCGTCATGCCCGGCCACGTCTTCAACCGGACCCTGGACCCCTGGTACCCCGCCTCGCTCTCACGCGCCACGGTCGCCCGGCTCCTGCGCGCCCACCTGGGCTACACGGGCGTGGTGGTGTCCGATGATCTGCTCATGGGGGCCATCACCCAGCACTACGGGCTGGAGGAGTCGGCGCTCCTGGCCCTGCGCGCCGGCGTGGACGTGCTCCTGATCTCGCAGAACAGCGTGAAGAACGAGCCGCGCGCGGCCGCGCGCGTGGTGGCCGCCATCGAGCAGGCGCTCGAGGAGTGGCGGCTGTCCTGCAGAACCGTGCGGGCTGCCATCGCGCGCGTGGCCGCGCTCCGGGCCCGCCTCGCCCCGTAGCGACCGCGCTCAGCCGCCGAAGCGGATCCGCACCTCGCCGACCTGCGCGCTCA
>JACPCX010000033.1:0-9236 GCA_016184305.1 Candidatus Rokuibacteriota bacterium | reverse complement strand
CCGTTGAGCCCGCTCTCCGTGAGCGTGGCCACCCCCAGCATCACCACCCCCATGTGGGACACCGACGAGTAGGCGATGACGTACTTCAGGTCGGTCTGCGCCATGGCGCTGAGCGCCCCGTAGACGATGTTGATGCAGGCGATGGTGCCCACCAGCCAGACCCACTGGTGGGTCCCCTCGGGCAGGAGCCCCAACCCGAGGCGGACGAAGCCGTAGGCGCCGAGCTTCATGAGCACGCCGGCGTGGAGCATGGAGACCGCCGTGGGCGCCGAGGCGTGGCCGTCCGGCGACCAGGTGTGCAGGGGCCAGATGCCCGCCAGGATCCCGAAGCCCACGTAGAAGGCCAGGAACACCCACCACTGGAGCGCCGGGTCGAACTGGGTGAGCTCGAGCTCGAGGAACGAGAACGACGTCGAGCCCGCGGCGACATACAGCGCCAGCACCCCGACCAGGATGAAGGCCGACCCGAACAGCAGGTACAGGGTCAGCTTCATGGCCGCGTATTCCTTGGTGCCGACCCCGGTGCGGCGGAGGGCCCAGCCGAAGATGCCCTGGGGACGGATCTCGCCGGAGGACCCCCAGATCCCGATGAGGAGGTACATGGGGAGCACGGCGATCTCGTAGAAGAGGAACAGGACGAAGAGGTCCAGCGAGACGAAGACACCGTACACGCCCGTGACCAGCACCAGGAGAAGCGCGTAGAACTCCTGGCTCCGCTCCTTGACGGTCCACGAGGCGAACACCCCCGCGAAGATCACGATGGACGTCAGCAGCACCATCAAGAGGCTCATGCCATCGATGCCGAGCTGATAGGTGATGCCCAGCGGCGGCACCAGCGGCCACGCCTCGTAGAACTGGAAGCCCGCGATCTCCCGGTCGTACATCCAGAAGATCCGGAGCGTCAGGATGAGGGACAACCCGGTGGAGACGGCGGCGATCCAGCGGACGCGCAGCGGGCTGTGGCGCGCGGTGAACATGATCAGGAGCGCGCCGACGAACGGCGCCCACATGATCACCGAGAGAACCGGGAACGTGGTCATCGCGGCCACTGGATCAACACGAGAAGGAGCAGGAGCCCGAAGGCGACGCCGTAGACGTAGTCCTGCGGCTGGCCGGACTGGATGCGGCGCAGGCGGTCGCCGAGGACGAGCGTCCAGGCGCTCAGCCCGTTCACGATCCCGTCCACCAGATACCGGTCCATCCAGCCGACAGCCCGCGAGAAGGCCAGGAGCCCGCCGCGATACACCGCCTCGAAGAAATCGTCGATCCAGAACTTGGCCAGCGCCGCCTCGCGCACGAGGCCGAACGCCGCGGCGAGCCGCTCGGCGTCCACCGCCCGGCGGTGATAGGTGAGCCACGCGAGCAGGATCCCGCCCCCCGCCACGGCGATGGCGAGCGGGTTGAGCCAGCCGGGGGCGGCGAACTCGGCCTCGGGATGGTGGACGGTGAAGAAGAGGCCGACGCCCACGGACAGGATCGCGAGAAGCCAGAGCGGGAGCGTCATGCTGGGCGGGGCGTCGTGAAGGTGGACGCCGCCGTGCCCGGCGCCGGCATGCCCGCCGTGTCCCTCGGCCGCCGGCGCCCCGAAGAACGCGATGAAGACAACACGGAACATGTAGAAGGCGGTGAGGAAAGCCGCCAGGACCAGCATGGCGAAGGGCCCCGTGAGCCCGCCCGCCCACACGGCGCCCAAGATCTCCTCCTTGGAGAAGAAGCCACCGAAGAGCGGGATGCCCGCCAGCGAGAGCGTCCCCACCAGGAAGACGATGGTGGTCTGGGGCATGGACCGGCGGAGACCCCCCATCTGGAAGATGTCGTTGCTGCCAGCGGCGTGGATCACGGCGCCCGCCCCCAGGAAGAGGAGCGCCTTGAAGAGACCGTGAGTGAGCAGGTGGAGGAAGCCCGCCGAGGCGAAGCCCGCGCCGATGGCGGCCATCATGTAGCCGAGCTGGGAAACCGTGGAGTAGGCCAGCACGCGCTTGATGTCCGACTGCACGCAACCCAGCGTCGCGGCCAGCAGCGCCGTGAAGGCGCCCACCCACCCGACCAGCGCCAGCACGTCCGGCGTCAGGGCGAAGAGCCAGTCGAGACGCTTGAGCAGGTACACGCCCGCGGTGACCATGGTCGCGGCGTGGATCAGGGCCGAGACCGGTGTCGGGCCCTCCATCGCGTCGGGCAGCCAGACGTGGAGCGGGAACTGGGCGGACTTCCCGACGGCGCCCAGGTAGATGCAGAAGGTCACCAGCCCGAGCCCTTCCAGCGGAAGCGTACCCGCGTCCACCTGCAGGAGGAGCTCGAGGAAGTCGAAGGTCCCCGTCCGCTGCCACAGGAGCACGATGCCGATCAGGAGGCCCACGTCGCCGGCCTTGGTGGTCCAGAAGGCCTTCACGGCCGCCCGCGCCGCCTCGGGCTTCTGATACCAGTAGCCGATCAGGAGGTAGGAGCAGAGCCCCACCAGCTCCCAGCAGATGAAGAGCTGGACGAAGTTGGGCGCCAGCACGAGGCCCATCATCGAGAAGGCGAAGAGGGACTGGTAGGCGTAGTACCGGCCCAGCCCCGGGGCGGGCTCGTGCGCGAGATAGCCCAGCGAGTACACCTGGACCAGGAAGGAGACCAGCGCCACCAGCACGAGCATGATGGTCGAGTCGGCATCGGCCAGCACGCCCACCGTCGCCAGCGGCCCCGCCTCGGCGGGGATCCACTCCCAGAGAAGCGGGGGCTGGAACACCTCGCGGCTCGAGGCGAGCCACGCGCGCACCGCCCAGCCGAGCGCCGCCGCCGAGACGACGATGGAGACGAACCCTGCCGGGCGGCCGGAGCGCCGGAGCGGCGCCACCACCGCCAGCAGCAGGAAGGAGCCGGCCGGCAGGAGCAGGCAGTAGAGCGCGAACTGGGCGGAGTCGGTCATACGCTCGACGCTAGCCTCTGAGCAGATCCAGATGGTCGGCGATGACGGTGCGCCGGATCCGGAAGATGAGGATGACGAGCGCCAGCCCCACCGCCACCTCGGCCACCGTGATGCAGATCGTGAACACCGTGAAGACCATCCCCGTGGGATCGCCGTTGAATCGGGCGAAGGCCACGAGGTTGATGTTCACCGCGTTGAGCATCAGCTCGATGCCGAGCAGGATCCCGATGGTGTTCCGCCGCGTGACGACGCCGAACAGGCCGATGGCGAAGAGCGTCGCGGCCAGCGTGAGGTAGGCGTGGAGCGGCATGCCGTCAGTCGTCAGGCCTGGCGAAGTAGGTGGCGCCGAGGAGCGCCGCCAGGAAGAGCACGGCCAGCAGCTCGAACGGCAGCACGAAGCGCGAGAGCAGCGCCTGGCCGATGGCCCGTGTCACGTCGCCCGGAAGCGGCGGGCGGGTGACCGGCAGGGGCGCGCGGGCCAGGAACGTGAGCACGCCGATCAGCACGCCGCCCGAGATGATCAGGCCGTTGACGATCTGCCGGCTCGTCTGGGTGATGCGCTCCCCCACGAGCCGCTCGGTCACCACGATGGCGAACACGACGATGGTGATGACGCCGCCCGCGTAGAGGAGGAGCTGAACGGCCGCCAGGAACTCGGCCTCCAGCACGAGGAAGATCCCGGAAGTGCCCGTGAGCGCCAGCGCGAGATAGAGCACCGAGTGGAAGAGGTTCTTCGTGAGGACCACCGCCAGGGCCGAGCCCACCAGGAGGGCGGACAGCGCCCAGAATGCCAGCGGCTCGAGCGTCACTCGGCGCCCCCGGCGGCCTTCGGTTGCGCGGCGCTCTCGGCCTTGGCCGCCTTGGGCGGCGTCTGCATGTCCCGGAGGAGGGTCCCCGTGGCCCACGACGGCTCGAACTGCTGGCCCAGCGTGTGGAGCCGGTCCTTGTCCAGGAGCAGCTCCCGGCGGTCCGCGGTCGCCACGTCGAAGGACTTCATCATGACGATGGCGTCGGTGGGGCACACCTGCACGCATAGCTCGCAGAACTCGCAGGCGTACAGCTCCAGCGTGAAGGTCTTGGCGAAGTTGCGCTTCTCGCTCTTGAGCATCTCCACTTTGATGACCTGGGGCGGGCAGATGTACTCGCAGAGCCGGCAGCCGATGCAGTTCTCCTCGCCGGTCTCCGTGTCGTAGGTCAGCGCCAGCACGCCCCGGAAGCGATCCGGATAGATGCGCGTCACGTCGGGGTAATGCACGGTCACGGGCTTGCGCAGGAAGTTGACGAAGGTGACGCCCATGGCCCGCCCCACCGCGCGGCACAGCCCGCCGAGCTCGTCCCAGAAGCCGTCGCGCGGCCCGTCAGACACCGGGGCCGCTCCGGAGGACGACGACCAGCGCCGTCGCCATGAGCAGGAGAAGGCTCAGGGGCAGGAGGAGCTTCCACGAGATGGCCAGGATCTGGTCCACGCGGATCCGCACGAAGCTCCACCGCACCCAGGTCACCAGCAGGAAGACGCCCATCGCCTTTAGCAGGAACCACACGGGCCCGAGCCAGGCCGGGCCCGGCCCCGCCCACGCCCCCAGGAACAGCAGCGCCCCGAGGAGGGAGGTGCCGACCATGTGGGCGTACTCCCCCAGCTGGATCAGCGCGAACTTCATGCCGGAGTACTCGACGCGGAAGCCCGCCACCAGCTCCGATTCCGCCTCGAGGATGTCGAAGGGCACGCGGTTCTCGGCGGCGAGCGTCGTGATGATGAAGGCGGCGAAGGCGAGCTGGCCGATCACGGGGTAGAAGACGAACCACAGCCCCGCCTGCGCCGTCGCGATGTCGGAGAGCCTGAGAGACCCCGCGAGCAGCACCGGAACGAGGGCGGTGAAGATGAAGGGCAGGTCGTAGGAGATGATCTGGTTCACCGCCCGCATGGCGGAGAGCAGCGCGTACTTGTTGTTGGAGCCCCAGCCCGCCATGAACAGCCCGACGATCTCCATGGCGGAGACGGCCAGGAAGAAGAGGATGCCGATGTTCAGATCCGCCACGCCGAGCCCCGGCGCGAACGGGATCGTGGCGAAGATGAGCATGCAGGGGATGAGGAAGACGACGGGCGCCAGGTTGTAGACGACCCGGTCCGCCAGCCGCGGCACGATGTCCTCCTTCATCATGAGCTTGAGCGCATCGGCGATGGGCTGGAGCAGCCCGTGGGGGCCCACCCGGTAGGGACCGATGCGCGACTGCATCCGCGCGGCGAACTTGCGCTCGAGGAGCGTCACGTAGGTGACGATCCCCACCACCGCGTTGAGCACGATGAACCCCGCGATGAATCCGGAGAGCGCCTCGCCCATCAGCGATCAACCTCGCCGAAGACGGGGTCCACGGAGCCCATGATGGCCACGACGTCGGCCACCTTGTGCCCCGGGATGATGTGGGGCAGCACCGCGAGGTTCGAGAAGGACGCGCCGCGCCACTTCATGCGGTAGGGCTTGGCGCTGCCGTCGGCCACGAGATAGCAGCCCACCTCGCCGCGCGGCCCCTCGATGCGGGCATAGGCCTCACCCTTGGGGATGCGCACCTGCCCCACGGACTTGACGCCGGGCCGCGAGGAGATGGGTCCCTCGGGCAGTCCGTCCAGCACCTGCCGCACGATCTTGCTGGACTCGCGAAACTCCACCATCCGCACCCGGTAGCGGGCGTAGCAGTCGCCGGCCGTCTCCACGGGCACCTTGAAGTCGAAGTCCTCGTAGGAGGAGTAGGGCTCGGCGCGCCGGATGTCGTAGTTGACGCCGGAGGCCCGGATGAGGGGGCCCGAGATGCCGATCTCCTGGGCCAGCTCCCGGGAGATCACGCCAACTCCCCGCGCGCGGGCGAGGAAGAAGTCGTTGTCCTCCAGCATCGCCTCCCACTCGGTGATGCGCCGGTCGATGAAGTCCACCGTCTCCCGGCAGGTCTGTACCCAGCCGGCCGGCAGGTCGTAGCGCGTCCCGCCCACCTGGTGGAAGCCGTAGAGGAGCCGCGCCCCCACCAGCGCCTCGAAGAGATCGAGGACCATCTCGCGCTCGCGGATGCAATAGAGGAAGACGGTGGCGCCGCCGCCGAGCGCGCCGCCCATGTCCATGCACCAGGTGCCGAGCCAGACACAATGCGAGGCGATGCGCTGCAGCTCCCCCACGAGGACGCGCAGGTACTGGGCCCGCTTCGGCACCTCGATCTTGCCGAGCAGCTCCGCCGCGCGCACGTAGGCGAGCTCGCTGCTCATGGCCGCGACGTAGTCGGTCTTGGACGCGATGGACGGGTACTGGGTGTAGGTGAGCGTCTCGCCGAGCTTCTCGTGGCAGCGGTGGAGGTAGCCGATCACGGCGTCCATGCCCACCACCGTCTCGCCCTGGAGCGTCAGGATGGCCCGGAACACGCCGTGGGCGGACGGGTGCTGCGGCCCCATGTTCATGGTGAGGCGCTCGGCCCCGCCGTACCCCATCTCGATGACCTTGCGCGCCTCGGGATCCATCGCTACGTCATGGCTCCGTCAGTCACGGTCGCGGTTCGCGTCGCTCACCGCATTGGCGAGAAGGGCACCGGGTTGAGGACCACCGCCTGCATGTGGGCCAGGCACGGCGAGGCCGTGCCGAGGAAGGCCTGCCACGCGGGCTCCTGGGCGAGGGCGGCCCGCGCGGCCGCGCGCTCGTTGAGGTCGTGGAAGGCCCACATGTGGACCACCTCGTTGAGCTGGGCGATCTCCGTCTGCCACAGCCCCACCCGGTGCATGAGCTTCTCGCGCACGGGCAGCACCGCCTTGAACCCCTCGAGCCACTCGCCCACCCGCCCCACGTGGAAGCGATACCAGCGGAGCTCGTACACATGACCGGCATGCGCCGGCGGGACGACGGGGAGGACGGCGGAGAGAATCTTGTTCTCCTGGGCGAGCATCATCGGGCGAAGCTGGGGGATGTACTCCTTCGTCCACGCCTCGTTCTGGGCGAGCGCGGCCCGCAGCCGCTGGCGCTCGTTGAGGTCGGCGAAGCTCCAGAGATGCACGAGCTGATTGAGCGTGCCGAACTCCGTGGTCCAGTACCCCTCGAGCTTGCCGTAATTGTCGCCCCGGATCTTCCGGCCGACCTCGCCGGACAGCTTCAGGTACTTGGCCTGCGTCCCCGGCACCAGCGTGTACGTTCTGAGCTCGTAGATCATGGGCGGGCTCCCTCGGTTATCGGTACGGTGGGTGCGGCGTGTCGACCGCGTAGGACTTCAGCAGCGGGTGACCCTCCCAGTCCTGGGGGAGGAGGATCCGCCGCAGGTCCGGGTGGCCGTCGAAGCGGATCCCGAACATGTCGTAGCACTCGCGCTCCATCCAGTCGGCCCCGCGATAAACGGCGACGAGAGACTGGCAATGCGACTCGCCCGGGCCGAGCCGCGCCTTGACGGTCAGGGAGAAGTTGTCGTCGAGGTTCTCGATCCGCGCCATCACCTCGAGCCCCTCCTCCTTCCAGTCCACGGCCGAGAGGAAGCTCAGGTAGCGGCAGCCGAGGGTCTCCTTGGCGAAGCCCGCGAGATCCCGCCACTGCGCGGCAGGCACCGTGACCACGAGCGCGCGCTCCTCGCCGCCGGCGGGCGCGCCGAGCCGTTCCTGGATGAGCATCCGGGCCTGAGCGTGAGTCACGGGGCTAGTCGGTCTTCGGGGTGGGGGCGGCGCGCTGGCCCGTTTGCCGGAAGTGCTGGATCTGGTCCTGAAGGAGCAGCAGGCCGTTGAGCAGCGACTCCGGGGACGGCGGGCAGCCCGGGACGTAGACATCCACGGGGATCACCCGGTCCACGCCCTTCACGACGTGGTAGCCGTGGCGGAAGGGCCCGCCCGAGTTGGCGCAGGAGCCCATGGACACGGCCCACTTGGGATCGGGCATCTGGTCGTAGATGCGCTCGAGCATGGGCGCCATCTTGATGGTGACCGTGCCCGCGACGATCATGAGGTCCGAGTGTCGCGGCGAGGCCCACGGGACCATGCCGAGGCGCTCCACGTCGAAGCGCGAGGCGAAGGTCGCCATCATCTCGATGGCGCAGCAGGCGATCCCGAAGGTCACGGGCCAGACGGAGGACTTCCGCGCCCAGTTGAGGAAGCTGTCCGCCACCGTGGTGAGGGCGAACCCGCCGGGGAAGTGGTGCAGGCCCTCGGCGACCGACTCGAGGAGGCTCGAGTACTGATCGCCCTGCGGGCGCTTCTGGTGGTACTTCTCCCACTCCTGGAGGTCCTTGAACTCGGTCCAGACCGCGGGCGGGATCCGGGGCACCGGCTGCTTCACTTCCATTCGAGGATCCCCTCCCTGTAGGCGTAGAGCCAGCCCAGCGAGAGGATGGAGAGGAAGACCGTCATGGTGCCCACGGCCCATAGCCCGAAGTCCCGCAGCGAGAGGGCCCACGGGAAGAGGAAGACCGCGAGGGCGTCGAAGGCGATGAAGATCAGGGCGACGAGGTAGAAGCCCACCGGGAACTGGACCCACGCCTCACCGATCGTCTCGGCACCGCATTCGTAGCTGTCGAGCTTGGCGGGGTAGGGACGGGACGGGCGCAGGATCCGGGCCGCCAGGAGCGAGACGACAGCGAAGCCCACGATCAGCCCAAGGTAGATGACGACAGGGAGATACCCGGTCACGAAAAACCCCTCCTCGAGCAGTCGAAAACCGACGGGAGTATACCATGGCGGTCAGACGGCACACGGGGCTTTCGCCCCTTTTTCACGATACACCCGCGAGCGCGGAACGCGCCACCGGCCCCGAGCGACAAGTCCGTGTGACCGGCACGGGCGACCCTGCTACAATCCTGGGCCATGCAGCCCCTCGTCGGCCTCATCATGGGCTCCACGTCGGACTGGGAGACGGTGGTCCACGCCGCCGACACCCTCGACGCTCTCGCCGTGCCCTTCGAGGTCAAGGTCCTCTCGGCCCACCGCACGCCGGATGCGCTCTTCGAGTACGCGCAGTCGGCCGAGCGGCGGGGGCTCGAGGTCATCATCGCCGCGGCGGGGGGCGCCGCTCACCTGGCGGGGGTGACGGCCGCCAAGACCACGCTCCCCGTGCTCGGCATCCCCATCGAGTCCAACGCGCTCAAGGGCCTCGACTCCCTGCTCTCCACGGTCCAGATGCCGGCGGGCGTCCCGGTCGGCACGCTCGCCATCGGGCGAGCCGGCGCCGTCAACGCCGCCCTGCTGGCCGTCGCCATCCTCGCCAACAAGTACCCGAAGTGCAGGGACGCCCTCCGGCAGTATCGCCAGGCACGGGCCCGCGAGGTCCTCGACACCCCGGACCCGCGCGCGCCCGCGCGCCCCCAGGCGGGTCCCGACCGGTAG
>JACPCX010000201.1:0-2238 GCA_016184305.1 Candidatus Rokuibacteriota bacterium | reverse complement strand
TCCGTGTCGGACAGCTCCATGGAGGCCTGGCCGCGGACGAAACCCGGCCCGCCCTTGCCCTCCACGGCCATGTGGTAGCGGAGCGGCGGCTCCAGATCGCCCAGACGGACCTTCCCCTCGAATGTCCCCTTGATGGCGCCGACTCCGACCTTCATGACGGCCCGGTACTCTCGCGGCCCGATCTCCTCGAGCTGGTCGCAGCCAGGCATGGCCTGGGCGAGCAGTGTCGGGTCGAGAAAGGCCGCCCACACGCGGTCGCGGGGGGCCGGGATGTCGGTCGATCCTTCGATCTTCATGCCGTCACCTCCGCGCGATCCGGGCGCGCGCCCAGCCCTGGATCGGGCGTCATCCCTGGAGCGATCCGATGGCCGTGTTCATGCGGGAGAGCCCCTCGGTGATGGTCGGAAGGCCCGTCGCGTAGGAGAGGCGGATGTGAGCATCCGAGCCGAAGTCCACTCCCGCCACGGTGGCGATCCGCGCCTCGTCCAGGAGGAACGCGCACACGTCGGCCGAGCCCTGGAGCGCGCCCGCCTTGCAGCGCTTGCCGAACAGCCCCGAGACGTTGGGAAACGCGTAGAACGCGCCCTTGGGCAGGACGCAGGAGACGCCGGGCATGGCGTTGAGCCCCTCCACGATCACGCGGCGGCGGCGGTCGAACTCGCGGACCATCGTGGCGATCTCGTCCTGGGGGCCGGCGAGCGCCTCGACGGCGGCCCACTGGGCGATGGAGGTCGGGTTCGAGGTCACCTGGCTCTGCACGTCCGTCATGGCCTTGATGATCGCCCTGGGGCCCGCCGCATAGCCGATGCGCCAGCCGGTCATGGCGTAGGCCTTCGAGCACGTGTTGACCACCAGCGTGCGCGCCTTGATCTGAGGCGACAGCGTCGCGATGGAGACGTGGCGGCCTTCGTAGGTCAGCGCCTCGTAGCACTCGTCGGACACGACCCAGAGGTTCCGCTCGACGGCGAGCCGCGCGACCTCGCCCAGGGCGTCGGGCGAGAAGACCGCGCCCGTGGGATTGCCGGGACTGTCCAGGATGATCATCTTCGTCCGCCCCGTCACGGCCCGGCGCAGCTCCGCCGGATCCAGATCGAAACCCGCTGACTCGTGCGTCGGCACCGGGACGGGCACGCCGCCCACGAGCCGCACCTGCTCCGGGTAGGAGACCCAGTACGGGCTCGGGATCAGCACCTCGTCGCCTGGATTCACGAGGGCCATGAAGATGTTGAAGAGGGTGTGCTTGGCTCCGCAGGAGACCACCACCTCGTCGGGCGCGTAGTCGAGCCCCTGATCGCGCGTGAGCTTGTGGCAGACCGCGGCGCGGAGCTCGGGGACCCCACCCACCTCGGTGTACTTGGTCTGCCCGCTCCCGAGCGCCCGGACGGCCGCCTCCTTGATGCGCGCGGGGGTGTCGAAGTCCGGCTCGCCGGCGCCGAAGGAGATCACGTTGATCCCCTGGGCGCGCATGGCCTTGGCCTTGGCCTGCATGGCGAGCGTCGGAGAGGGGGCGAGGGTCTTCAGGCGATCGGCGAGCATGGGCAGCTCCTACGTTCTGGAGAATCTCTCCGCCATGGCCGCCTCCACCATCGGCGGGACCAGCCCCTTGACCGGCGCGCCCAGGGAGGCGACTTCCTTGATGAGGCGGGACGAGATGTAGGTGTACCTCTCATGGGGCATCAGGAACACGGTCTCGACGGTGCTGCGGAGCTTGCGGTTCATGAGCGCCATCTGGAACTCGTATTCGAAGTCCGACACCGCCCGGATCCCGCGGAGGATGCAGTCCGCCTGCTCGCGGCGCACGAGGTCGATGAGGAGCCCGTCGAAGGAGGTGATGCGCATGTTCGCGAGCCCGTGGGTCGCCTCGTCGATCAGCTCGAGACGCTCCTTCACCGTGAAGAGCGGCTCCTTGGCGGGATTGGCCACCACCGCGACGATCAGCTCGTCGAAGATGCGCAGGCTCCGCTCGATGAGATCCAGGTGGCCGTTGTGGATGGGATCGAACATGCCGGGATAGACCGCACGCTTGCCCACGACGACCCCCTCGAGCGCTCGGAAGTGGTGAAGCAACCTCGCTGAGTTTACGCGGGGCGCCGGAAGAAAGTCAACGTGGTCTCCCCGAAGCGGCGCGTCTTCCAGGCAGCGAGCACGCCAAGGGCCGAGACGGGCGGCGCCTTCGTCGCATGCTGCAGCACCACCACCGCCCCCGGCAGGAGACAGGCGCCCTCGGCCAGGCGCTCG
>JACPCX010000032.1:0-10455 GCA_016184305.1 Candidatus Rokuibacteriota bacterium | reverse complement strand
CGAGCAGGTCCTTCCAGCCACCGGCGGTATCCCGCAATGGATCCCCGGTCGCCGACGGCGGCGTCGCGATCGTGATCAGCACCTCCTCGCCCTCGCTGACCCTGTCGGCCACCGCGGGCTCGAGGGGTTCGAAGACTCCCCGCGAGAACTTCGCTCTGATCGTCCACGCCATCGCACTCACCTCCTCCGCACTACGTGTGTCGGGTAGCGCCGTTGGACCCACTCCTGCAAACCGACCCGGCGCGCCGCCAGCCAGCGCCCGCGCAGGAACGTCACCAGATGCAGCCGCCTTCGCGACATCCTCGAGCTCCCGCGGCAACCCGAACCGCACGTCCTCTTCCACCACGTGGACCTCCTGCACCGCGACGGACTGCCTCCGGCCGAGCGCCTCCACGACTTCGCTCACCAGGAATTCGGGCGTCGAGGCGCCCGCGGTGACCCCGACGCGGCTCGCGCCGTCGAGCCACTCCGTCCGGATGTCGTGCTTGTCGTTGATCAGGTAGGACGGCGTGCCCAGCCCCTTCGACACCTCCACCAGCCGGTTCGCGTTGGAGCTGTTGGCCGCCCCGATCACCAGGAGAACATCCACCGCGGCCGCGACCGTCTTCACCGCGGCCTGCCGGTTCTGGGTCGCGTAGCAGATGTCGTCCTTGGCCGGCCCCACGATCTTCGGGAAGCGCGCGCGGAGCGCCTCGATGCAGTCGCGCGTATCATCCACCGACAGGGTCGTCTGGGTGAGATAGGCGACCTTGGTCGGATCGGGGACGCGCAGGCGCTCCACCTCTTCCGGGTGGGCGATGAGGAACATCCGGTCCGGGGCCTCGCCCATGGTCCCCACCACCTCGTCGTGGTCGGCGTGCCCCACGAGGATGATCGAGTAGCCCTCGCGCGCGTAGCGGATCGCCTCGAGGTGGACCTTGGTGACGAGCGGGCACGTCGCGTCGATGACGCGCAGGCCACGCCGCTGGCCCTCGTCCCGGACGGCCGGGGAGATCCCGTGGGCACTGAAGATGACGGTGGCGTTGTCGGGCACCTCGTCCAGCTCGTCCACGAAGTGCGCCCCCTTGGCCCGGAGCGCACACCTGCAGGGCCAGCTCGACGATGTCGATGGCGCGATCCACGCCGGCGCAGAAGCCCCGGGGGCCGGCGAGGACGATGTGCTGGACCTGCGTGACGCTCATGGTCTCCTCCTGGCGATGCCGGCAGTATACCGGACCGGCGCCGACGGCTCAATTTCGCGGGGCGATCGCCCCACCCCCGGACGCTCACCCGTCGGGCGTGATGAGCACCTTGAGCGCCTCGCCGCGCGCCATCATCCCGAGGGCGCGCGGCACTCCGTCCAGCCGCATCGTGTGGGTGAGGAGACCGTCGGGCACGAGCGCCTGCGACTCGAGCAGCTCCACGGCTCGGCGGATCAGCTCGGGCGTGTGGTGGAAGGCGCCCACCAGGGTCAGCTCCTCGTAGTGCGCCCGCCGGGTGTCCACTGCCACGGTCGTCCCTGGAGAGCAGCCCCCGAAGAAGACCACGGTTCCCCCGCGCCCGGTGACCTCGATGGCACGCTCCCACACGGCCGGCTGGCCCGTGGCGTCCACGGCCACGTCGGCGCCCCGCCCGCCCGTGGCCGCCCGGATGGTGGCCGGGATGTCGGGCTCCACCAGCGCGTCCATGCACTCGGCGATCCGCGCCTCGCGGATCCGGTCCAGGCGCCATCCCCCTTTGCCCACGAGCAGCACCCGCGCCTTCCGCTGCGCGGCCACCATGGCGAGGAGACAACCCAGTGGCCCGTGGCCGAAGACCACCACCGTCATCCCGGACTCCACGCGTCCGCGCTCGATCCCTTGCAGCGCGCACGCCAGGGGCTCGGCGAAGGCCGCCCGCGCCGCCGGCACCTCAAGCGCGATGCGGACCACGTTCCTCTCCACGAGCCGCGCAGGCAGGGCGATGTACTCCGCGTAGGCCCCGTTCACGAAGAGCAGGTCCTCGCAGAGGTTGGGCCGGCCGGCACGGCACGGCGCGCAGGCGCCACACGGGGCGGAGTTGGCCGCGACGACCCGGTCGCCCTCGCGGAAGCCCCTGGCACCGGCGCCGGCGCCCACCACGGTGCCGGCCAGCTCGTGACCGAAGACGGTCGGGACCCGCGGCATCATCACCGGGTGGCCGCGGCGCAGCGTCTTCACGTCCGTCCCGCAGGTGAGCGCCGCCTCGATCTTCACGAGGAGCTCGCCCGGCGCGGGCTCCGGGATCGGGATCTCCTCCAGGCGGAGATCGCCCGGACCGTGGAAGACCTGGGCCTTCACGGGATCACGTAGACCTTCACGGCCTGCTGCCGCTTCATGAGATCCACGCCTTCCGCGAGCCGCGCGAGCGGCAGCCGATGAGTGATGAGCCCGTCCACCGTCACGGCGCCGCGGACCAGGAGGTCGAAGGCCTCCCGGAGCTCGGCGGGCGACGACGAGTACGTGGCCGACAGCGTGAGCTCGTGGTGGTACAGGTCCTCGAGCGCCAGCGGGAGTGTGTCCCCGCCCCCGCCCGCGAAGTAGTGGACGGTCCCGCCGTCGCGGACACGCGCCCGCGCCCACGGCAAGAGCCCGGAGCCACCGGCCGTGATGACCACGGCGTCGGCGAGGCGACCGTCCGTGAGGGCCCGCAGCGCCTCGCCGAGGTCCGCGTCGCGCTCGAACACCTGCGCCCCCGCCAGGAGACCAAGCCGCCGACGCTCGGCCAGGAGGTCCGTGGCCACCACCGTCGCGCCGGCCAGCCGGAAGCCCTGGACGAGCAGACAGCCGATGGAGCCAAGACCCACGACCACCACGGTGTCGCCGGCCTCCGTGCCGCAACGCTTGACGGCGCGCAGGCAGCACGCCAGGGGCTCGGTGAAGGACGCCGTCTCGTCGGGGACGTCAGTTGGGATCGCGAAGGCGGCGTGCTCGACGTTCGGCGCCGGCACGCGCACGCGCTCGGCGAAGCCACCTGGATCCAGATTGATGCGCTTGAAGACGCGGCACATGGAGGGACTCCCGCGCCGGCAGTAGTGGCACTGGAAGCACGGCACGTGATGGGCCACGACGACGCGGTCCCCGGGAGCGAAGCGCGAGACGCCGGCTCCCGTCTCCAGGACGTCCCCCACGACCTCATGCCCGAGCACCGCCGGCGGGGCGGCGCGGCCACTCATGAGCTTGGCGATGTCGGACCCGCAGAGCCCGCATCCACGCATCCGCAGCAAGAGCTCGCCGGGGCCGGCGGCCGGGACCGGCCAGTCGCGGAGCTCCAGCGCCCCGTCACCCACGGACACCGAGGCCTTCATGGAAGGCGCGCGCGCGCCCAACACGAGAGCGCGATGACGAGACGCCGGGCCGCAGGAACGGTCACCTGGCGGTCGAACACCCGGAAGCGGCTTGCCTCCAGCGCCCGCAGGAGGGCGAAGTACGTCCGGCCCATGATCTCGGCGGCGAAGAGCGTCCGCCGGTCTGTCTCCGGAAAGGCCTGCCAGGCACGACCGTAGAAGTCGCGGGCGCGGGCGGCCTCCCACGTCATCAGCTCCACGAATCCGGGCGTGTAGCGACCGTCCCGGAGCTGGTCCGCCGTCACGCCGAAGCGGGACAGGTCCTCCTGCGGCAGGTAGACGCGCCCCATGCGCGCGTCCTGCTGGACATCGCGCAGGATGTTCGTGAGCTGGAGCGCGATGCCGAGGTTCACGGCGTACTCGCGCGCGCGCGGGTCGGCGTGGCCGAAGATCGCGATGGCGCACAGCCCGACGGCGGACGCCACCCGGTAGCAGTAGGGGTACAGCGCCTCGAAGGTCTCGTACGTGGGATGGTCCAGGTCCATCTCGACGCCGTCGATGATGTCCTCGAGCGCGGAGCGAGGGATGGGGAAGGCGCGGATCGCCTGCTGGAGGCGCTGGGCTGCGGGGTGCTCGGGTCTGCCCTCGAAGACCCGGCCGATCTCCCCCCGCCAGTGCCGAAGCTCCTGCCGCTGGGCGGGTCGGTCCTGGCCCACGTCCACCGTGTCGTCCACGATGCGGCAGAAGGCGTAGACGGCAAAGATCGCCTCGCGCTGGGCGCGCGGCAGGAGGAGGAAGGCGTAGAAGAAGTTGGAGCGGCTCTTGCGGGTCAGACGGGAGACGAAGCGCTCGGCGTTCATGCCGCGCGGCTCCGAGCAGAAGGCCGCCGGACGAAGCCGCGCGACAGGAACCACTCCACGCCGTCCCGCAGGGCCTCCTCGACCGGCGTCTGGGGCAGCCCCAGCTCCTGGACGGCCCGGGCCGGGCTGAAGTACATGCGCTTGCGTGCCATGCGCACCGCCGTGAGGGACACCGAGGGCGGGGTGCCCGTCAGCCGGGCGACGCCCTCCATCCCGGCGGCCGCCAGCCACGCCACGGCGTAGGGAACGCGGAAGCGGGGCGCGGGGATTCCCGTGAGCCGAGCCAGCATGCGGAAGATCTCGAGCAGCGACACGTTCTGATGACCCAGCACGTAGCGCTCCCCGACGCGCCCCCGCTCGCCGGCGAGGATGTGGCCCCGGGCCACGTCACGGACATGGACGACGTTGAGTCCCGTGTCGAGAGAGGCCACCATCTTGCCCCTGAGGAAGTCGACGATCATCTTGCCCGTCGGGGTCGGCTTGACGTCCCACGGCCCCACCGGTGCCGAGGGGTTGACGATGATCACGGGCGCACCGCGCGCCGCGTACTCCCGGGCGACTTCCTCGGCCAGGAACTTCGACGCCTTGTAGGGGCCGACCATGTCCACGAGCGACACGGGTGTCCGCTCGTCGCCCGGAGTCCCGTCCTCCGGGATGCCCAGGGCCCCGACGGTCGAGGTGTAGACGATCCGCTCCACGCCGGCGGCCGCGGCCGCCTCCAGCACGTGGCGCGTGCCATCCACGTTGGCGCGGAAGAGCGCCGACGGGTCCGCCGCCCACAGACGGTAGTCGGCCGCCACGTGATAGACGCGCCGGGCGCCACGTACCGCTCGGACCAGCGAGTCGCGGTCCAGCAGGTCCCCCTCGACGATCTCGACCATGCAGCCCTCGAGAGCCCTGCGGTCACCCCCGGGCCGGGCGAGAACGCGCACCGTCTGCCCGTCCGCCAGGAGCGCGCGAACCAGGTTCGCGCCGACGAAGCCCGTGCCGCCCGTGACCAGGACGTCCATGCGCTCCCCGCCTAACCCGCGAGCGTGGCGAGCGCTCGGGCCACGGCCCCGAGCGCCAGCCGGCTGCCCCGTCGGAGCGCCACGGCGTGGGCGATGCTCCCCGGGTGGGTCCACGCCAAGGCGAGCGTCCGGCCCCCGTGGACACGCCCATCGGCCGTGACCAGCCGGCTCAGCGCTGGCGGCACGGCGTGTGCCGCATCGTCGCAGACAGCGCGCACCACGAGCGCGGGGCAGCCCGCGGCGGTAGCGTGACTCAGGATCGGGGCCGACTCCATGTCCACGGCGGCGGCCCCGGTCTCGGCGTGGAGGAGGGCCTTCCCCTCGGGCGTGGCGGCGACCTCGCGAGTCGTGACGAGGCACCCCGTGTGGGCGCATCCGCCCGCCTGGGCGAGGAGCCGCTCGCGCGCCGGCCCGTTCACGCGCAGGATCTCGCCCGATGGGGCGAGCACCGTGTCCGGCACGACGAGATCGCCGACCCTCAGGCACGGGGCGAGCCCTCCGCAGAGGCCTGCCGACACCACGAGCGCCGACGAGAAGCCCTGGAAGAGTCGCGGCCAGCGCTCGTGGAGGCGGCCGGCCCGGGGGCCCACCGGAGCGATCCGGACGTCGCCACGCCCGTAGGCACGAAAGGGGAAGGCCGGGAGGAGCGGGAGATCGAGGTGGCGCGCCAGGGCCGTGGTTTCGAGCTCCACGGCCGTCAGGATCAGGATTCCGCTCACCGCGCTAGGCGCCGGAGGCGGCGGCGTTCTCGGCTCTGTCCTTGTCTTTGCGCTCGAGCCAGGCAGTCCACGCATTCCCGGCTGCCGTGTCTTTCCCGGTGAACGTGATGGTCGCGATGTCGGCACAGCGGATCCTGATGGGACCCTCGCCCGTCTCGTCGAAGATCTCGACAAAGGACTCCGGCGCGCTCGCGTTGCGATTGAAGAGGTAGCCGACGATGTCGGTCCCGTCCGTCCTGACCACCGTGATGTTGCCGCGATAATCGAAGGCATGCTCGATCACTTCTTCCAGCGTCAGGTACGGCCCGATCTGGGGCGTCCAGCCCTCGAGGGACATGCTAGAGCCTGCCGGTCAGCGTGACCGCAACGGTCTCGACGAGCCCCTTGAGGGAGCCGAAGGTATGGTCCACTGCCGTCGCCTCGAACCCGCAGTGCACCATGCAGTCCTGGCACTTCTCGTTGCCGCTCCGGCGGCCATACCGCTGCCACTCGGTGGTGTCCATCAGCTCGCGGAAGGTGGCGGCATACCCGTCCTGGAGGAGATAGCAGGGGCGCTGCCAGCCGAACATGTTGTACGTCGGGTTGCCCCAGGGCGTGCACTCGAAGTCGTGCTTGCCCATGAGGAAGCGCAGGAAAAGCGGTGACTGGTTGAACCTCCAGCGCCGCTTGGGGTGGGCGAGCATCCGCGTGAACAGCGCCTGGGTCTTGGTCCGGCGCAGGAAGTGCTCCTGATCGGGTGCCTTGGAGTAGCTGTAGCCTGGCGAGAGCATCATGCCCTCCACCCCCAGGCTCATCATCTCGTCGAAGAACTCCCGCATCCGGAGCGGCGAGGCCCCGTCGAACAGCGTCGTGTTGGTGGTCACGCGGAACCCGCGCGCCAGGGCTTCGCGGATCGCCTCCACCGCCCTGTCGTAGACGCCCTCGCGGCAGACGGCGTCGTCGTGCTCCTCGCGGAGCCCGTCCATGTGGACGCTGAAGGTCAGGTACCTGGACGGCGTGAACAGCGAGAGCTTCTCCTTCAGGAGGAGCGCGTTGGTGCAGAGGTACACGTACTTCCGCTTCGCCACCAGCGCCGCCACGATCTTGTCCATCTCCGGGTGCATGAGCGGCTCGCCTCCCGGGATGCTGACGATGGGGGCCCCGCATTCCTCCACCGCCTTCACGCACTGCTCCACCGTCAAGTGCTTCCGGAGGATCTGGGCCGGGTACTGGATCTTCCCGCACCCGGCGCAGGCGAGGTTGCAGCGGAAGAGGGGCTCCAGCATGAGCACCAGCGGGTAGCGCTGCCGGCGGGCGAGCTTCTGCCTGATGATGTAGGAGGCCACCGTGACCACCTGGGACAGCGGTACGCTCATCTATTATCTCGCCTGAATGTGAATGACATCGGGTGGCGGTGTGGCCTCTTCGCCGCTGCGCGGCTCATCGAGTATCTCGCCTGAATGTGAATGACATCGGGTGGCGGTGTGGCCTCTTCGCCCTCATCGGGCTCATCGGGACGTCCGCATCACCGGAGCCTCTTCGGGCCGCTGGCCCGCATCGGGCTCGCGACCGGCCCATGAGGTAAAGCTGGAGCCGTCGGTCGCGACGGGACCCGCCTCGTCTCGCCATGCGCTGGGCTCCTCCGTCAGCACCACGGCGCGTCGAACACACGCGAGATAGGGTACCAGAAAGGGGGCGTCGTGGATCAGGAATCCGGCCGCTGCCAGCAGGGGTTCGCCGATCCAGAGCGTCAGGGTCCGGGTGAAGAGGAAGAGCCCGTAGTGGAGGCCCGCGCCTAGGCGCGCCGACCGTCGCCACCTCGCTCACCGGCAATGCCCCCCGTGGCACCCGCCCGGGTCAGCGGCCGACCCAGGGTGGAATTGGGCCGATGCGTCACGTTACCCAAGCCCTTGAGATTTTTCAAGGTTTGGGCTCTTGGGCTCTTAGGGATTGCCCGGACGCTATGCTAGTATGTAGCGGTGTTTTCCCCGAGAACCAATTCAGCGGGGCTATCTCGGGCGTCGTCATCGGGTACGGTGTCCCGCGAGGTCGACGCCGTCATCGAGCGCGCCCAGCAGCATCTCCTCTCGAGCCAGGCGCCGGACGGGCACTGGGTCGGCGAGCTGGAAGCCGACAGCACCATCACCAGCGAGTACCTCCTCCTCTGTCACCTGCTGGATCGGGTGGACCGGGAGCGCGAGCAAAAGATGGTGCATTACCTCCGGCGGCAGCAGCTGCCCGACGGCGGCTTCAGCCTCTACGAGGGCGGCCCCGCGGACCTCTCGGCCACCATCAAGGCGTACTTCGCCATGAAGGCGGCGGGGGTGGCGCCCGAGGATCCCGCCATGGCGGCCGCCCGGGCGCTCATCCGCGGCCGGGGCGGCCCTGTCGAGGCCAACGTGTTCACGAAGATCCTGCTCGCGCTCTTCGGCGAGTACGACTGGTCGGGCATCCCGGCCATGCCCGTGGAGATCATGCTCCTGCCCCGGTGGTCGTACTTCAACCTGCTCGAGGTCTCCTACTGGTCGCGCACCGTCATCGTGCCGCTCCTCGTCCTGATGGACGTCAAGCCGGTGAAGCGCCTGGCGTTCAACCGTCACCTGGACGAGCTCTGGCCGGTTCCGCGGGAGCGCGCCAGCCTCCGCTTCCACCGGGTGCCCCGGCCCTTCGCGCCAAAGACCTTCCTGTGGAAGAACATTTTCATCGGCGTGGACGACTGCCTCAAGGGCTGGGAGCGGCTCGGTCCGCGGCCCTTCCGCGGACGGGCCATCCAGTCGGCGCGCCAGTGGCTGGAGGAGCGGCTGGCCGTGCCCGGAGGGCTCGGCGGCATCTTCCCCGCCATGGTGAACGCGGTCCTTGCGCTGCGCTGTCTGGGCTACCCGGACGATCACCCGCTGTTCCGCGGGCAGGTGAAGGAGATCGAGGCGCTCGGCGTCGAGGACGGCCAGTCGCTCCACTACCAGCCGTGCGTCTCCCCCGTGTGGGACACCTCCATCGCGGTCAATGCACTGATCGAGTCCGGGCTCCCCGCCGATGACCCCGCGCTCGTTCGCTCTGGCGAGTGGATGATCGACCATCAGGTGACCGTCCCGGGCGACTGGCAGGCCAAGCGGCCCCATGTCACCCCCGGGGGCTGGCCTTTCCAGTACACCAACGACTTCTACCCGGATCTCGACGACTCGGCCATGGTCATGATGGCCCTCTGGAAGATCCAGGGGCTGGATCCGGAGCGGCGGCGGCGGGCGCTGACGCGGGGACTCGAGTGGTTCGTGGGGATGCAGGGGTCGGACGGAGGCTGGGGCTCTTTCGATGCCGACAACAACCGGCTCATCTTCAACAACATCCCCTTCGCCGACCACGGCGCCCTGCTGGATCCATCCACGGAGGACCTCACGGGGCGCGGGCTCGAGCTGCTCGGCACCCTCGGGTACCGGCCCGACAATCCAGCGGCCCGACGCGCCCTGGACTTCGTGAGACGGACCCAGCGTGAGGACGGTCCGTGGTACGGCCGCTGGGGCGTGAACTACATCTACGGCACATGGTCCGTGCTGCGCGGGCTCGGCGCCATCGGGGAGAGCAGCTCCCAGGAGTACGTGCGGCGCGCGGCGACCTGGCTCGAGGCACGACAGAACGCCGACGGCGGCTGGGGCGAGACGCTGGCCTCTTACGAGGACCCCACGGTGGCCGGCCGAGGGGACTCCATCCCCAGCCAGACCGCATGGGCGCTCCTGGGCCTCTTCGCCGTCGGGCACACCCAGGGGCGCGCCGTCGAGCGGGGTATCGCCTTCCTCCTCGAGACGCAACGGGGGGACGGGTCGTGGGAGGACCGGCTCTGGAACGGCACGGGGTTCCCGCGCGTGTTCTACCTGAAGTACCACCTCTACGCCCGGTACTTCCCGCTCTGGGCGCTCGGCGTCTACCGGAATACCCGCGGATGAGCGAGCCCGCCGCGCCCGCGCCCCAGGCCCTCCCGGTTCGTCTCGTGGGCACGGTGGGGGCCGTCACGCTCGACGTGATGGCCGCGCTGGGACGCTTCGGCGCCTTCCTCGGTGACGCCGTCGCCCACCTGTTCATCCCGCCGTTCAAGCTGCGCCAGCTGCTGGACCGGATCCACTTCATCGGCTTCCGCTCCCTCACCATCGTGATCCTCACCGGCGCCTTCACGGGCATGGTGCTGGGCCTCCAGGTCTTCCTGACCCTGTCACGCTTCGGCTCGGAGGCGTTCCTCGGTCCGGCCGTGGCGCTGACCCTGATCCGCGAGCTGGGCCCCGTGCTCTGCGCCCTCATCGTCACCGGGCGGGCAGGCTCCGCGCTGACGGCGGAGATCGGCATCATGCGGATCTCGGAGCAAATCGACGCGCTGACGGTGATGGCGCTGAACCCGACCCGCTACCTCGTGGTGCCGCCCATCGTGGCGGGGCTCCTCACCTTCCCGCTGATGACCGCCCTCTTCGACGTGGTGGGCATCTTCGGCGGGTACCTGGTGAGCGTGGAGCTCCTGGGCCTCTCGTCCGGCACGTACTTCGGCGAGATGCAGAACTTCGTGGACATGACCGACATCATGACCGGCTTCTGGAAGGCGCTCTCCTTCGGCGTGATCGTCA
>JACPCX010000214.1:0-2275 GCA_016184305.1 Candidatus Rokuibacteriota bacterium | reverse complement strand
CCAGCGGCGGGCCAGCCCCACGAGCCCCCCGGGCAGGCAGAGGATCGCGAGGATCATGACCACCCCGTAGACGAGCAGATTCGCCGCTCCGAACCGCGTGCGCAGATACTCGCCCGCCAGCGTCAGCACCACCGCGCCCACCACGGGGCCGGCCACGGTGTAGAGCCCGCCGAGGATCGGCATGATCTGCGCCTCGATGGACAGCCCGATGCTGAACGCCGTGTCGGGGACGATGTAGGTGATGTAGTGAGGGTAGAAGCCCCCGGCCAAGCCGGCGAAGGCGGCGCTGAGGGCGAAGGCGAAGACCTTGTAGGCCGTGGTGTTGATGCCGGCCATCTGGGCCGCGCCCTCGTCCTCGCGGATGGCGCCGAGGATGACGTGGAGCTTCGACCGCTTGATCCACACGGTGGCCAGCACGGGCAGCGCCGCGACGGCCAGCATCACGTAGTAGGCGGGCCGGCGGGCGCCCGCGAAGACCGGGCTCAGCGTGATCCCGATGGAGCCCTCGGTGACGTCGGGGACATTGAGGACGGCGATCTTGAGCGCCTCCACCAGGCTGAGCGTGGCAATGGCCAGGTAGACCCCGCGCAGGCGCAGACACACCAGGCCGATGACGACGGCGAGCGCGGCCGCCGCCGCGGCGCCCGCCCCCATGCCCGCCCAGAAGGGGACCCCGAGCCTCAGCGCGAGGAGCGCGGAGGTGTAGGCGCCGACGCCGAAGAAGCCCGCGTGCCCCAGCGTGAGCTGGCCGGCCAGCGTCAGGATGTTCCAGCTGGACGACAGCGTGACGTACATGCAGACGAGCACCAGCAGGTGGAGGCCGTAGTTGCCGAGCGGGACCGACGCCACGAGGGCGGCCAGCGCGACGAGAGCCCAGCCGGCGCGGGCGGCGGCGGCGCTCACTCCAGGCCCAGGATGCCGCGGGGACGGACGAGCAGCACGAGGAGCAGCACGACGAACGAGATCGCCTCGGCCCAGCTTCCGCCCTGCGGGATGAAGGTGCCGACGAAGGACTCGACGAGGCCGAGGAAGAGGCTCGCCAGCACCGCCCCGAAGACGCTCCCGAGCCCGCCGAGGATGACGACGCAGAAGGCCTTGAGGCCGAACAGGAACCCCAGGAGCGGGTACGTGAACATGCTCACGCTCGCCACCACGCCCGCCGCGCCCGCATAGGCGGCGCCGATCGCCATGGCCAGCACGTAGACGCGGTGGACGGGGATCCCCATGACCAGCGCGGCGTCGGGATCCTGGGCCACCGCGCGGAGCGCGCGGCCGTACTCGGTCCGGAACAGGAACAGGTACAGGAGCACCGTGAGCACGGCGGCGATGAGGGTGCCCACGGTGCGCCCGAGGCTCACGCTCACCCCCGCCACGCTGAGCGCCGTCGAGGCGTACCACACCTTGATGGCCCGCAGGTCGCCCGTCCACAGCACGAGCGCCAGGTTCTGCAGCGTGACGGCGATGCCGAAGGTCAACAGGATCTGGTTGAGGTGAGGCGCGGCGAGGACGCGCGTCACGAGCGTGACCTGCACGAGGGCCCCGAGGAGGGCCATGAGCGCGAGCACGAGCACGAACGAGAGGAGCGGGTCCACGCCCCAGAGGGCGAACAGCCAGTACGTCAGATAGGCGCCGATCATCACGAACTCGCCGTGGGCAAAGTTCAGGATGCGCATCACGCCGAACACCAGCGTCAGGCCCACCGCCACGAGCGCGTAGAGCCCCGCCAGTGACAGGCCGTTGGCGGTGACCTGGGCGATCATCGCACCCGACATCGCGGAACCCGCTCGAGGCGCCCTAGCGCTGGGTCCAGGGCGTGAACGGGTACCGCACCGTCCCCGTCGCCGCGTCCTGCGGGAAGAGCAGCGCCTTCTGGCCCTTCTGCCACTGGAAGATCATCATCTGCTTGAAGGCGTGATTCACCGCGAACTTGCTCGGCGAGAACTTGAGCGGGCCCATGGGCGACATGGTGTTGATCTTCTCGATCGCCGCCACCACCTTCTCCCGGTCGAGACTCCCCGCCGCCTCGATCCCCTTCGCCGCCGCCACCAGGGCGACGTAGCTCATGATGGCGTAGTAGTGGGGCTCGCGCTTGTAGCGCGCGGTGTACTCCCGCACCCAGTCCCGGGTCGACGGCAGGAGATCGGGCCACTCGCGGGAGACGGGGAAGCTCGCGTTCGGCTCCCACACCGTGATCCCCACGAAGGCCTCCGCGTTGTCCAGACCGACCGCGTCGCGGTACTCCTGGGTCCCCAGCTGGACGGTGCTCGCGTAGAGC
>JACPCX010000031.1:0-10418 GCA_016184305.1 Candidatus Rokuibacteriota bacterium | reverse complement strand
GAGGCCGACCTCGCTGCGGTCCCCGAGCATGAAGTTGAAGGACCGGGGCTTGGCGACGGTGCGGTAGATCGAGGCGTTGCGCCCGATCAGGCTCGACTCGATGCGCGCACCCACATCGACCACGCTCGAGCCCTCGAGCAGGATCGAGTGCTCCACCTCGCTGCCCCGCACGGTGACACCATCGCCGATGGAGGTGAAAGGGCCGATGTACGCGTGCTCGATCACCGCGCCCTTGCCGATGATGGCGGGGCCGCGGACCGTGCTCCTGAGGACGCGCGCCCCCTCTTCCACGACGACCTTGCCCAGGATCTCCGAGTCCGCGACCGTGCCGTCGCTGTGGGGAAGCAGGGTGTCCAGAATGATGCGGTTCGCCTCCAGGAGATCCTCGAGCCGTCCCGTGTCTTTCCACCACCCCTCGATCACGTGAGGGCGCACGACCTGGCCCGCGTCGATGAGCCACTGGATCGCATCCGTGATCTCGAGCTCCCCCCGCGCCGAGGGTGTGATGGCCTTGACGGCCCGGAAGATGGAGGCGTCAAACATGTAGACGCCCACCAGCGCCAGGTTCGACGGCGGCGTCTCGGGCTTCTCGATGAGTCGCACCACCTTGCCGTCCCGCAGCTCGGCAACCCCGAACTGGCTCGGGTTGGGCACCCGCGCCAGCAGGATCTGGCTATTGGGCTTCTCCTCACGGAAGCGCTCCACGAGGGGGGCGAGCTTTTCCCGGATCAGGTTGTCCCCCAGGTACATGCAGAAGGAGTCTGCTCCGATGAAGGGCTCCGAGATGAGGACGGCGTGGGCGAGACCGAGCGGGGCCTCTTGCTCGATATAGGTCACCGAGACCCCGAAGCGACCGCCGTTCCCGACGGCCTCGCGGATCTCCCGGCTCGTATCGCCCACCACGATGCCGATCTCCCGGATCCCGGAGGCCGCCGTAGAAAAGGATGGGCTTGTTGGCCACGGGAACCAGCTGCTTGGCCGAGGTGAAGGTGATGGGCCGGAGCCGGGTTCCGCGCCCACCCGAGAGGATTAGGCCTTTCATTCGCGGGCCGAGTATAGCAACCTTTCCCGTGTAGCAACAAGGAGCCCAGAATTACCAATACACCCGATCGGGAATGATGGTAATCTGGACGGACAGACAGCCCGGATGACGGCGACTGGGATCGCCCGGTGGACAAGCCGTGCGTGAGATCCCGGCGGGGGCGGGCCGGCGATAGCCCGGGTGCCCGCCCCAGGTGAAGAAGGCGGGCGATAGCCCGGGTGCCCGCCCAAGGTCAAGGACCAACGACATGAAAACGCTCAAGCAGATGCTGGCCGAAGCCAGGCAGGTCATCCCCGAGCAGGGACCGGCCGAGCTCAAGAAGCGGCTCGACGCGGGCGAGCCCGTGGTGGTCGTGGACGTGCGGGATCCCGACGAGTACCGCGACGGCCACATCGAGGGCTCGGCCAATATCAGCCGCGGCTTCCTCGAGTTCCGCATCGGCACCGTGGCCGCGGAGCCCTCGACACCCATCGTCCTCTACTGCCAGACGGGCCTGCGCTCCGTGCTCGCCGCCCGCCAGCTCAAGGAACTCGGCTACGAGCACGTGGTCAACCTTCAGGGGGGCTTCCAGAAGTGGGCCCAGTCGGGGCTCCCCGTGGTCAAGGACCAGCCGCTCTCGACCGAGCAGATCCAGCGCTACAGCCGCCACTTCCTCCTGCCGCAAGTGGGCGAGAAGGGCCAGCGCAAGCTCCTCCGCTCCAAGGTGCTCCTGATCGGCGCAGGGGGACTCGGCTCTCCCACGGCGCTTTACCTGGCCGCGGCCGGGATGGGAACCATCGGGCTCATGGACGGTGACGTGGTGGATGTCTCGAACCTTCAGCGCCAGATCCTCCACACCACCGCCAACGTGGGCCGTCCGAAGGTGGAGTCGGGCAGCGAGATGATCCGGGCGCTCAACCACGACGTCACCGTCATCCCGCTGCCCATGCGCATCGACGTGGACAACGTGATGGACATCATCAAGGACTACGACCTGGTGGTGGACGGCTCGGACAACTTCGACACCCGCTACCTGGTCAACGACGCCTGCTACCTCGGCGGCAAGATCAATGTCCACGGCTCGATCTTCCAGTTCGAGGGCATGGCGACGGTTTTCGCCCCCGGCCAGGGACCGTGCTACCGCTGCCTCTACCCGACGCCGCCGCCGCCGGGGCTCGTGCCCAGCTGAAGCGAGGCGGGTGTCCTGGGCGTGCTCCCAGGCGTGATCGGGCTGGTGCAGGCGACAGAGGCGATCAAGCTGCTGCTGGGGGTGGGCGAGACCCTGATCGGGCGGCTCCTGACCTACGACGCTCTCGGGATGCGCTTCCGGGAGGTCCGGCTGCGGCGCGACCCCAATTGCCCCGTGTGCGGCCAGCACCCGAGCATCACGGATCTGTCCATCCACCGGGAGGCGGGAGCCGCCGCCTGCGCCATCGACGACAACGGCCATCCGGCTGCGGCCGGGGTGCCGGCCGCCAAGACCGGAGGCTGAGTCCCGGGCTGGCGGGCAGGGCGCCGTCGAGACTCGCTACTTCTCCGTCGCCGCCTGCTCGGCGATGATGTGGTCCTTGATCTTGTCCTAGGTGGCTTCGGGCACGATCTTCTTCGTCTTCAGCTCGTCCTTGCGCTTGTAGGGCCGCCCCTCGATGATCTTCCTGGCAAAGGCATCCCCTTGCGCGATGACAGCTCAGGCCGGCAAGGTTTCTGCATAGATCGAGTCCCGTGCCTCCTCGGCGTGACGGGGAGGGTGACAGCGGCCCGGGGGCAGGGGTGATCTCACGGCAGAAAGGGATATGAATTCAGTATGTTGTCTTGGTGGTATCGAACTTGGCCCACGATAAGCCCGGCATCGGCCCGCTGAGAATCGGGGGCACACAACGTGGCCGCGAGTGACATTCCGCGTCGCCACTTCTCACGGCGTGGGGCGGAATCCGCCCGCGCCGAGTAGCCGCCCGGATCCGATGGACGCGGTCGCCCCGTTCGCCGATCCCCTCGCGCAGTCCATCCCCGCGCGCTCCGAGCGGGAGGTTCTCGGGCTCGACCGGGTCGGCGCCGGCGACCACTTCCTCGATCTCGGCGGCC
This sequence comes from Candidatus Rokuibacteriota bacterium, assembly GCA_016184305.1. Taxonomy (GTDB): domain Bacteria; phylum Methylomirabilota; class Methylomirabilia; order Rokubacteriales; family CSP1-6; genus UBA12499. The sequence continues at coordinate 7,315 of JACPCX010000031.1, read as the reverse complement.
ACTCGCTCCTGGCCACCCGGATCACCTCCCGGGTGCTCGACCGCTTCCAGGTCGATCTGCCCCTGGCCGCCGTCTTCGAAGCTCCGGCGGTCACCGGGCTCGCCGTGACCATCCTCGGGCACCGCGTCGTGGGAGCGGGGCTCGCCGACCTGGGTCGTTCATGACCACGACGAACGACGCGCTCTCGGTTCACGGCCTGCTGCGCCTCCAGGCGCAGCAGCGCGCGGAGGCCGTCGCCATCGCCGCGCCGGGCCGGCGCCCTCTGACATACGGCCGCCTCCTTGGACACGTGGACGAGGTGGTCCGGACGCTCCGCGGGATGGGGATAGGGCGGAACGATCGTGTCGCGCTCGCCCTCCCCGAGGGCCCGGAGATGGCGGTGGCATTCCTGGGCGTGGCGGCCGGCGCCACATGTGTCCCGCTCAACCCGGCCTGGCCGGCGGCCGAGTACGCCGCCCACCTCGCCGATCTCGCCGCCCGGGCGCTCTTGATCCCGGCCGGCCAGGAGACGCCGGCGCGGACCGTGGCCCTCGCTCAAGGCATCGCCCTCATCGAGCTCGCCCCGGTGCCGGGTGGACAGGCGGGGCTCTTCACGCTCCACGGCGCCGCAGGGGCGCGGCCCGCGACGCCGGGCTCGGCCCGGTCATCCGACGTGGCGCTGCTGCTCCAGACCTCCGGGACCACGGCGCGCCCGAAGCGAGTGCCGCTCACCCACGCGAACCTCGCTGCCTCGGCGCAGCGCATCGCCGCTTCTCTCGGGCTGGGCGCCGAGGATCGCTGCCTCGACGTGATGCCGCTATTCCACATCCACGGCCTCATGGTGCTCCTGGCCTCCCTCGCGGCCGGCGGCAGCGTGGCCTGCCCGCCCCGCTTCGACGTGGCGAGGTTCGGCGCGTGGCTGGAGGAGCTGCGCCCCACGTGGTACTCGGCGGTCCCCACGATGCACCGGGCCATCGTCACGCTCGGGGGGCTCACCCCTTCGCCTGCCGCCCGCGCGCCCCTGCGGCTTGTCCGCTCCTCCTCGGCTCCCCTGCCGCCCCGGCTCGGAATCGAGATCGAGGTGCTCTTCGGCGCTCCCGTGATCGAGGCCTACGGGATGACCGAGGCCTCACACCAGATCGCGAGCAATCCGCTCCCGCCCCGGCCGCGCAAGCCGGGATCGGTGGGCATCGCCGCGGGCGCCGAGGTCGCGGTCCTCGACGGCGAGGGACGGCCAGTCCCGACGGGCACCCAGGGGGAGATCGCCATCCGCGGTCCAGGAGTGACGGCGGGCTACGAGAACGAGCCGGCCACCCATGCGTTCACCAACGGGTGGCTCCGCACCGGGGACCTGGGGCATCTCGACCCCGACGGCTACCTGTTCATCACGGGCCGCCTGAAGGAGCTGATCAACCGCGGCGGCGAGAAGATCGCCCCGCGCGAGGTGGAGGACGTCCTCGGGACCCATCCGGCTGTCGCCGAGGCGGTTGTCTTTCCGATCCCCCACCCCACACTGGGAGAAGATGTGGGCGCCGCGGTGGTCCTGCGAACCGGCTCCCAGGCCGCCGAGCAGGACCTCCGCCGGTTTGTGGCCGAGCGGCTCGCCAACTTCAAGGTGCCAGGTCGGATGCTGCTCGTCGACCGGATCCCCACGGGCGCGACCGGCAAGCCCCAGCGGACGAGGCTCGCCGAGCAGCTCGGCCTGCAGGCCGGCGCGCGACTTCACACCGCCGCGGCGTCCGGGCCGCCGAGGACGCCCACCGAAAGCGCTCTCGCGGAGATCTGGGCCGCGGTGCTGGGCCTCGAGGCCGTCGGCATCCAGGATGACTTCTTCGCGCTGGGCGGCGACTCCATTCACGCCATGCTGATCGCCTCACGCGTCCGTGACGCGTTGGGCGTCGAGCTGCCGCTGTCGAGCATCTTCCAGACGCCGACCGTGGCCGGTCTGGCAGGGTCCCTCGCCTTCGCGCGTGAGAGGCGACAGGCCTCCGGGGCACCGCTCGTCCGGGCCGATTCGGGACACCGCGTCCGCCGCGCCTCGTTCGGCCAGGAACGCTTCTGGCTCCTGGATCAGCTCGTTCCCGACCGCGCCCTCTACAACGTGCCGATGCACTTCCGGCTCGAGGGACCGCTGGACGAGACCGCGATCGAGCGGAGCCTTCAGGAGATCGTGAGCCGGCACGAGACCCTGCGGACCACCTTCACCGCGGCCGAAGGAGATCTCCTCCAGGTCGTCGCGCCAAGCCTCGATCTGGCCCTGCCCCTCAGCGACCTGCGCCGCCTGGCCCCGGCCGAGCGGGAAGCCGAGGCCCGGCGACTTCTCGCCGAGGAAAACCGGCGGCCCTTCGATCTCGGGGCGGGGCCTCCCGTCCGCGCTCGGCTGCTGAGCCTCGGGCGGGAGGAGCACTGGCTGCTCCTCACGCTCCACCACATCGTCTGCGACGGATGGGCCCGCGAAGTGCTGGCCCGCGAGCTCGGCACCCTGTACGGAGCCTTCGCGACCGACCAGCCCTCGCCCCTGCCCGAGCTGCCCATCCAGTACGCGGACTTCGCCGAGTGGCAGCGCGCGGCCCTCACCGGCGCCGTGCTGGAGGCGCGGTTGGCCCGCTGGAAGCAGGAGCTGGGAGACACGCTCCCCGAGATTCCTCTGCCCACCGACAGGCCGCGGCTCCCGATGCCGAGTTTCCGGCGCGCGAGGGAGACCATCACGCTGTCCCGCGCGCTGTCCCAGGCGCTCCACTCACTGAGCCGGCAGGAAGGGGCCAGCCTGTTCATGACGCTCGTGGCCGCCTTCCAGACGCTGCTCCACCGCTACACGGGAGAGGACCAGATCGTCATCGGGTCGAGCGTCGCGGGGCGAAACCGCGTCGAGCTCGAGAACCTCATCGGTGTCTTCGCCGACTTCCTGATTCTTCGCACCGATCTCTCCGGGGACCCCGAGTTCCTGGAGCTGCTCCGCCGCGCGCGTCATGTCGCGCTGCGAGCCTATGCCGATCAGGACCTCCCCTTCCAGAGGCTCGTCGAGGCGCTCCAACCGGATCAGGATCCGCGGCGGCGCGCCGCGCTGCGGGTGAGCCTGGACATGGAGAACTTCCCTGAGGCCGATCTCACCCTTCCCGGGCTCGCCGTGAGCCGTCTCGCCACGCCGGAGGTCGGATCCACGCTCGATCTCAGCCTCACGGCGCGAGAGGACGAAGCGGGGATCCATCTCAGCCTGGCGTACAGCACGGACCTCTTCGACCCGGGCACAGCGAGCCGGATGCTCGGCCATCTGCAGACCCTGCTGGAGGGGGCCGCGGCCGATCCGCGCCGGCGGCTCTCGGCGCTCCCCCTCCTGCGCCCGGCCGAGCGCCAGCAATTGCTCGTCGAGTGGAATGACACGCGGACCGAGTTCCCCGCCGGGGCCTGCGTGCATCACCTTGTCGAGGCGCAGGTGGAGCGGACGCCCGACGCGGTGGCCGTGGTCCATGACGGCGTGGAGATCAGCTACCGCGAGCTCAACCGGCGGGCCAATCGCCTCGCCCACCATCTCGGAGCGCTCGGGGTGGGGCCCGATGTCCTCGTGGGCATATGTGCCCAGCGCTCCGTCGAGATGATCGTGGGGCTCCTGGGCATCCTCAAGGCCGGTGGGGCATACCTGCCGCTCGATCCGAGCTACCCGGCCGACCGTCTGAGCTTCATGCTCGAGGATGCGCGCCCGCGCCTGGTTCTGACCCAGGAGCGTCTGCTCGCGAGGATGCCGTCCGACACGGTCCCGATGCTCTGTCTCGACCGCGATCGCCCCCGGTTCGACGCGGAGGACGGGGCCACTCCCTCCGTGGCGTGCCAGGCGGACCAGCTCGCGTACGTGATCTACACCTCGGGATCGACGGGGAGACCCAAGGGGACCCTCCTCGCCCATCGAGGGGTGGTCAACTGCCTCGCCTTCGTCGCCAGGGCCTACGACCTCGTGGCCGCGGACGTGGCGCTGTGGCTCACCTCCATCTCCTTCGACGCCTCCGTCCGCTGCATCTTCGGCCCGCTCGCGACGGGCGGCCGCCTGGTGCTCCTGACCGACGAGGAGGTCTCGGACCCGGCGGCGGTGCTCGCCCACATCCACGAGCAGCAGATCACCGTCATCCTGGCGATCGTCCCCCCCATGCTGCGCGCGCTCACCCGCGCCGCCGAGGAGACGGCGCGGCCGGCCCAGTCCCTGCGCTTCGTGCTGCCGAGCGGCGAGGCGCTCCCCACCGTCGACTGCAGGCGCGCGGCGGCGCTGCTGTGCCCGGCGGCAAGGATCGTCAACCAGTACGGCCCCACCGAGTGCACGATGTTCTCGACCTATCACTTCGGCACCGCGGAGGACCACGCGCGGGAGGTCGTGCCGATCGGCCGGCCCATCGCCAACGCCAGGGTCTATATCCTCGACCGGGCCCTCAACCCGGTCCCCGTCGGGGTGCCGGGTGAGATCCATCTGGGCGGCGTCGGCCTGGCGCGGGGGTACCTGAACCGGCCGGAGCTCACGGCCGAGAAGTTCATCGCCGACCCCTTCGACGCGGCATCGGGATCTCGCCTCTACAAGACTGGGGACCAGGGGCGCTACCTCCCCGACGGCGCCATCGAGTTCCTGGGCCGCCTCGATTACCAGGTGAAGATCGGCGGCGTCCGGGTGGAGCTCGGTGAGATCGAGGTCGTGCTCGCCCAGCACCCGGACTTGCGAGAGGTGGCGGTGGTGGCGCGCGAGGACCTGCCGGCAGACCGGCGGCTCGTGGCCTACATTGTCCCCGGCCGGCAGCCCGCTCCGGAGCCGGCCGGGCTCCGCCGCTTCCTTCAGGAGCGGCTCCCGTTCGTCATGGTACCCGCCCAGTTCGTCATGCTCGAGGCGCTGCCGCTCACTCCCAACGGCAAGGTGAACCGCCGCGCCCTGCCGGCGCCGGATCTCACGCCGATGGAGCGGAGATTCGTGGCCCCGCGGACCCCGCTGGAAACCACCCTCTGCGAGATCTGGGCCGGCATCCTCGGCCGCGAGCAGGTGGGGGTCGATGATGACTTCTTCGACCTGGGCGGTCACTCTCTGCTGGCCCTGCGCCTGCTCTCGCGCGTCCGCAGCCGATTCCACGTGGACCTTCCGCTCCGGGCCCTCTTCGATGCTCCCCGCGTCGCCGATCTCGCCACGCTCATCGTCGAGAGCCACGCCCGGGAGGCCGACCCCGACGAGCTGGCCGGGCTGCTTCGCGAGCTGGGGGAGCTCTCCGACGAGGACGCCCGCCGGTTGCTCGAGGATCGGACCGCATGAGCGGCCCCGGCCGAGAGGCGAAGGACCTCCGCGCGAGGATCGCCGCGCTCTCTCCGGAGAAGCGCGCGCTGCTCGAGCGCCGGCTCATGGGTCCGGGCACCCCGCCGGACGCCGGGGTCCTGCGCGCGGAGCCCTCGGACCGGCGCGCGCTCTCGTACGCTCAGCAGCGGTTGTGGTTCCTCGATCAGCTGGAGCCGGGCAGTACCGTGTACAACGTGCCGAGGGCGGTGCGCCTCGTCGGCGCCCTGGATCTGGACACCCTTCGCCGGGCGCTCGACGCCATCGTGGCGCGCCACGAGTCGTTGCGGACGACGTTCTACACGGCGGACGGCGAGGCGGTCCAGCTGATCGGGGAGGCCCGGCCTGTGGATCTGCCCGTGGTGGATCTCTCCGAGTGGCCTGAACCCCAGCGCGAGGTGGAGACCGAGCGGGTGCTCGCCGCCGAGGCACGGCGGCCCTTCGACCTTCAGCGAGACCTGATGCTGCGAGGACTTGTGGTCCGGCTGGGGCCGAGGGAGCAGGTGCTGCTCCTCGTCATGCACCACATCGCCTCGGACGGCTGGTCCGTGGGCATCCTTCTCCAGGAGATCTCCGACCTCTACGGCGCCTTCTCCCACGGCGAGCCCTCGCCCCTGCACCCCCTGCCCATCCAGTACGCCGATTACGCCGCCTGGCAGCGCCAGTGGCTCCAGGGCGAGCCGCTCACCCGTCAGCTCGCTTACTGGACGCGCCAGCTCGATGGCGCCCCCGCCCATCTCGAGCTGCCCACCGACCACCCGCGCCCGCCCATCCTCTCCAACCGCGGCGCGCAGACTACCCGCCTGCTTCCCCGCCCGCTCACCGAGGCCGTCAAGACCGTCGGCCGCGGCGAGCAGGCCACGCTCTTCATGACGCTCGCCGCCGCCTTCCAGACTCTCCTCCATCGCTATACGGGACAGGACGATCTCGTCGTCGGCACCGCCATCGCCGGCCGGCCGCGCGTCGAGATCGAGCCTCTCATCGGCTTCTTCGTGAACACCCTCGTCCTCCGCTCCGATTCCTCCGGCGACCCGCCGTTTCGCGACTTCCTCCGCCGCGTGCGCGACACCGCGCTGGGCGCCTACGCCCATCAGGACCTCCCCTTCGACCGGCTCGTCGAGGCCCTCCGCCCCGAGCGCTCCCTCGACCGCGCCCCCCTCGTTCAGACCCTGTTCGTCCTCCAGGATCCCGCTCGCGCCTCCTTCTCGCTCGACGGCCTCACCGTCACGCCCGTCGAGGTCCACTCGGCCACCGCCAAGTTCGACCTGACCGCGTCGCTGGCGGAGACGGTCGACGGGCTCCGCGTGACCCTCGAGTACAGCACGGACCTCTTCGAGCCGGCCACCATGGAGCGGATGCTCGGCCACTACGAGCGGCTGCTGGAGGGGATCGTCACGGATCCCGCCCAGTCCCTCTCGCGTCTCCCCCTGCTCACCGCCCCCGAGCGCCGCCAGCTCCTCGTCGACTGGAACGACACCCGGACCTCGTACCCCTCGGAGACCACGCTGCACGCCCTCTTCGAGGCGCAGGTCGGCCGCAACCCCGACGCCATTGCCGTGGTCTTCGAGGGCCAGACCCTCACCTACCGCGAGCTGGACTACCGCGCCAACCAGCTCGCCCGCCACCTGCGCTCACTCGGCGTCGGGCCGGACACGCTCGTCGGTGTCTGCCTGGAGCGCTGCCCCGAGATGTTCGCCGCGCTCCTCGGCATCCTCAAGGCCGGCGGGGCGTACCTGCCCCTGGACCCGACCTATCCGCCGGAGCGCCTCCGCTTCATGCTCGAGGACGCCGCCCCAGCGGTCCTGCTCACCCGGCAATGCCTCGCCGACGGCGTGCCCAGCTCCGGCGCTCGGCTGCTCTGCCTCGACGCCGACCGGGAGGCTGTCGCGGCGCAGAGCGGCGCGCCTCTCGACGCCGTCGCCGGGCCCCACACCCTGGCCTACGTCATCTACACCTCCGGCTCCACGGGCCGCCCCAAGGGGGTCATGATCCCCCACCGCGCAGTCTGCAACTTCCTGCACTGGACGAATGGCGCGCTGACGC
>JACPCX010000030.1:0-15575 GCA_016184305.1 Candidatus Rokuibacteriota bacterium | reverse complement strand
GGCACCCATACCGCGGCAGCCTTCCGCGAGACGGTGGAGCAGGTGCGCCTCATGCGCGAGCTCGGCTTCGACTCGGTGTGGGTGGGCCAGCACTACCTCGCTGCCCACAGCCGATCATCTGCCTCGTGCACGGGGCGGCAACGGGGGGCGGCTTCGCGCTCGCGCTTGCCTCGGATGTGCGCTTCGCGGCCCCGAGCGCTCGCATGAACGTCGCGATGGTGCGCATGGGCCTGACCGGGTGCGACGTGGGGATCAGCTATTTCCTCCCACGCGCGGTCGGGGCCTCGGTGGCGTCAGAGCTCATGATGAGCGGGCGCTTCATCGACGCCGAGCGGGCGTTGCGGGTCGGTCTCGTCTCGGACGTCGTCGCGGAGGACGCTCTCGAGCCGACCGCGCGTGCCCTCGCCCAGGAGATGCTTCGCGCGTCGCCGCTCGGATTGCGGCTGACGAAGGAAGGGCTCAACCTGGCCCTTGGGGGCGGGAGCCTGGAGACGGCGATCGCGCTCGAGGACCGCGGTCAGATCCTCTGCGCCTCAGCCGGCTTCTTCGTGGAGGGGATCGCCGCGTTCCGCGAGAGGCGCGCGGCGTCCTTCCCCGACGAGTGACCGTTGTTCGCCACTGGCGGAGCCCGACGGCCACCGCGCCGCCCGGCGCGGGGCTGGTCGCCGCGGCAGGATTTGCTGGCCCGCCCCTCTGGCCCGGCGTCGAAGGATTCCGTGGAGCGTCACAGCGCATGCTTGTAGACCCGGCCGCCCTTCATGATCAGGTGGGTGCGGCCCTTGAGGGAGAGTGTCTCGACGCGCCCCTTGAGGGGGCCGACCTTGCCGGAGCGAATCACGTCCGTGATCCGCTCGCCCTCGATGACGGCGGCGGCGCCGTCCACGGGTTCCGTGCCGGTGCAGTCGATCAGGAAGGCGCCGGTCAGTACGGTGATGGCACCCGGGCGTCCATGTGTCAGTCTCACCAGCGTTGAAGGTTCGATGCGCACCGGCTCGCCCTGGCCAGGCGCCGAAACGGTCAGGCAGAATGTCGCGCCGTTCCCGTCTCGGCGCGCGAAAACTGCTGTTTGCGCTCGTCTCGGTGTCTGGCATCCGTCATGCTCCGTGAGGGGCCGGCAGCGAGAGCCCCCAGCGGGCCGCCATGGTCGAGCCACCGACCGGCAGGTGCGTGACACCAGCACCGGAGAGGCGACGCGATGAGCACCGACCCCTGGTACGACCTGGAGCTGAGAGCGCTCTCCGATCTGACTGATCCCGCGCAGGAGCAGCGGACAGCGGCGGAGGACGCGGCCGCCGGCACCGAGAGCCCCCAGGACGAGACGGAGGCGCCTCCCGCCTGACCCAGCCACTCCCCCTACGACCTCGACCCACTCAGCCGGCCCGCGGGTTCCAGTCGATCCAGGCGGCGACGCCGTAGATGTCGTGCTGCTGCCAGAGGAAGACCCACGGGATCTCATCGCCCACCATCTGCTGGATCTCCGCCCACGCCTCGATCCGCTTCTTCGGACCACGACGGTCACGGCCTGGGCGATCTTGGCCTCCAGCGCCTTGTTCCCGCCGTGGGAGGAGTAGGTCGGGGTACCCTGGAAGAGCTGCTCGTAGTCGTTGGCGATCTGGACCTCTTTCACCTGGGCCCAGCCCGGCAGGTGCGGCGCGGTCTGATGGCGATGTCGGTTCCTGAGGTCACGGGGGGGATCGTACACCGGGGCGATCGCCCACGAGCCACTCATGAGTCTATTGACAAAGACGTCATGAGTCGGTAGCCTCCGAGATCATGACACGGCCACTACAGATCTATCTGGACGAGGCCGACCTCGAGCGGCTCGAGCGGTGGGCCCGGGCTCGCGGTTGGACCAAGTCGCAGGCCGTCCGCGTCGCGGTGCGCGCGCTCACCCGCCCACGGCAGGACGAACCTCTCCTCCACGCCAGCGGGATGATCGACGGCCTGCCTCCGGACGTGAGCGAGCAGGTGGATCGTTACCTCGAGGAAACCTTCGTTGCCGACAAGGCATCACCGTACCGGGTCCGCCACCGCCGGCCGCCTGTTCGTCGATAGCAGCGGCTGGATCGCGCTGGTCAGCGCGCGAGACCAGCACCATGCCGAGGCCCACGAGCGATTCGAAGCGGCCGCGGCCCAGCGCCGGCGGCTCATCACGACCAACCTCGTCCTGGGCGAGACTCATCGCCTCCTCCTCTTCCGGGCGGGCCCGCAGGCCGCCCGCCGCGTCCTCGATCGGCTAGAGGCCAGTACGCTCCTCACCATCGAGTTCGCCACGGCCTCCCATCACCGGGAGGCGCTCGCGTGGCTGGACCGTCTGCCCGATCAGCGGATCAGCTACACCGACGCGGTGAGCTTCGCCGTGATGGAGGCGACGGCCTGCCCCACGGCCCTCGGCTTCGACGGCGACTTCGTCGTGGCCGGATTCTCCCTGTGGCGGCCGGCCGACTGACGCGCGGCGGTCAGACTCGGAACTTGGGGTCCAGGATGCCGCGCAGCCAGTCGCCCACGAGGTTGATCCCGAGCGCCGTCAGCGCCAGCGCCGCCCCGGGAAAGGCCGCGAGCCACCACGCCACGTAGAGGAAGTCGCGGCTCTCCGAGAGCATGCTGCCCCACGCGGGCGTGAGCGGCTGCACCCCGAAGCCCAGGAAGAAGATGGCCGCCTCGGCCACGATGAACTGGGAGAACTGCAGGGTCACCACGATGATGATGGACGGTGCCACGTTGGGCCGAGACGCGACGGCACCCACGCGCGCATGCGGGGCAGTCTCCCCCACGCCGCGGGGGCCGCATCACGGTTGCGCTCCGCTGTCCCAAGGAGTAGCGTCAGGGAACCCAGTCGATTCCCGGGCCCGGGGCGAACTGCCTTCGAGGGAGGTGCCGCCATGAAGACGCTGCGCGACATCATGCGCCCTTCGTTCCTCTTCATTGTCCAGAAGAGCGCCACGGTGTCGGAGGCCGTGCGCGCCATGACCGAGCACAACGTGGGCATCGTCGTCGTCCTCGACGGCGACAGGCTGACCGGCGTGTTCTCTGAGCGCGACGTGGTCCGCCGCGTGGTGGAGCCCGGCCTCGACCCGGCGCGCACCCCCGTCGGGGAGGTCATGACCACCGAGCTCGTGGTGGGCGACGTGGACGAGGACTACCAGTCGGCCATGCGCAAGATGGACCAGGCCAACATCCGCCACCTCCCCGTGGTCAGCGAGGGCCGGCTCCTGTCCATGCTCTCCATCCGCGACCTCATGCGGGTGGAGATGCGCGCCCAGGGTGAGGAGCTCGAGTACCTGCGCGAGTACCTCTTCCAGATCCCGCCGGAGATCGCGGCCAGCCGCGCGTTCCAGTAGCAGGATGCGGGGACACTCCGCCGGCCGCTCGAAACGGCCCGCCAGCAGCCCGCTGAAAAACTCGCAGGCTGCTCAAAAAGGTCCAGATGCGAGGCGGCGCCCGACGGCCACACGCGAGGCGTACTTTCTGTACGTTGAGCGTGCGGCCGAGGGCGCCAACGAAGCAGATGGGCCTTTTTCAGCAGCCTGCTAGTGCCGGAACTCCTGGTCGAGGATCTCCGTGATGAACCGGTCGAGCGACACGGGGTAGAAGCGGACGTTGGGCGACAGGATGACCCCCGTGTTGATGACTTCCCGCTGCGTCAGCTCGTCGAGCGCGCGCTCGATCTGGGCCTGCGGGTCCCGGTCCCACCGCTGGATGGAGAGGTCCTCGCTCTCGAGCGTGACCTGGTGCCGGGAGGAGTACATGAAGGAGAAGACCCGCGCCACCAGCGCCCGGTCCATCACCTCCGACTCCTTGAAGAGATCGCCGTAGGTCTGCCCGGCGTGCCCGGGCGCGAGCACCAGCCGCGGGGAGACCTTGATCTTCCCGCGGATCTCCACCGAGCGCGCCGGCCGGTCCTCCTGGGGTCCCACCAGGATATAGGGCAGCACGTGGTAGCCGGCGATGATGCCGGTCACGGGCTTCCGCACGATGTCCGTCGTCTCGAAGAGGTGCTTGACGAATTCGGGGTCGAGGCGCTCGTCGAACATTCGACCTACCCGCGGAACACGGAGACTTCCATGCAGTTTATCAGGCGCAGCATGCGCAGCGCGGCCTTGGTCACGAAGCACCCAGCGCGGCGAGTCGCGCCTGGACGCCGTCGGGGAGGGGATAGCGCCGGTCCCACTTTCCGGCCTTGACGATCTGGCCCGGCAGCGGGCGCCCCACGATCTCCTGCACGCGCCTCGAGGTCGCGATGAGGGCGTCGAGATCCACGCCGGTGTCGACGCCCATGGCGTGCAGGCAGTGGATCAGGTCCTCGGTGCAGACATTACCCGAGGCGCCCGGGGCGAAGGGACAGCCGCCGAGCCCTCCGATCGAAGCGTCGACCTGGGTCACGCCCATCTCCATGGCGGCGAGGACGTTCGGGATGGCCATGGCGCGCGTGTCGTGGGTGTGAAGCGTCCACTCGATCCCTGGAAAGCGAGGCATCAGCCGCTCGAGCACCCGGGCCACCTGGGCCGGGTTGGCCATGCCGGTGGTGTCGGCCAGCCCGATGGCGCGGGCGCCAAGCTCCACCAGCCGCGCCACCACGGACTCGAGCCGGTCCACCGGCACCTCGCCCTCGAAGGGGCAGCCGAAGGAACACGAGATTCCGGCCGCGATCGCCACGCGGGCGCGCCGGGCCACCTCGGCCACGGCGCGGAGCTTCACCATGGACTCGGCGATGGTCATGTTCACGTTGGCGAGGTTGTGGCTCTCGCTGGCCGAGACCACGGTGTGGATCTCGTCCACCCGGGCGTCCACGGCCCGCACGGCGCCCTTGTCGTTGGGGACGAGCGCCGAGTACACGGTGCCCGGACGTCGCGTGATCCTTGCCATCACCTCCTCGGCGTCCCGCAGCTGGGGGACGGCCTTGGGGGAGACGAAGGACGTCACCTCGATCTTCGGCATGCCCGTCGCCGAGAGGCGGTCCACCACCTCGATCTTCTGTTCCGTCGGGATGAAGCCGGGCTCGATCTGGAACCCGTCCCGCGTCCCCACCTCGCAGATCGTCACGCGCTTCGCCAGGGTCATGGGGTCGTCTCCCAGGGGGCCATGGGTCAGTACGAGCGCGGCATGCCGAGCACGTGCTCGCCGACGAAGGCCATGATGAGGTTGTTGTTGATGGGCGCCGCCCGGTAGAGCCGCGACTCCCGGAACTTGCGCTCCACGTCGTACTCCTCGGCGAAACCGTAGCCGCCGTGGCAGTCGATGCACGCGTTCCCCGCCTCGATGGCGGCCTCGGCCGCCAGGAACTTGGCCATGTTGGCCTCGGGCCCGCAGGGCAGGCCGGCGTCGAAGAGCCTGGCCGCCTTGGTCCGCATGAGATCGGCGGCCTCCACGGCCATGTGGGCCCTGGCGATGGGGAATTGCACGCCCTGGTTGGCGCCGATGGGCTTGCCGAAGATGACGCGCTGGCTCGCGTAGGCCACCGCCTTCTCGATGAACCAGCGCCCGTCGCCGAGCGAGTCGGAGGCGACCAGGATGCGCTCGGCGTTCATGCCGTCGAGGATGTACGAGAAGCCCTTGCCCTCCTGTCCGATGAGGCTGTCCGCCGGGATCTCCATGTTGTCGAAGAAGAGGGCATTGGTGGAGTGGTTCATCATCATGCGGAGCGGCCGCACCTCGAGCCCCTTGAGGTCACGGATGTCGACGAGGAAGACGCTCAGCCCGTCCGTCTTCCGCTTCACCTGGTCCACGGGCGTGGTGCGAGCGAGGAGCAGCATGAGGTCCGACTGCAGCACCCGGGAGATGAACATCTTCTGGCCGTTGACCACGTAGCGATCGCCGGCGCGGACGGCCGTGGTCTGCAGCTTCGTCGTGTCCGAGCCGGCGTTGGGCTCGGTGACGCCGAAGGCCTGGAGCCTGAGCTCCCCCGTGGCGAGCTTGGGCAGGTACTGCCGCTTCTGCGCTTCGGAGCCGTGGCGGAGCACGGTGCCCATGATGTACATCTGGGCGTGGCAGGCGCCGGCATTGCCGCCCGAGCGGTTGATCTCCTCCAGGATGAGCGCGGCCTCCATGATCCCGAGCCCCGCGCCCCCGTACTCGTGCGGGATCAGCACGGCGAGGTAGCCGGCCTTGGTCAGCTCGTTGACGAAGGCGTCGGGGTACTCGCGCCGCGTGTCGAGGTCGCGCCAGTACTGGGCCGGGTACTGCTTGCACAGGTCGGACACGGCGGCCTTGAGCGCCTTCTGCTCGTCGGTGAGGGCGAATGACATGTCACTCATGAGTTGTCCTCGCTCACTTCCCCTGGAAGCGGGGCTTCCGTTTCTCGTTGAACGCTCTCACGCCCTCGAGCCGATCGTCGGTGGTGACGGTGTTGTTGTAGGCCTCGATGGCCAGCACCATGGCCGTGGACAGATCCGTCTCGCTGCCCCAGGCGATGGCCTTCTTCGCCTGGCGCACGGCCACGGGGCCGTTCTCGGCGATGGTAGCCGCGATCTCGAGCGCCTTGGCGCGCGCCTGGCCCGCGGGCACCAGGTGGTTCACCAGCCCGATCGCCTTGGCCTCGGCGGCGCTCACGCGCCGGCCGGTGAAGATCATCTCCTTGGCCAGCGGCCCGCCGATGATCCGCGGCAGGAGCTGGGTGCCGCCGATGCCCGGGAAGATCCCGCGCGTCACCTCCGGCACCGCGAAGACGGCGCTCTCGCTCGCCACGACGAAGTCCGAGAGAATCGCCAGCTCGCAGCCGCCGCCCATGGCGAAGCCCTCCACGGCCGCGATGACGGGCACCGGGCAGCGGAGGAGGCGGAAGGCCCCTTCCTCGAAGATCTGATGCTGGGCGCGCCAGACCTCGTCCGTCATGCCCTCCCGCTCCTTGAGGTCGCCGCCCACGCAGAAGGCCTTCTGGCCCGCGCCGGTGAGGATCACGGCGCGCACCGTCCGGTCCCACTGGAAGGCGTCGAAGCAGCGCAGGAAATCCTCCCCCATGGCCGTGTTCATGGCGTTGAGCGCCTCGGGGCGGTTGAGCTCCACCGTGACGACGAACCCGTCGGCCGAGCGCGAAACAGTGAGGGTCCTAAAGTCCGATGACATGCTGGTCCACGAGCCTCCTGATGGTGTCCTGGTCATAGCCGAGCTCGGCCAGCACCTCGGCCGAGTGTTCGCCGAGCAGCGGAGGGACCCGGGTCACGGGCGGGCGCTCGCCGTCCCACCTGATCGGCAGTCCCACCGCGCGGTAGCCGGCGAGCCGCGGGTGCCTGGCGGGGATGAGCATCCCGCTGGCGTCGGTTTGCGGCTCCGCCGCGACCTGGTCCACCGTGAGGATCGGCGCCGAGGGGACGCCGGCCTTCTGGAGCCGCGCCAGCAGCTCCTCCGCCGGCATCGCGCGGGTCAGGGCAGAGAGCGCGTCGACGAGCGCCCCGCGGTGCTCGACGCGCTTCGGGTTGCTTGCGAAGCGCGGATCTCGCGCCAGGGCGGGCGCATCGAGGGCCTCGCAGGCCTTGGCGAAGAGCGCATCCGAGCCCGCGGCGATCATCACCCACGCGTCACGGGCGGGGAAGGCCTCGTAGGGGACGATCATGGCCGTGCCCGAGCCCTGGGGCCGGGGCACCTCGCCTGTCGCCAGGTACTGGTTCGTCTGGAACACCGTCCAGGCGAGCGCGGTGTCGAAGAGGGCTGTCGTCACCTGCGCGCCCCGGCCCGTGCTGTCGCGCTCCCTCAGCGCGCCGAGGATCCCCGCGACGGCCCACATGCCCGTTCCCATGTCCACGAGTGACATCGGCACGCGCGCCGGCGGCTGGCCCGGATGGCCGGTGACGGACATGATGCCGCAGTAGGCCTGCATCAGCGGATCGTAGCCCGGACGGTCGCGGTACGGCCCCTCCGTGCCGAACGCCGTGACGGAGCAGTAGATGAGCCGGGGGTTCAGCGCGCGTGCCCGCTCCCAGCCCAGCCCCAGCTCCTCGACGGCGCCGGCGCGGAGCGACTGGACGAAGACGTCCGCCCGGCCCACCAGGCGCTCGAGGACGGCGAGCCCGTCGCGCGACTTGAGATCCACGGCGAGGCTCCGCTTCCCGCGGTTGACGCTCATGAAGGTGGCGCTCTCGGCGCCCCAGTAGGGCGGCGCCCAGGAGCGGGCATCGTCGCCCCGCCCGAGCCGCTCCACCTTCACCACCTCGGCGCCCATGTCCGCCAGGATCTGGGCGCAGTATGGGCCGGCGACGTTCTGGGTGAGATCGGCGACGAGGAGTCCGGCCAGTGGGGCGTCCATGGGCGAGATATTATAGCGCGTGCGCGGGCGGCGGCGGCCGGCCCGAGGCAGCGGCGGTGCCGGACGTGATGGTTGATTGTCAGCCATACAAAGGTTGACAATCAACCACATACTGGCTAAGATGCCGGCATGATCAGACGTCATCTCGCCGAGCCGCTCCAGGCGGCCCTGGCTCGCAGCCCGGTGGTTCTCCTGAATGGCGCCAGGCAGACCGGCAAGACCACCCTGGTACAGTGGCTGGGGCGGGAGCACCCGCGCCGCTACGTGACGCTGGACGATGCGAACACCCTCGCCGCGGCGCGGGCGGACCCGGGAGGCTTCATCGGGCGCCTGGTTAGCCCCGTCGTGCTCGACGAGGTGCAGCGCGCGCCCGAGCTCTTCCCCGCGATCAAGCTGGCCGTGGACCGGAACCGTCAGCCGGGCCGTTTCCTCCTGACGGGCTCGGCCAACGTCCTGCTCCTGCCGCGGCTCTCCGAGTCGCTGGCCGGGCGGATGCAGATTCTCACGCTTCGCCCGCTCTCCCAGGGAGAGATCGAGGGGCTGCGGGAAGGCTTCCTCGATGCCGTGTTCGGCGATGCTCCACTCAGGCCCTCAGGCGAAGGCGAGGCACGGCCGGGCTTGCTCGCGAGAGTTCTCCGGGGCGGCTACCCCGAGATCGTCGGCTGGCCGGACGAGGCCGACCGCCGTGCCTGGTTCGGATCGTACGTGACCACGATCCTGCAGCGAGACGTGCGTGAGATCTCGAACATCGAAGGCCTGACGACGATGCCTCGACTCCTTGCCTTGCTGGCGGCTCGCTCTGCCTCCTTGCTCAGCTTCGCAGAGCTCTCCCGCAGCGCGGCCATCCCCCAGAGCACGCTCAAGCGCTACATGGCGCTGCTCGAGACGACCTTTCTCGTCGATACCGTGCCGGCCTGGTCCACGAACCTGTCCAAGCGTCTCCTCAAGGCTTCGCGCCTGGTGCTCGCCGATACCGGCCTGCTGGGCCATGTGGCCCGCGTCACGGAGGAAAGGCTTCACCACGATCCGGGTCTGGCGGGCTCGCTGCTGGAGAGCTTCGTCATGCTGGAGCTGAAGAAACAATCGGTGTGGAGTCGGACCGGTCCCGAGCTCTTCCACTTCCGGACCGTCACGGGCCAGGAGGTCGACATCGACCGAGGCATCCTGCTGTACTCCGGATCCGAGACCCTCCCGTTCGGGCCGAGGTTCTTTGCCCTGCCGATCGACGCGCTCTGGCGGCTCGGGGCTCAGATGATCCGAACACCGTGATGCGACGCGCCGCGCCCCCGCTCCGCTCCGACGGCGGAGCGGGGGCGACGGGCCGTCTCGCTACGGGTCGCGGAAGCGCTTGCCCTCCCGCGCCAGACGCTCGAGGAGCGGCGCCGGCTGCCAGAAGTCCCCGTGGGTCTTGTGGAAGGCGCAGATGTCGTCGTACACGCGGCCGAGCCCCACGGTGTCGGCGTAGAACATGGGGCCGCCACGGTAGACGGGGAAGCCGTAGCCGTAGATGTAGATGACGTCGATGTCGCTCGAGCGGAGCGCGATGCCCTCCTCGATGATCTTCGCCCCCTCGTTGATCAGCGGGTACATGCAGCGCTTCAGGATCTCCTCGTCGCTGATCTGGCGCCGCTCGATGCCCTGCTCCTTCGAGGTCGTGATGATGAGCGCCTCGATGTCCGGGTCGGGGACGGGGTTGCGGCTGCCCTTCTCGTAGCGGTACCAGCCGGCGCCGGTCTTCTGGCCGAAGCGGCCCAGCTCGCAGATCCGGTCGCCGACGGGGGAGTAGCGCAGGTGCTTCGGGCGCGTCGCGGCCTTGCCCTTGCGGATCCGCCAGCCCACGTCCAGGCCGGCGAGATCGCCCATGGTGAAGGGCCCCATGGGGAGGCCGAAGTCGTAGATCACCTTGTCCACCTGCTGGGGCAGGGCGCCCTCCCCGAGGAGGAACTCCGCCTCGCGGATGTAGCCGTGGAGCATCCGGTTCTGGGGCAGGGCGCCCTCCCCGAGGAGGAACTCCGCCTCGCGGATGTAGCCGTGGAGCATCCGGTTGCCGGCGAAGCCGTCGCAGTTGCCCACCAGCACCCCCACCTTGCGGATCTTCCGCGCCAGCTCCATGGCGGTGGCGATGGTCTCCTTCGAGGTCCTGGCGCCGCGGACGATCTCGAGCAGGCGCATGACGTTGGCAGGGCTGAAGAAGTGGGTGCCGATCACCTGCCCCGGGCGCGAGGTGGCCCCCGCGATGGCGTCGATGTCGAGCGTGGAGGTGTTGGTGGCCAGGATCGCGTCGGCTCTGGCCGCCTTGTCGAGGATGCCGAACACCGTCTTCTTGACGTCCATCTCCTCGAAGACCGCCTCGACCACGATGTCGGCCGAGCCGATCTCGTCGTACGAGAGGGTGCTGCTGATCAGGCTCATCCGGGTGTCCATGTCCTTCTGCGACAGGCGCCCCTTCTCCACGGTGGCGGCGTAGTTCTTCCTCACGACGGCGAGCCCGCGGTCGAGGGCCTCCTGCGACATCTCCAGCACGCGCACGGGGATGCCGGCATTCGCGAAGTTCATGGCGATGCCGCCGCCCATGGTGCCGGCCCCGATGACGGCCGCGCTCTTGATGGGCTTGACGGGCGTCTCCTTGGGGACGTCGGGGATCTTGGCGACCTCGCGCTCCGAGAAGAAGACGTGGATCTGGGCTTTCGACTGGGTGCCTTGCATCAACCCGGCGAACAGCTCGCGCTCCCGCTTGAGCCCCTCCGCGAACGGCAGCGTCGCCGCCGCCTGGACGGCGTCCACGCAGCGCTGGGGCGCCTCGAAGCCGCGCGCGCTCCGCGCGAGTCCCTTGCGGGACTCGTCGAAGACAGCCGGAGCGACGCCTGCCACCTTGTCCTGCATCTCCGAGATCTTCCGGAGCGGCCGGCCCTCGGCCACGAGCCGCTCGGCGTAGGCGACGGCCCCGTCCAGCAAGTCGCCCGGGACCACCTCGTCCACGAGGCCGAGTGCCGCTGCCTGGGCGGCAGGGATCGGATTGCCGCTCGTGATCATCGTCAGCGCGGCCTCGATGCCGGCGACTCGCGGCAGCCGCTGCGTCCCGCCGGCCCCCGGCAGGAGGCCGAGCTTGACCTCGGGGAAGCCCACCTGCGCCGCCGCGACCGCGCAGCGATAATGGCAGCCCAGCGCCACCTCGAGACCGCCGCCGAGCGCCGTGCCGTGGAGCGCCGCCACCACGGGCTTCGGGCTCTGCTCGATACGCCGGATCACCTCGTTGAGGTCGGGCGGCTGGAGCGGCTTGCCGAACTCGCGGATGTCCGCCCCCGCGATGAAGGTGCGCCCGCCGCCGATGATGACCACGGCCTTGGCCTGGGCGTCGGCCGCCGCCTGGGCGAGCCCGTCGGCGATTCCCTGCCGCACGACGACGGAGAGCGCGTTGACAGGCGGGTTGTTGACCGTGATGACGCCGACGGCGCCGCGGCGCTGGTACTCGACCGGAGTGGACATGGCGTTCTCCTTGAGCAGCTGAGTCAGCTGTGCAGAGGGTCAGGCGGCGCGAGGGGCCAGGATGGCCCAGGCGGCATCCGCAAGCGGGCGCGCCC
The DNA here is from genome assembly GCA_016184305.1 of Candidatus Rokuibacteriota bacterium. Lineage (GTDB taxonomy): Bacteria > Methylomirabilota > Methylomirabilia > Rokubacteriales > CSP1-6 > UBA12499. The sequence goes on along the minus strand of JACPCX010000030.1, from coordinate 3,755 downwards.
GCTCGCCCCGCAGCCGCGCATGGGGGTCATTGGCCGTGCCGGCCAGCACCCGGCCCATGATGCCCTGGGCGATGGCGGCCAGCCGGAACATGGAGAAGGCGACGTAGAAATCCCAGTCCTCGATGCCCGGGCGGCCCGTGCGCCGGCAGTAGGCGGCGAGATAGGTCTCCTCGGAGGGGATGCCGAGCGGGGCGAGATCCGCCCCCTCGAAGCCCTCCATGACGTCCGCGCTCAGGTGATAGGGCATGCAGTTGTAGGCGAGATCCGCCAGCGGATGCCCGAGGGTGCATAGCTCCCAGTCCAGCACCGCCAGCACCCGCGGCTCCGTGGGATGGACGATCATGTTGCCGAGCCGGTAATCGCCGTGGACGATGGTCGTCGTGTCGTCTGGCGGGATGTGCCCGGGGAGCCAGCCGATGAGCCTGTCCATGGAGGCGATGGTCTCGGTCTCGGAGGCGCGGTACTGGGACGTCCAGCGGTGGATCTGGCGGGCGAAGTAGTTCCCCGGCTTGCCGAAGTCGCCGAGCCCCACGGCCGCGTAGTCCACGTTGTGCAGACGCGCGAGCACATCGCTCATCGCGTCGTACATGGCCGCGCGATCGGCCGGCGTGAGCCCAGGCAGCCGCGCGTCGGGGATCACGCGCCCGTGCACGCACTCCATGATGAAGAAGGGCGTGCCGACCACCTCGGGGTCCTCGCACAGCGCGTAGGTCCTGGGCACCGGCACGTCTGTCTGCCCGAGCGCCGTGATCACGCGGTACTCGCGGTCCACCGCATGCGCCGAGGGGAGCAGCTTGCCGGGGGGCTTGCGGCGCAGCACGTACTCGCGCTGCGGCGTCTGGAGGTAGTAGGTCGGGTTGGACTGGCCGCCCTGGAACTGCCTGACGGCGAGCGGCCCCGAGAAGCCCGCCACGTGGCCCTTCATGTAGGACTCGAGCGCCGCCACGTCGAAGCGATGGGTCTCCCGCACCTCGACCGTGCCCGCCATGGGCTGCCTCTGGTCTGCCATCCGCCTGCTCCCTCCTCTGGTGTGCCCGCGCGGGACTGTAGCACGACCGCGGCCGCCCGCGGGAGGGGGATCGCACGGCGTCCGCGCTCTTTACTTCTGCCCGGTGAGGTCCTCGCGGGCCAGGACGGCGCCCGCGGCCAGCGCCTGGATCTTCTGGTTGCACATGTAGCGCGGGGACCAGCCGAAGCCGCAGTCCGGGTTGACGTAGAGGCGCTCCGGCTTGCACACCGCGAGCACCCGGTGGATGCGCTTGGCCACGTCCTCGGGCGTATCCGGATAGAAGCCCTTGACGTCGATGACGCCCGCCCCCAGCTCGCGGTCCTGGCCGTACTCCTTCCAGAGGTCCAGCTCCGACAGCTCGCGCCCGGCGAACTCCAGCACGAACTGATCGGTGCGCGCCTTCAAGAGGCCCGGGAAGTACGGCCGGTAGCTCCGGTCGAAGCGTGAGCGGCCGAAGCGGTTGCCGAAGCAGACGTGGAAAGCGAGCCTGGCCGTGACGCCCTCGGTGGCCAGGTTGAAGAGCCGCGCCATCTCCTCGCCCGGGACGTTGCCGCGCGCCGGCTCGTCGATCTGGATGAAGCCGGCGCCGGCGGTGACCAGACCCCGGAGCTCCTCGTTGATCACCTCGGCGAAGCGCTCGGCCACGTCCACCACGCCCTTGTACATCTTGCCCGGGTGGATCCGCGAGCCGAAGGTGAGCGGCCCCGCGCAGGTGGCCTTGGTGCGCCTCGTGGTGTGGGCCTTGAGGTAGGTGTACTCCTTCACGATGCCGAGGCCCGCGGGCGGCGTCTCGATGCGCCCCACGGCCTCGTAACGCGTCTGCTGATCGTAGCCCCAGGGGCCGGCCTTGCGCTTGACGGGGAGCGGCGCGATCCCCTTGATGATGGCGTAGTAGGAGTCGACGTAGCCGTCGAGCCGACGGACCTCCCCGTCGGTGATGATGTCAAGCCCGGCGCGCTCCATGTCCCGGATGGCCGTGTCGGCGGCGTCGTCGAACATCTCCTCCATGTCGCCGGGGCCGAGGTCGCCGTGCTCGAAGGCCTTGACGGCGGCGTACCACCAGCCGGCCTTGCCGTGGGAGCCGCAAACGGTGGACGGGATCAGCGGGAGCGCCGCCGTCATCGCTTCACCCCGGCGCGGGAGGCGTACGGCGGTGGGGGGGTCCGGGGGAGGAGCGGCGCGGCGCTCCCCCCCGGGAGAATGGACGGGATCAGCGGAAGGTCTGCCATCGGAGATTCCTCCTTGTTCATGGACTATACTGCCGGGTATGGTCGAGAGCGACGTTCATACGCGCATCACCGCGCTGCCCGAGCTCGTCAATGCGGACGCGCGTCTCCTCCGGCGCGGCCGCTATCTCACGACGACCTTCCTGGTGGAGATGGACGAGTTGCAGTATCTCGTCCGCGTGGTCGAGGGCCGCATCGCCTCCGTCGAGCGCGGCCCCTTCCTGATGCGCCCGTGGAGCTTCGCCGTGCGCGCTTCCGCGGATGCCTGGCGGCGCTTCTGGGAGCCCGTGCCGGCGCCAGGCTATCACGATCTCTTCGCCATGAAGAAGCTGGGCGTGGCCCGGGTCGAGGGCGATCTCGTCCCGCTCATGGCGAACCTGCGCTACGTCACGGACGTGCTGGCGGCGCCGCGCCGCCGGGGGGCCTGAATGGCCGACCTCGAGCCCCGAGCTCCGCTGGAACCCATCGTCGGGCGCTACGTCCGCCTCGACCTCGCCGAGAGGCCTCACCGCGTCTACTTCGAGGAGGCGGGGCAGGGGATTCCGCTCGTGTGCCTGCACACGGCAGGCGCCGACGGTCGCCAGTTTCGCCATCTGATGAACGACGAGGCGGTGACCGGGTCCTATCGCGTGATCGCCTTCGACATGCCGTGGCACGGCAAGTCGCTGCCTCCCGCGGGCTGGCAGGACGAGGAGTACCGGCTCACCACGGCGGGCTACGTGGACCTGATCCTGACCTTCTGCCGCGCGCTCGGGCTCGAGCGCCCCGTCGTTCTCGGCTGCTCCATCGGCGGCAAGATCGTGCTCGAGCTGGCGCGATTGCATCCGGAGCGCTTCCGGGCGCTCATCGGGCTCGAGTCCGCGGCCTACCAGGCACCCTGGTACGACGACACGGGGTGGCTCCACCGGCCGGACATCCACGGCGGCGAGGTGTGCGGGGCGCTCATGTCCGGGCTCATCGCGCCGCAGAGCCCGGAGGAGACGCGCTGGGACACGCTCTGGGGCTACATGCAGGGCGGCCCCGGTGTGTTCAAGGGTGACCTGTACTGCTATCGAGAGGACGGCGACTTCCGGGATCGAGTGGGCCGGATCGATACCTCGCGCTGCCCGCTCTATCTGCTCACCGGCGAGTACGACTTCTCCTGCACGCCAGACGACACGCGCTGGACGGCGGACCGGATCCCGGGCGCTCGCCTCACCATCATGACGGAGATCGGCCACTTCCCGATGAGCGAGAATCCCGGCCAGTTCCGGAAGTACCTCCTCCCCGTGCTGGACGAGATCCGGCTCCCGACCCGCTGACCCGCCCCCCTGGAGCGGCCGCCGCTTCACGGCACGCCTCCGATCACGCGCATCACCGCGCGGTCTCCGTGGACGTCCTCCGGCTTCCCGGTGTAGATGATCTGCCCGCGCTCGATCACATACAGCCGCGCGACGAAGTCCGGCACGTGGTGGATGTTGGACTCGGCCATGAAGATCTTCTGCACGCCGAACACGACCTGGAGACCTGCGGCGACGAGG
>JACPCX010000029.1:0-11747 GCA_016184305.1 Candidatus Rokuibacteriota bacterium | reverse complement strand
GGGGAGAGCGGGACGGGCAAGGAGCTGGTGGCCCGGTACATCCACGAGCGGAGCCGCCGGGCGAAGGGGCCGTTCGTCGCGATCAACTGCGGGGCGGTTCCGGAGCCGCTCCTGGAGAGCGAGCTGTTCGGGCACCTGCGGGGATCCTTCACGGGCGCCGTCGCGGACAAGAAGGGGCTCTTCGAGGAGGCCGGCCGCGGGACCCTTCTCCTCGACGAGATCGCCGAGGCGCCTCCGGCCATCCAGGTCAAGCTGCTCCGGGCGCTCCAGGAGCGCGAGATCCGGCGTGTCGGCGCGACGACCTCGGTGCGGGTGGACGTCCGGGTCCTTGCCGCGACCAACCGGAACCTGGAGCAGGCGGTGGCCGGCGGCGAGTTCCGGCATGACCTCTACTACCGGCTCAACGTCATCAACATCGTGATCCCTCCGCTCCGGGATCGGCGGGAGGACATCGTCTCGCTCGCCCGGCTCTTCCTCGAGCGGCATGCCGCGGCGCAGGGAAAGGAGATCCGCGCCATCTCGGCGGAGGCCCTCGATCTCCTGACGGGCTACGCCTGGCCGGGCAATGTCCGCGAGCTCCAGAACGCGCTCGAGCGCGCCGTGGTCCTGGCCACGCGCGACCGCATCACGGTCGCCGACCTGCCACCGGCCCTGCGCGAGGGCGGGGCATCTCCGGCGCTGGGCGGGCTCACGGGGCCGCTCCTCGCGGCGCTCGAGCGGCATCACGGCAGCCGCACCCGCACCGCCAAGGCGCTCGGGATCAGCCTGCACACCTTGTGGCGAAAGCTGAAGGTCTACGAAGGCGACGCACAGCGGCGTCCCTGATAGGCGGCATCCCGCCAGGCAGCAGAGAGCCGGCCCCGCTGGCCACCGCCCGGCGTGACGGGGCCGCGGCTGGATGCGGCCGTTGGACGGACACGTTCTGTCCTCCGAGCGGCTGGCAGGCCGCTTGCACCACCCCCTCCACGGAGTGCCCGGTGAGCCAGATCGTCAATGTCGTGGTGCTGGAAGTGGCGCTGGATCGGGTGGCGGCGCGAGCCGCCACGTCGCCAGGCCGACGCAACGGGGCGGGGAGCCGAAGCGAGGTAGCCGATGTCCAGATGGAAGATGGTTCTCGCGGGTGCGCTGGCGGGGGCGCTCACCGTCGGAGCCTGGATGCTCTGGCGGCCCGCGCTGCCTCCCCCCGGCGTTCTCGAGATCAGCGGGCGGATCGAGGGAGACCAGGCGGCGATCGGCGCCAGGGTCGGGGGAAAGATCGTCCGACTGGCGGTCCGGGAGGGGGACAGGGTGGCGGCCGGCCAGCCTATCGCCGAGCTCAGCTCCGAGCAGGCACGCGCCCAGCTCGAGCAGACCGAGCACGCGCTGCACACCGCCCGCGAGCAGCTGGGCGAGGCGCGCGCCGGGGTCGTCTTGGCGCAGCGGCAGGCCGAGAGCGCCGAGGCGGCCGTGACGCTGGCTGAGCGTGAGTCGGCGGCCCGGACCGAAGAGGCCGAGGCCGGGCTTGGAGCCATACGGGCGCAGCTCACGCAAGCGGAGGCCGATCAGGACAAGGCGGCCCGGGATCACGGGCGCTCCCGCGAGCTCTTCGCCAGGGATCTGATTGCCGCCCAGCAGTTGGATGAGGCGCGGGCCGCCGACGCGGTCGCCCGCGCCCGCGTGGCAGCCGCCCGGGAGCAGGTCGCCCAGGCGCAGGCCGCGCTCGAGCTGGCCCGCGCCTCCCGGATCGCGGTGGAGCTGCGCCGGAGCGAGGGCCGCACGGCGGCCGAGCGCGTCCGCGAGGCCAGCGCGGCGGTGGCGACGGCGGAGGCGCGGATCCAGTCCGCAGCCGCCGGTGTGAAGCTCGCCCGCGCCAACCTGGACGATACGCGCGTGCCCGCGCCCTTCTCCGGCACCGTCCTCACCAGGATGGTGGAGGCGGGCGAGGTCGTGGCGGCGGGAACGCCCCTGGTCACTCTCGTCGATCTGTCGAGGCTCCACGCCAAGGTCTATGTCGCCGAGCGCGACCTCGGCAAAGTGAAGCTCGGCGATGCCGCCCGCGTCTACACCGACGCCTTCCCGGGGCGGCACTTCAAGGGCGCGGTGGTCGAGATCTCGCAGCAGGCGGAGTTCACGCCGCGGGACGTCCACATGAAGGATGAGCGCGCGAAGCTGGTCTTCGCCGCCAAGCTCGCCCTGGAGAATCCGGCGGGGGTGCTCAAGCCGGGGATGGCGGTGGACGGCCGGATCCGGTGGATGGCCGGCGCGGCGTGGGCTGACGGGCGACCTGACTGATGCCCGCGGCGATCGAGGTCGAGCGCCTGAGCAGACGGTTCGGCGCCACGCCGGCTGTCGAGGGCGTGGAACTGGACGTGGCGCCGGGGGAGATCTTCGGGCTGCTCGGTCCCAACGGCGCCGGGAAGACCACGCTGCTCCGGCTCCTGGCCGGCCTCCTGGATCCGACGGCGGGGCGTGCGACGGTGCTCGGGCTGGATGTTACGCGCGACGCCACCACGCTCCGGCAGAGGATCGGCTACGTTTCCCAGGAGTTCACGCTCTACGGGACTCTCACCGTCGAGGAGAACCTGGACTTCTTCGCGGACCTGCACGGCGTGCCGGGCGCGCTCCGGCGCAGCCGGAAGGAGAGGCTGCTGGCATGGAGCCGCCTCGCGCCCTTCCGCGCGAGAAGGGCCGGACACCTCTCGGGAGGGATGCAGAAGAAGCTCCACCTCTGCTCCGCCCTGATCCACGAGCCGGAGATTCTCCTGCTCGACGAGCCCACCGCTGGCGTGGACCCGGTGTCCCGCCGGGAGCTCTGGGAGATCCTGCATGATCTCGTCGAGCGCGGCCTCACGCTCATGGTCGCCACGCCCTACATGGACGAGGCCGAGCAATGCCACCGCGTGGCCCTCATGCACCGGGGACGCGTGATCCGCTCGGGTCCGCCCGGGGCCCTCAAGGCCGAGGCGGGGCCCGGCGCATCGATGGAGGATGCCTTCGTGTCGCTCGTGGCGGGCAGGGATCGGGCGGCGATGGGCCGGGGCGCGGTGCCGGCGCCGCGCGTCCAGGCCGCCATGGCGCGGGACGCAGTCGTGGTCAGGCTCGACCGCCTCACGAAAGCCTTCGGAGGCTTCGTCGCCGTGGACCATGTCTCCCTCGCGGTACACCGCGGCGAGGTATTCGGCTTCCTCGGGCCCAACGGGTCAGGGAAGACCACTACCATCCGGATGCTCTGCGGCGTCCTCCCCCCCTCGGCCGGGCTCGGCGAGGTGCTGGGCTACGACACCTCCCGGGATGCCCGGGGGATCAGGGCCCGGATCGGCTACATGTCTCAGCGCTTCTCGCTCTACGACGACCTGACGGTCGAGGAGAACCTGGCCTTCTTCGGGCGGGGCTACGGGCTCTCGCGCCGGCGGCTGGCCGAGCGCTCGGCGTGGGCGCTGGAGATGGGCGGGCTGAGCGGACAGGAGCGCCGCCTCGCCCGCGAGGTGTCCGGCGGGGTGAAGCAGCGCCTGGCCCTCGGGTGCGCGATCCTCCACGAGCCCGAGGTCCTGTTCCTCGACGAGCCGACGGCCGGGGTGGATCCGATGGCGCGGCGGGAGTTCTGGGATCTCATCGGCACGCTCTCCGCGGCGGGCACCACGGTGTTCGTGACCACCCACTATCTCGACGAGGCCGAGCGCTGCCACCGGCTCGGGCTCATGTACCAGGGGCGGCTGATCGCGGAGGGAGATCCACGGGCCCTGAAGGAGGGGATGCGGGCGGGCGTCATGCTGGAGCTGGCGTGCCGGGTGCCGTTCACGGCGCTTCGCGCGCTCAGAGCCGTACCCGGGCTGGGCCGGACGAGCCTGTTCGGGAGCCGGGTGCACGTGCTCGTGGAGGATCCCGCCGCGGCGGAGCCCGTGATCCGCGACACCCTGGCGGGCGCAGGCCTGTCGCTCGAGGGCCTGCGCCCCGTCCCGCTCTCGCTGGAGGATCTCTTCGTCATCTTCATCGACATGGAAGAGCAGGGGCGGAGGGAGGCCGGTGGCTAGCCTGCGGCGCCTCCTCGCGGTGGCCAGGAAGGAGACGCGCGAGATCCTGCGGGACCCGATCACTCTCGGCATCGCCATCGCGTTGCCGGTCCTCATGATGTTCCTCTTCGCCTACGCCATCACGCTGGACGTCCGGGCGGTCCGGCTCGCGGTGCTGGACGAGGACGGCAGCCCCGAGAGCCGCGAGTTCGCGGCGAGCTTCCTGCAGTCGGGCTACTTCCGGCTCCACCGGGTCGTCCGGAGCCCGGGCGAGGTCGAGCGCCTCCTCGACCAGGGAGCCGTGCGGGTGGCGCTGGTGATCCCGGCCGGCTTCGCTCGGAATCTGGGGCAGGGGCTGTCCGCGCAGGTGCAGACGCTGCTGGACGGCTCGTTCGCCAACACGGCGATCATCGCGCTGAACTACGTCGATGCCATCACCGAGGCCTATGCGCGCCGCGTCCAGGAGCGCCGGCTGGCTGTCCAGGCGGGGGGGACCCGCGAGGGGGCCTCCGCAATCCGGCTCGAGCCCCGGGTCCGGTACAACCCGGGACTGCGGAGCGAGCACTTCGTGGTCCCGGGCCTGTTCGCGGTGATCCTCATGGCCTTCCCGCCGCTGCTGACGGCGCTGGCCGTGGTGCGGGAGCGCGAGCGGGGGTCGGTGCTCCAGATCTATGTCTCGCCGGTCCGTCCCTGGGAGTTCCTCGCTGGGAAGCTCCTGCCCTATGCCGGCATCGCGTTCCTCGAGATGCTGCTGCTGCTCGTCGTCGGCCGCCTCTGGTTCGGCGCGCCTGTCAGAGGCAGCCTCGCCCTGCTCCTTGGCCTCTCCCTCGTCTACGTCCTGTGCACGGTGGGGATCGGCCTCCTGATCTCCACCGTGACCCGCACCCAGGTGGTGGCGCTGCTGCTCTCGATCGTGCTCACGCTGATGCCGGCATTCCTCTTCTCCGGCTTCCTCTTCCCGATCGCGAGCATGCCGGCGGCCTTCCAGTGGTACGCGCATCTCTTCCCGGCTCCCTACTTCCTGGAGATCGCCCGCGGGATCTCCCTCAAGGGGGTCGGGCTCGGGCGCCTGTGGCCGGAGGCCGCCATCCTTCTCGCGTACGGGGCGGCGCTCCTGGCGGCCGCCTCGCTCCTCTTCCGGAAGAAGATCGGGTGAGCCATGGGGCCGCTGGCCGCGCTGGTCAGGAAGGAGTTCATCCAGTTCTTCCGGCGCAAGCCGCTCATCGTGCTCGTGATCTGGACGATCTCCGTGGAGATCGGGATCTGCGCCTACGCGATCACGTACGATGTGACCCATATCGCGATGGCGGTGCAGGACCTGGACGGGCGGCCTGCCAGCCGCGAGCTCGTCGCCCGCTTCGAACCGACGGAGTACTTCGACGTCCGCTACCACCCGCGGAGCGCCGCGGCGCTCGATGACCTCCTCGAGTCCGGGCGCGCGACGGTGGGCCTGGTGATCCCGCCGGACTTCTCCCGCCAGCTCGAGCAGCGGCGCCCCGCGTCGGTGCAGCTGCTCCTGGACGGATCGAACTCCAACTCGGCGCTGATCGCGCTGGGATACGCCACCAGGATCGTGCGCCAGTACTCGGGCGAGGTGGAGATGCGGAGGCTCGCAGGACCGGGGGCCAGCGTGGCGCCGGCTGTTCGCAACGAGCGCCGCGCCTGGTACAATCCCGCGCTGCGGAGCGTGGACTTCGAGGTCGTCTCGATGCTCACGCTGGCGGTGATGATGATCGCCGTCATCCTCCCGGCGGCGGGGCTGGCCTGGGAGAAGGAAGCGGGCACGATCGAGCAGCTGCTGGTGATGCCCTTCGCGTCGTGGCAGCTCATGCTGGCCAAGGTGATCCCGACCTTCGTGGTGAGCCTGGCCTCGCTGGCCCTCGCGCTCTGGGTCCCCTGGTGGTTCGCGGTCCCGATCCGTGGCAGCCTGCCGCTCTTCTTCTCGCTGTCCGCCCTCTTCCTCTTCAGCAGCCTGGGGCTCGGCCTCCTGGTCGGGACCGTGGCCGGCAACCTCCAGCAGGCCCTCCTGCTGGGCTTCTTCATCATCTTCCCGGTCATGGTGATCTCCGGTGTCATCGTCCCGGTGGAGAGCATGCCCGGGCCCATCCAGCTCCTGTCGGTCCTGAGCCCGCTGCGGTACTACATGGAGATCGGCCTCGGGATCTTCATGAAGGGCGTCGGGATGGACGTGCTCTGGCCGCAGGCGCTGGCCATGGCGGGCCTCGGGCTGGCGATTCTCGGGCTGGGCCTGTGGAGGTTCGGGCGGCAGCTCGGATGAGCGCGGGCGCCGGTGTCAGGGCAAGCCCCGCGCGGGCGCGCCGGCGGCGGGAAGTGGAGATAGGCGAGGTCGTGGCGGCAGTAACGCCCCTGGTCAGCCTCGCTCTCGCGGCCCGCTCCGGCATATGGCCGGGGGACGTGATCGTGGCCTTCCAGGGAAAGCCGCTCCGGCGCGCCGACGAGCTTCGGCGGCTGACGGCGAACGCGCCTCCCGGAAGCGACGCGGCGCTGAAGGTTCGTCGCGGCGGGACGGAGCTCGCCGTGAAGGTTCGGCTCGGCGAGCTCCCGGAGGCACCAGAGCGATGAGACCGGCGGGTCGTGTGGGACGCGACCGTCGTCCTCCTGGTCGAGAGCGTCAGCCGGGGCGCATGCGCAGCCCGGCTCCAGCGCCGGAGCAGAGCTTGAGGCGCTGTTCCTGAAGCGGATCCGGGAGCCCCACATGGTGAGCTGAACGGAGGAACCCTTTCATGTCGAGCGAGCCACATCACCAGGCGTCATTGCCTCGATCCCGCCGGCGGTTCACGGTGGTCCTCCTTGGCACCATCTCGGGGGCCATCGGGGGGATTCTCGGTATCCCCCTGGGAGGCTTCTTCGGGCTTCCGGCGCTGAGGAGCCGGGAGTTCGCCTGGGCCGAAGCGGGACCGGTGGAAGGCTTCAAGGTCGGCGAGATCAGGTTCGTCGCGCTCATGCCGCTCCGGCGCCCGGTGTGGCCGGAGGAGGCGCCGAGGATGGGAGCCTTCGTGTCCCGGAAGGCCGACGGCACATTCGAGGTGTTCCACAACCACTGCACCCACGTCGGCTGCCCCGTCAACTGGAATCCCGCCGCGCAGCGCTTCTTCAGCCCATGCCACGGCGGGGTGTTCGATCGGAGCGGGCGCGTGCTCGCCGGGCCGCCTCCGCGCCCGCTGGACCGTCACGAGATGAAGGTGGAGAAGGGGGTGCTCTACGCCGGCGAGATCTATAGCGTGAACGAGCGGCTCGAGCGTGTGGGGCGGTACCACTCGTGAGTCTCGGCGCATGGCTCGACGACCGGCTGGGTACCCGGTCGCTCGCGGCGGGGTTCTTCTACCGGCGCATCCCGAGGGCCGTCGGATGGCCTCACACCCTGGGGAGCGCCACGCTCTTTCTGCTGCTCGTGCAGACCGTGACGGGCATCTTCCTGGCCTTCTACTACGTTCCCTCCGTCGAGCACGCGTACGGGAGCGTCCAGTACATCACCGAGCAGGTCCCCTTCGGCGCCTACGTGCGGGGGCTCCACCGCTGGAGCGCGAGCCTCGTGGTGATCTTCGCGGTCCTGCACCTGGTCCGGGTCTTCTTCATGGGCGCCTACAAGTACCCGCGGGAGACGTCGTGGGTGGTCGGGGTGCTGCTGCTCGGAATCATCTTCGCCTTCGGTTTCACCGGCTACCTCCTTCCCTGGGACCAGAAGGCCTACTGGGCCACGGTGGTGGGGACGCACATCGCCGAGTGGGCGCCCGGAGTGGGCGATGTGGCCGCCCGGCTGCTCAGGGGCGGCCCCGAGGTGGGAATCAGGACCCTCGGGCGTTTCTTCGCCTTTCACGTCCTGTTTCTGCCGGCCTTCCTCTGGCTCCTGGTGGCCGTCCACCTCTTCATGGTTATCCGACAGGGCATCGCTCCGTCGCCTGTCGGGCGCCTGGCCGTGATCCGCCCGGAGGAGTACCGGGCCCGCTACGAGGAATCCAAGGCCGAGGGGGCCAGCTTCCTCGAGCACCTGACCCGGGATAGCGTGGTGGCGCTGGCGCTTCTCCTGTTCGCTTCGTGGCTGGCCTTGAGATACGGGGCGCCGCTGGAAGAGATCGCCGATGCCACGACGACCACCTACGTTCCCCGTCCGGAGTGGTACTTCTACTTCCTCTTCGAGCTGCTCTGGGTTTTTCCCGGACGCTGGACCGTGCTCCCCGCCTTCTGGATCCCCGTTCTGGGCTTCCTCGCGCTGCTCCTGCTCCCGTTCCTGGACCGAGGGCCGGCGCGGAGCCCGCTCCGGCGCCCCGTGGCATCGCTCGCGGCAACCGCCGTGCTCGGGGGCGTCCTGTTCCTGACCTACAAGGGCGCGACGGCCCCGGCCCCGCCCGGGCGTGCTCCGGTCGCGGGCGCCATCCTTTCCCCCGAGCTCCAGAAGGGACGCGAAGTCTTCGAGGCCCAGGGATGCGGGGCCTGTCACACGGTCGCCGGCCAAGGCGGCGCGTCGGGGCCGGAGCTGTCTAGCGTTGGAAGCCTCCGGGACGCCGCATGGCTGGGGCGTTTCGTCAGAGATCCCGAAGCGGTGAAGGCTGGCTCGGCCATGCCCGACTCCAAGGATCTGCGAGAGGAGGATCTGAGCGCCTTGGTCGGCTACCTCTCCTCCCTGAAATGAGGACAGCCATGAGGACGGACCGCGTGATTCTCACGATCGGACTTGTCGGGATCACGCTCCTGGCCGGCGGGGCCTGGGGCCAGGAAACCTACGCTCTCTGGGGGGACCCGCAGAAAGGACGGAAGGTCTATGCCGAGCACGGCTGCGCCATCTGCCACGCGATCAACGGGGTGGGAGGGGGCCTGGCGCCCGACCTGGGCCGGCCGCCGGTTCGCCACAAGACGGTGACCCAGATGGCGGGCGTGATGTGGAACCACGCTCCCCAGATGCGCCAGCTCCGGGAGTCCAAGGGGCTGGCTCCCCAGCCCCTGACAGAACCCGAGATGCTGGATCTCTTGACCTACCTCTATTCCCTTCACTTCCTCGACCAGCCCGGCAGCGCAAGGCGCGGCGAGCGGCTGTTCGCCAGCAAGGGGTGCGCGACGTGCCATCGGGTGGCGGGAGATCGGCCCGGGATCGGGCCTTCGCTGTCGCGGTTCAGCGAGTATGCCTCTCCCATCCTGTGGGCCGAGGTCATGTGGACCCACGCGGTGAACATGGAGCAAAAGATGAGGGAGCTGGGGCTGGAGTGGCCCACCTTCCAGGAGAACGAGATGGTCGACGTGATCACCTACATCCGGTCGGCGGTCCGGCCTCCGAAGCGGCAGGGAAGATGAGCCGGTCATGGGGATGTTTCGCGGCAAGATCGTCGTGGAGTGGCAGGCAGGGCCGCGTTCATCGTGGCTCGCCCAGGCGGTACGGCCAACGCGGGCCGGGATGGCGGGAGGTAAGATGTCCTCATCGAAGGGGATGGTCAACCCGTGACAGAGAGGAAGGCGTGATGCTGGGAAGAGGCTGGGAGGGCCGGTACTTCGTGCGGCTGGCTCTCGGCATGACCATCGTGACCCTGCTCGGCACGGGAGTGGCGGTCGGGGCCGATGCGCGGGATCCCGGAGGCCGGAAGGTGTCCGTCGGGGCCGGCCGGAGCTACACCAACGTGAGCCCGGCCGCGCTCGCCAGGCTGCTCGAGCCCAAGAGCTTCCCGCTCATCAATGTTCACATCCCCTATGCGGGCGAGATTGGCCGAACGGACCTGTTCATCCCCTTCGATCAGGTGGAGGTGAACGCCCGCAAGCTGCCGGCCGACAGGAGCGCGCGGCTGGTCGTGTACTGCCTGAGCGGCCCGATGAGCGACATCGCCGCGCGCACGCTGGTCAAGCTCGGCTACACGGATGTCTGGAACCTCGACGGGGGGATGGCCGCCTGGACGGAGGCGGGGTACCAGCTCCAGCGCAAGGCACGGTGACCGACCGGCCCCAGCACGGGAAGCGTGCGAGGGCCTGACGGGGAGGGCGGACATGAGACGGGTCTGGACCGGGGCGCTGACGGCCCTCGCGCCGTGGCTCCTGCCGGCGGCGGCCGCCGCGCAGGAGCGCGGGTACGGGTGGGGCTGGGGGATGCATCCCATGTGGGGCGTGTGGGGGCTGGGGATCGGGCTCATGATGCTGCTGTTCTGGGGCATCGTGATCGTCGGCCTGGTGCGATCGCTCAGGGCTGGGACCGGAGGACAGGATGTCAGTCTCGGGGAACGCCCTTGACAAATCGGCAGCCCTCGGTCGAGGCCGAAGGGGCGGGGAGGCCCTCCGTCCGGGCAGGGGCAGGAACTGCGAGCAGGCCGTGGGGCGGACGTGAGACGCCATTGCCTCACTCGGATAGCTCCCGATCGTCAGTCGACGGGCGGGCCAGTCATGCGACGCCCGGATTTCAGTGAGTTGATCCCAGGCGGGACCAACCTTCCCCCTGGGTATATTAATTGCTAGTCTACGCCGGAACGCGATATGAGCAGACGATCCTCGATGACGAGTTGGACAGGGCGTTCAGTTCCGATCGTGATGGTCCTTGTGGCCGTGGCCCTGAGTCTCTGTCTTGTTCACGTCGCCAGCACCGGCGCCCATCATGCCGGCATGTCGCCGGAGATGTGCTCCGGGTTCTTCCTGGTGAGCTTCCTCGTGGCCCTGCCCTACGTCGCCGAACTCGGTGCTCTGCCGGCTGAGCCGCTGTCGCTGTTTCGCCCCGTCACGCTCCACCTGCTGGACGCCCCCCCGAAGTTCGCGACAGTCTTCTAGTCGATCCCTTCTGCCCCTGGCCGTACGGGTGCGCGGAGGAGTCGCGTGCTCGCTTACAAGGGGTCCATTCACGACGCAGGCGCTCTCCGCCTGCAGTACGGAGGAGGCATGTCGAAGAATTCGTGGAGGTACCGCGCGGTCTTGCTCGGTGCCCTGACGGTCGCCCTCGTGGGCGCGCCGGGAGGCCGCGACGAGGCCCGGAGTCACGTCGAAGGCCGGCCTGGCGTTGTTCCGGCGGTGGTGGCGCGCATCCTGCCCGCGATCGTGAGCATCACGACGCGGCAGATCGAGGAGATCGAGCGGGGTGAGCCGGTGACGAGCTGTGGGCTCGGGTCGGGGATCATCGTCGGCCGGCGCGGCGACATCCTGACGAGCAGCCACGTGGGGTGCAGTGATCGGGCGGTGTGATCGCGGCGTTGACGCGATGGCCGGAGAGGAAGTGCTCGACATCATAGGGCAAGGAGGGGTGTGATGAACGACCAATGGCGAGGGCCGGGCCGCGGCAATGATTGGCCCGATGATCTGAGGGCCGCAGCTGATCGCGCGCGGCAGCAGCTGAGGAGTTTCCGGCCGCGCGGGTTCCTGACCGCTCTGGCCGTCCTGGTGATTGTCATCCTGTTCTGGTCGAGCTGGTTCACGGTGCAGCCCGAGGAGACGGGCGTGGTGCAGCGGTTCGGAGCGGTGGTCCGGACGGTAGGGCCCGGCCTGCACTTCAAGGCCCCGTACGGGGTCGAGACGGTTCGCCTGGTGCCCACGGCACGGGTCCTCAAGGAGGAATTCGGGTTCCGGACGGCCGCCACGGCTGCGGGCCAGCGAACGCAATACGCGGATAGCAAGGCCTTCAAGGATGTGTCCCTGATGCTGACCGGGGACCTGAACGTGATCGACGTCCAGTGGATCGTGCAGTACCGGATCGAGGACCCGATTCATTACCTCTTCCGGGTCCGGGACACCCGGCAGACGATCCGCGACATCGCCGAGGCGGTGATGCGCCGGGTGGTC
>JACPCX010000028.1:0-19589 GCA_016184305.1 Candidatus Rokuibacteriota bacterium | reverse complement strand
GCGGCGAAGTCGACGATGGGGGTGCGATAGGAGGCGATGAGTGGATCGGCCGTCGTCATGAGCGCATCGGGCCGCTTCCCGGCGATCGCCCGGAAGACGCGCTCGAAATCGTGCGGACCCCGGAACGTGTGAGGCTCGAGCCTGACGCCCAAGGGGGTTGCCCACCGTTGCGTCTCGCGGAGGGCCAAGACGCTCCCGGGATTGTCGGGGTTGTAGATCAGCGCGACACGAGAGAGCCTGGGATGGGCCTCCCGAAGCAGCTCTAGCCGCTTCCCGTATTCAGGGCCAATGAACGCGACCCCCGTGATATTGCCCCCGGGGCGCGCATAGCTCTCGACGAGGCCCGTCTGATCGGGAAACGCGACGTTCGCAAACACGATCGGGATCGTGGACGTCGCGTGCTTGGCCGCGCCGGAGGCTTGCGAGCCCGCAGTGCAGAGGATGTCCACGGGGAGACGAACCAGCTCAGCGGCGAGCTGGGGAAGGCGCTCGCTGCGCCCATCGGCCCAGCGGGCCTCGATGGTGATGGTCTGGCCTTGGACGTAACCGAGCTCGCGCAATCCAGCCCGAAGGGCCTCCAGGTTGGGGAGGCCGTCGTCGGCCGAGGCGGGTGATAGCCATCCGATTCGGTGCATACGCCTGGCCTTCTGCGCGTCGGCTGAGCGCGATGCCAGGAACGCGCCGGCGACGAGGCTGGTGATGAACGCGCGGCGGTCGATCATTGAATCACCTGATCTGCCCGCAACAGGAGTGACTGCGGGAGCGTCAGGCCGACATCGACCTTGAGCCGGACCAGTTCCTCGGCAAGTTCGCGCATCCGTTCTGGGTTCCCCTCCGCCCACCGGTACTCGATGGCGATGGTCCGACCCTCCACGTAGCCCAGGTCTCGAAGCCCTTGGCGGAAAGCTTCGATGGCATCCGGAAACACGGCCGGACTCTCCCACAGAAACCCGACGCGGGAGACTTTCCCTGCCTGCTGCGCCCCGGCGGCGAGGGGCAAGGCGAGCGTTCCTAGCGTCAGCCCGCAGAGAAAGGTTCGCCGATGCATCACTCGATCACCTGATCTGCCCGCAGCAGCACGGACTGGGGGATCGTGAGACCGAGCGCCTTGGCGGTCTTGAGGTTGATGACCAGCTCGAACGTCGTGGGCTGCTCCATGGGAAGATCGGCGGCCTTGGCGCCTTTGAGGATCCTGTCTACGAAGTAGGCGGCGCGCCGGTGCATCCCAGGATAGCTCGGCCCAAAGGACATCAGCCCCCCGGCCTCCACCAGCTCCCTGTACGCAAACATTCCCGGAAGACGGTGGCGTGTCGTGAAGTCCACGATCCGAGCTCGGTGATGCAAGAAGAGGCGGTCGGCCAACATGATGAGAGCACCGGACCGCTCTCTGAGGATGGCATTGAACGCCTGATCAAACTCTGAATCCGCTCGCACCCCGACAAACTGCACCTTCAGGTGTAACGCCGTGGCCGCCGTGCTCGCCTGCTTCTCCGAGCCCGCATGGAAGGGGTTGGCGGGATTCAAGAGGAAGGACACATGCGAGAGTTTCGGGACAACCTCCCGGAGCAGCTCCAGGCGCTTCCCCTCGAGATCCGGCGCAATCGACACCAGTCCCGTGAGGTTTACGCCAGGCCGAGCGAGGCTGGCGACCAGACCCGTGCCAACAGGGTCGCCGACGGCGACCATGACGAGGGGAACCGACGTTGTCGCCTTCTTGACGGCGAGCGAGGCGGGCGTGCCGGCGGTAACGATCACATCCACCTTCAGGGCGATCAGCCCGGCGATGAGGGCGGGAAAGCGTTCATACTGTCCTTCCGCCCAGCGATATTCGATCAGGATGTGTCGGCCCTCGACGTACGGCCCTCGACGTAGCCGAGGTCACGCAACCCCTCGCGGAACGGCCCGACGAGATTGGCCTCAAGGGCAGCGGTGGAGTTCCCGAGGAAACCTATCCGGTACACCTTCCCCGCCTGCTGCGCTCCGGCGGCGACCGGCGCGGCGAGGAGCGCGAGGGCGAGCACGGAAGCGAGAAGGGCGGCGGACAGGCACCTCATAGGGGATCCTCCATGTCGAGCCGGGGCGTGGACACTGCGCCCATCCTACGCGAGGACCAATGCGGGGGCCAGGGGATACGGCCGCCGAGTGCGGGCGCCCATAGCGTTGACAGCCCGTGCCCCCACGCGCATGGTGCCTCCCGCATCCTGCGGGCAACCCTGCGGGGGCGGGCAAGTGGGAGGGGCCCAAGGACGGCCCCATCATCCACCTCGACAGCGCGCTGCTCCTGGACGGGAAGATCTACTGCGCGCACTCCAACTGGGACGAATGGCCGATGACCAGGTCGGTCGAGATCTGGGACGCCGAGACGACGACCCTGGTGGTTTCTCCGCGCGGCCAGATCACCCTGCCGCGACCCGTGCGTGCGCGGCTGCGCCTCGGGCCAGGCTCGGTCCTGCTGCTGCGGGAGGAGGCGGGGAAGATCGTCCTGGATCCCGCCGCGGTGACGCCGGTCCAACCCTACAGCGACGAGGAGATCGAGCGTCTGATCGGAGTGGACCGCCCGAGCCCGCGTGAGCGCGTGGCTCTCCGCCGGCGCTGGAGCCTGAAGGCGGGTGGCCGGCGTCGCCGCCCTAATGGCTGACCTCAGAGTCTTCCTCGACGCCAACGTTCTCTTCACCCCCGCCTACAGTTCTGAAGGGCTCTCGGCACTTCTGATCGAGCTGGGAGCCGCTGGCCGCCTCACGCTTCTGACTTCACCCGTCGCGATCGTCGAGGCCGAGCGTAATCTCTAGGCGAAGCGCCCGGCGGCGGTGCCCGCCCTGCAGAAGAGCCTTGCGGCCATCCGGGTCGGCATGGAACCGGCCCCGGCCGACGTCGAGCGGCTGACGCCGCGGGATCTCTCCGCGGAGGACTGGCCGCTCCTCGCCGCCGCGATCGCAGCGCGGGCGACACACTTCGTCACCGGTGACCTGGCAGACTTCAAGCACTGGATGGAACCGCGCGCCCGACTCCCCTGCCGGATCATGACGCCGCGGCAATTCCTCACCGAAGCGCGCCCCTGACTCCGGCCCCGCGTCGGAGGCCGGCTCCGGGGAGAGGCTTCTGCCCGGGTCGCTTGACGGAGCGCGGCTGTCAGCCGCGCCGTCGCGTGATGTGGCGG
The DNA here is from genome assembly GCA_016184305.1 of Candidatus Rokuibacteriota bacterium. Lineage (GTDB taxonomy): Bacteria > Methylomirabilota > Methylomirabilia > Rokubacteriales > CSP1-6 > UBA12499. The sequence goes on along the minus strand of JACPCX010000028.1, from coordinate 16,432 downwards.
GAAGCGACGAGGGCGCCCGACCAGGCCACGCCCGCGGCGGTCCACCACATGGCCGTGTAGCCCAGGGAGGCGACCAGCACGCCCGCGAGCATGGCGCCGGCGGCGATGCCCATCTCCCAGGCCGTGAAGAAGGTCCCCATGGCGCGGCCGCGCTCGTCCGGCGGCACCCGGTCCGTGGTCATGGCCATGAGCGCGGGCTGCGCGGCGCCGAAGCCCAGGCCGTAGACGATCGCCGACAGGACCAGCGTCGAGCGCGTGCCGGCCGCCGCAAGCACGACGAGCGCGAGACCCACGGTGACGAGCCCCGGCACCAGCACGAGCCGCCGCCCGAAGCGGTCAGTCAGGGGGCCGGCCTGGGTGCGGCCCACGAGGGCGGCCAGCGCGAACACCGTGAAGAAGAGGCCCGGGTTGCCGAGCCCCTCGCGCCGGGCGACGAGCGGCACGAAGGAGAGGATGCCGCCGTACCCGAAGTAGAGCGTCAGCAGGAGCGCCGACGGGTAGAGGGCGCCGCGGCTGAAGAGCCCGCGCAGCGAGAGGCGTCCCGGCGGCTGGAGCCCCGCGGGGCGCGTCTCGGGGAGCATGAGGGCCAGCGCCAACGCCGAGGCGGCCACGGCCGCCGAGGTGACGAAGGCGGCGTGGATGCCCCAGCGCTCCGAGATCTCGATGCCGGCATACGGCCCGATGGCGAGCCCCGTGGTCGTGGTGAGGCCGAAGATGGCCATGGCCTCGCCGCGGCGATCGGGCGGCGCGACGTCGGCCACCACGACGCTGCCCGCCGTGGGGCCGAAGCCCATGCCGATGCCGTGGAAGAAGCGCAGCGCCAGGAGGCTCGCCGCGCCCGCCACCGCCGAGTAGCCGAGGGAGGAGAGTGCGAAGATCACCGGGCCCAGCACCACCAGCGGCCGCCGGCCGATGCCGTCGGCCCAGTGCCCGGCCAGTGGCCGCCAGAGCATGGCCGAGAAGGCGAAGAAGCCCTGGAGGAGCCCCACATGCGCCTCTCCCAGGCCCAGCCCGAGGGCGTAGAGGGGGATCAGGGGCAGGAGCAGGTTGAAGGAGAGGTAGAAGAGGAAGACCGAGAGGCAGAGGCAGACGAAGGGCCAGCGGTAAAGAGGCAGGGCGCGGGCCGGGCTCACGAGCCGGGCGGTCAGCGCTGGTACTTCGTGGGCATGCGTCGCGGGGTGAAGAACACCGGCCGCGGCATGCGTCCCACGGCTACCTCGATCAGGACGGGACGATCCAGCTGGATCGCCTCGCGCACGAGCCCGCCCACGTCGGTGGGCCGCGTGGCGCGCATCCCGTGAACGCCGAAGGCCTCGGCGAGCTTCATGAAGTCCGGGTTGTGCAGGTCGGCCCCGTAGGCCCCGCCCCAGGCCTCGTCGAGATCCCGGGCCACGTTGCCATAGGCGTTGTCGTTGAAGACCACGGCGACGACGTTGATCTTGTACCGCATGGCCGTCGCCAGCTCCTGGGCGTTGTACAGGAAGCCGCCGTCCCCCGACACCGAGACCACGGGCCGGTCCGGCCGGGCCACCTTGGCGCCGAGCGCCACCGGATAGGCGTAGCCCAGGTTGCCCGAGTAGGAGGAGGTGAGATAGGTGCGCGGGTGGTAGACGGGCCAGAAGGGGCGAGAGTAGTAGCCGATCTGGGTCATGCCCGCGACGAAGATGGCGTCCTCGGGTGTGCCCGCGCGCAGGCTCTGGAGGATCGTGGCCTGCGGCTCCTGGGTGGCCAGGGCCGCGATCGCTCCGCGCAGCCCCTCGCGCTCGGCCTTGCGCGAGCCGCGCGGCGGCGCCCCCGCGCGGAGACGCTCCAGCAGCGCCTCGAGCGTGGCGCGGCAGTCGCCCACGAGGCCGAAGGTCTTCGTGTGGTTCCGCCCGATCTCTTCCCCATCGGCGTCGATCTGGATGATCTGCTGCCCCGGCGAGAAGGAGACCACCGCGAGGCGGCTGCCCACCGCGAGGACCACATCGGCGGCGTGCAGATGCGCCCGGAGCGGCGACTCGCGCCAGAAGGCGGCGCCCAGCGAGAGGTCGCTGTGGTCGCTCAGCGCGCCCTTGCCCTCGGCGGAGGTGACGACCCCCGCCTGGAGATACTCGGCCACCGCCGCGAGCGCCTCGTGGGCGCCCGAGAGATGGACGCCGCCGCCGGCGTAGATCACCGGGTGCGTCGCCGCCAGGAGCATCTCGGCGGCGCGGTCCACGTCCGCCGCGGACGCGCAGGCCCGGACCGGCCGCGCGGGCTCGCACAGCTCGACCTCGCCCTCGTCCTCCATGGTCTCGGGCGCCATCTCGATCTCCACCGGCCGCGGCCGCCCGGTCCGGAGCTGGGACACCGCCTCGCGCACCGCGCTGGGGATGTCGGGGATCTCGAGGACGCGCCGGCGCCACTTGGTGACGGGGGTGATGGCGGCGAGCTGATCGTTGATCTCGTGCAGCAGGCCGATGTTCTTGCCGATGCTCGCCTTCGGGATCTGGCCAGCGATCATCAGAACAGGGGAGGAGGCGGCGTACGCCGTGCTGAGGCCGGCCGCCGCGTTGAGGAGGCCGGGCCCCGGGACCACCAGCGCCGTGCCGAAATCGCCACCGGCCCGCGCATAGCCATCGGCCATGTAGGACGTCGCCTGCTCGTGGCGGGTCGAGATCAGCTGGATGCCCGGCTCGTCGCGCAACGCCGCCAGGACGCCGTAGAGCTGCACGCCCGGGAGGCCGAACACCACCCGGACGCCTTCACGCGAGAGGGACTTGACGAGGGCTTCGCCGCCGGTCATCCGGGCCATGGTCCACGCTCCTCCTGGCGCTGCTGCCTGGTGCAGGGTGTGTGAGAGGGTAGCACGCCTGTCACGGCGCCTCGATCACGCCGCCGGCCGCGAGCGCCTGCACCCGCGCCGGCGCGTAGCCGAGCAGGCCTTGGAGCACCACGCGCGTGTGCTCGCCGACGCGATAGGGCGCGGGGCCGGCGGGCCCTACCGGCTTGCGATCGAGGTGAAAGGGCGAGGCGGTCACGCGCACGCGTCCGCGGGCCGGATGCGGCACGGCCGGAAAGAACTGCCGCTCCGCGAGGTGCGGGTGGGCGACGATCTCGGCCGGAGAGAGCACGGGCGCGCACGGCACGCGCGCGGCGGTGAGTGCCGCGAGCGCCTCCTCCACGGTGGCGAAGCGCCGGATCCAGTCGCCGATGATCCGGTCCAGCGCCGGCCAGTGCTCGCGCCGCGCCGCCGGCGTGGCAAAGCGGGGGTCCGCCTGCAACCACCCGCGGCGCATGTCGTCGCCCTGACGCGGGCGCTCGATCTTGATGACGCACGCGCCGAGGTCGGCGAGGCGCCGGGTGCAGTAGGGGCCGGCCAGGACTCGCGTGAGATCCAGCACCACGAGGCCCGCGAGAGGAAGCGAGGCGTCGGACACGCGGGGAAGTATAGCAGAGCCCCCGGCGCGCACCTTCGGCCACGGCGGCGTGGGCTTGTCCTCCTGCTGGGGCGATCCCGACTGGGGGTCCTCGGGGCTCTGCCCGCGCGCGTGACGGCCGCGGGCCCATTGCGAAGTCCGTCGGGCCGTGGTACCCGTGGAGTCGTCCGCGCCGGAGGATAGGCCGGGGACAGAAAGGGACGGCGAGATGAACACCGCGGTGAAGGTCGCGCAAACGCTGGATTGCAAGGGGTTGCTCTGTCCCGTGCCGATCATCAAGCTCTCCAAGGCCATGAAGGCGATCCAGGTGGGAGAGGTGGTGGAGATGCTCGCCACGGACCCGGGCTCGGTGCCGGACATGGACGCCTTCGGGCGCCAGACGGGGCACGAGATCGTGAGCCGCGACCAGCAGGGAGACGTGTTTCGCTTCCTCGTCCGGAAGACCAAGTAGCCTTCCCGCAACTTCCAGGAGGACGGATCATGGGTGACCGACCGAAGCGACTGGCGATGGTGGCCTCCAAGGGCACTCTGGACATGGCCTACCCGCCGCTGATCCTCGCCACGACGGCCGCCAGCATGGGCTGGGAAACCGGGATCTTCTTCACCTTCTACGGGCTCGACCTCCTGCACAAGGAGCGGATCAAGCACCTGCAGGTGAGCCCCATCGGCAACCCGGCCATGCCGCCGCCGCTGCCGGCGATTCCCGCGCTCAAGGTGCCCAACATCCTCGGCACGCTGCCCGGGATGACCGCCATGGCCACCATGATGATGCAGGGGTGGATGGCCAAGGCGAAGATGCCCACGGTCCAGGAGATGCTGGACCTGTGCGTCGATGCGGACGTCAAGCTCTTCGCCTGCGCCACCACCATGGGGGTCATGGGGATCACGCAGGCCGATCTGATCCCGGCCGCCCAGTGCGCGGGGGCCACGACCTTCCTCGACTTCGCCGGGGACGCCAGCGTGTCGCTCTTCATCTAGCCCACTCGCGAGGGTGCCCCCATCATGGTCGGCTTTGCTGCCCGCCCCACTTCCGGAGCCGCCACGGGCATCCTCCGGCGTGTCTTTGGCCGGCTCGCCGCTCCGCTGGGTTTCCGCCTCTGGGATGGCACCGAGGTCCGGGTGGGCCAGGGCGATCCCCGCTGCACCGTGGTGATCCACAGCCCGGAGGCCTTCCGCAGCCTCATGCGGGAGCCCTCCCCGGCGCACTTCGCCGAGGCCTACGTGGACAGTGCCATCGACATCGAGGGGGATCTCTTCGCCGCCATGGACGTGGCCAACGAGCTCGAGGCGCTCGATCTGTCCCTCGCCGAGCGGCTGCGGATCCTGGCCGCGCTGGGCAGGCCGTGACCATGCCGGCGCATGACGTGATCGTCGTCGGCGGCGGGCCCGGCGGGAGCACCGCGGCCTGGCGGCTGGCGGCGGCGGGGCTGCGCCCGCTCGTGCTGGACGCCGCCGTCTTCCCGCGGGTGAAGCTCTGCGCGGGGTGGGTGACGCCGCAGGCGCTGGCGGATCTCGAGATCGAACCGGAGAAGTACCCGCTCACCATCCAGCCCTTCTCGGCCTGCGCGGTGGGCTTCGAAGGGGCGCGGCACGAGACGCGCTGGGAGCGGCCCGCCAGCTACGGGATCATCCGCCGCGAGTTTGACCACTACCTGCTCGAGCGGGCGGCCGCGGCCGGCGCGGACGTGCGCTGGGGCATCCGCGTCACCGGCGTGGCTGCCGGGCCGGCCGGCGCTCGCGTCGAGACGGAGCGCGGCGTCTTCGAGGCGCCGGTCCTCATGGGTGCCGGCGGGCATCGCTGTCCCGTGGCGCGCGCCCTCGGCGAGATCTCGGAGGACGAGGAAGTGGTCGTGGCCCAGGAGAGCGAGACGCGGCTGACCCCCGAGTGGCACCAGAGGCTCGCCGCGCTGGGGACTGTGCCCGAGCTGTACGTGGAGCCCGATCTTCGCGGCTACGGCTGGTTCTTCCCCAAGCAGGACGTCATCAATATCGGCATCGGCTGCACCGGCGGGTCGAACGGGAGCCTGCTGCGGCGCCGCGACGCTCTCGTGAGCGCCCTTGGCGCCTCGGGCCGGCTGCCGGCCGATCTCCCGCTCGAGCCCTTCAGGGGGCACGCCTACGTGGTGCGCCGCCGGGCGCCGCGTCGCCTCGCCGGGGAGGGGTTCTGCCTGGTGGGCGATGCGGCGGGGCTCGCGCGCGACCTCTCGGGCGAGGGGATCGGCCCGGCGATCCGGAGCGGGCGCCTCGCCGCGGAGGCGGCGGCAGGCCTCCTGCGCCGCGGCGCGGGGCTCGACGGCTACGCGCGCGAGATCGTCCGGCTCTACGGGCCGGGCGAGCCCGGCTGGGTGGGCCAGCGCCTCGCGCGGCTGCCCGAGGCGATCGCGCGCGCGGCGGTACGGCTCATCCTCGGATCGGGCATGATGCGGCGGCGGCTGGTGTTCGGCACCGTCTTCGGAATGCGAGAGGAGGCGCCATGAGGACGCGGAGCAAGGAGCAGGACGCGCGGGCCATCGCCCATCACTACGACGTCTCCAACGACTTCTACGCTCTCTTCCTCGATCCACTCATGGTCTACACCTGCGCCTACTACCGCGATCCGGATGGCAAGATCGAGCAGGCGCAGATGGACAAGCTCGATCTTGTCTGCCGGAAGCTCCGGCTGCGGCCGGGGGAGACGCTGCTCGACATCGGCTGCGGGTGGGGGGCCCTGAGCATCTGGGCCGCCCAGCACCACGGCGTGCGCGCCCACGGTGTGACGCTCTCGCGCGCCCAGGCCGACTACGCGGCCGAGCGCATCCGGCGCGAGGGGCTCGAGGGGCGATGCCTGGTGGAGTACCGCGACTTCCGCGACCTGCCCGCGGAGGCGCGCTACGACAAGATCGCCGCCGTGGGCGTGATCGAGCACGTGGGCATCCGGAACTACCCGGCCTTCTTCGGCCGGTTGCGCGAGATGCTCGCCGACGGCGGGCTCTATCTCAACCACGGCATCACGCATGAGTTCCACTGGAAGCGGACCAGCCACACCGACTTTCTCTACCGCTACGTCTTTCCCAACGGAGACCTGGCGGGCCTCACCGAGACGCTCACGGAGATGGAGCGCGCCCGGTGGGAGATCCTTGACGTGGAGGGGTTGAGACTGCACTACGCGCGGACCTGTCGCCACTGGGTCGAGCGCCTGGAGGCGCGGGCCGACGAGGCCCGGGCGCTCGTGGGCGAGCGCATCTACCGGACGTGGCGGCTGTACCTCACATGCTCGTCGGCGGCCTTCGAGGGCAGCTCCATCGGGCTCTACCAGGTGCTCATGCGCAAGCAGGCTCGCCAAGCGGAGTACGCCTCGCGTGCGGCCGTCGGGCGCCGCCTCGCATCTGGACCTTTTTGAGCAGCCTGCGGGTTTTTCAGCAACCTGCTGGGCCCGCCGGCTCACTCCCTGCCAGGGCGCCGGGAGACCCCCCCCGGGGCCCGTGCCGCGTCAAGAAAGTTTACGGTTTCCTCCACAGGGGCCGGCGGCGCGCAGTGATCCCTCCGGAAACGTTAAATTATGGTTCTCGGCAGGGAACTTGCTATGCTGACCTTGCAAGGGAGCCGGGAATGACGACACCATCCGACAGTGTGTGGAGCGCCGGCGCGATGAACCGCGGTTGGCAGATGGGGGAGGATATGGCCCGGTTCCTCTTCGTCGTATCGCGCAAGAAGCCCGAGCTCCGCGACTACCTGAGCCGCCACTTCGCCGATGAGCCTGAAGTCCTCGTCACGCTGGACCGCAGGGATGGGGATCGGCGGCGGGCTGACCTGGCGGCCGACCTGGACCGGCGCCAGTCCCACCGGCGCTGGCGCCCGGACAACGATGAGACCATGAGCGCCGTGGGGGCCGTCATGGTTCCCGTGGAAGAGACCGCGCCCTTCGTCCGCGACTAGCCCGACGGGGCTTTCGCGAAGCCCTGCCGGTCCTGTTCACACCTGCCCCCTTTGTTCTTGCGCCGCCGCTCTGGCCCGGCGATCATCCTGGCATCTGAGGCGCTGCTTCCACCAGGACCCACCCCCGGAGGGACCGCGATGAGCCAGGATCTGCTCGAGACCGTCAAGGACCGTGTGGCCGTGCTCACCCTCAATCGCCCCGACCGGCTCAATGCCATGTCGCGCGGCATGCTCGATGCGATGCTCGAGGTCTTGCCCCGGCTCGCCGAGGACCCCGCGGTTGGTGTCGTCATCCTCACCGGCGCCGGCCGCGGTTTCTGCTCTGGCGGGGACGTCAAGGCCATGGCCGAGGGAGCCGAGTCCGGGGAGATGGGGTTCGAGGACAAGGCGCAGGCGCTCAGGGCGCGAATGGAGGTCTCCCGCTGGCTCCACGAGATGCCCAAGCCCACCATCGCCATGGTGCGCGGGGCGGCGGCGGGGGCCGGGCTGTCCCTGGCGCTGGCCTGCGACATGCGCGTCGCGTCCGATACCGCGCGCTTCGCCACGGCCTTCGCGCGGGTGGGCTATTCGGGCGACTTCGGCGGCAGCTTCTTCCTGACCCAGCTCGTGGGGACGGCCAAGGCGCGGGAGCTGTACTTCACTGCCGATGTCCTCGATGCCCAGCAGGCGCTGGCTCTCGGGCTCGTCAACCGCGTGGTCTCCGACAGCCAGCTCGAGGAGCAGACGCTGGCGCTGGCGACGCGGCTGGCCAGGGGCCCGTCCGTCACCTACCGCTACATGAAGCGCAACTTCAACGCCGCCGAGACCGGGACGCTCACGGACATGCTCGATCTCGAGGCCTGGCACCACACGCGATGCGGGATGACGGAGGACCACAAGGAAGCCGTACGCGCCTTCGTGGAGAAGCGCGAGGCCGTCTTCAAGGGGCGCTAGCGCCGGCCGGGCGGTTGCGCCCGGGCTCAGCCGCCGCCAGCGCCCGGTAGAGCCTCTCGCTCGTGATCGGCAGCTCGGTGAGCCGGCATCCGGTCGCATCCGCGATGGCGTTGGCGATGGCGGCGGGTGCGGCGATGACGGGCGGCTCGCCCACGCCCTTGGCGCCGAAGGGCCCGGCCTCGGACGGCACCTCCACCAGCGCGATCTCCACGGGCGGGACCTGGTCGCTCTGGGGCAGGGCATAGTCCATCAGGGTCGCCGTCAAAAGCTGCCCCTCGCCGTCGTACACCATCCGCTCCAGCAGCGCCCAGCCCACCCCCTGCGCCACCGCGCCCTGGATCTGCCCTTCGATGGCTGCCGGGTTGAGGGCGCGCCCCACGTCCTGGACCACCAGGTGACGAGTCACACGCGCGTGACCGGTCTCCGCGTCCACCTCGACCTCCGCCAGATGCGCGGCGAAGGCCGGCGCCCGGGCGATGGTCGCGGTCGAGCCGCGGCCCAGCACGGGCTCGTAGCGCGCGCCGAACTGCATGGACAGCTTCGCCAGCTCCGCGATCGCGACGCCGCGGTCCGGCACGCCGCGCACCCGCACCCGGCGGTCCACCATCTCGAGGTCCTCCACGGCCGCCTCGAGGTGCGCCGCGGCGATGGCCAGGATCTGTCGCCGTGCCTCGCGGGCGGCGCGCTCCACCGCGGCCCCCACGGTGTAGGTGATCTTGCTGCCGCCGCTGGCGCCGGCATAGGGGGCGGCTTCCGTGTCGGCGTTGATCACGGCCACGTCCTCCACGGGGACGCCGGCGGCCTCGGCCGCGATCTGGGCGAACGTCGTGCTGGTCCCGCTCATGTCCACCGTGCCCACCACGATCGTGAGCGTACCGTCTCGGTCCAGCCGGCAGACGGCGCTGGCCGGCTCGACGCCGCCCATCCAGCCGCCCACGGCGATGCCCGTGCCGCGGCGCCCTCGCCCACCGCCGGGAGGGCTCTCGGTGCCGCGGCCCGCGCGCACCTCCTTGAGCCTCAGCAGGCACTCGCGCAGGCCGATCCGGGGCCACGGTCTCCCGTTGGGCATGGCATCGCCCTCCCGCACGGCGTTCAGGAGGCGAAGCTCCAGCGGGTCCATGCCGATGGCGCGCGCCACCTCGTCCATCTGCGACTCGATGGCGAAGGTGGCCTGGACGGCGCCCGGCGCGCGGTAGGCGCCGTTGCCTGGCTTGTGGGTCAGGACCTCGTAGCCGCGGATGTCGAGATGCGGCACGCGGTAGTAGCCGCCGAGCATCAGGCAGGCGATGCTCACCGGGGCCCCGGCGAAGGCGCCCGCGTCGAAGATCACAACCGCGCGGAGCGCGGTGAGCATGCCGTCGCGGCCCGCGCCCGTCGTCACCTCGATCACGCTCTGGGGCGCGGGCGTCGTGGCGAGGAACTCCTCGGTGCGCGTGAGGACCACCGCGACCGGACGCCTGAGGGCCACTGCCAGCGCGGCGGCCAGGGGCTCGAGGAGGACGAACTTGCCGCCGAAGCCGCCGCCCAGCGGCGTGGCGACCACCCGCACGCGATGCTCGGGGAGCCCCAGCGCCTCGGCCACCTCGGAGCGCGTGTGGAAGAGGGCCTGGGTGCTGGTCCACACGCAGAGCTGGCCCATGGCGTCCACGGAGGCCAGCGCCGCGCGCGGCTCGAGATAGCCCTGGTGGACCATGGGGGTGCGGTAGCGGCGCTCCACGACCACCTCCGCGTCGGCGAGCCCGCGGGCCACGTCCCCGCGCGAGTAGTGGACCGTGCTCACCACATTCGGAGCCGTTGGCGAAGCTGACTGACGTTCCCCGCCGGCTCCGTGCATGGCGAGCGCCTCCTCGCCGCTTCCGCCCTCGCCGGGCTCGCGGACCCGCGGCGCCTCGGGGCGCATGGCCTCCTCGGGATCGATGGCCGCCGGCAATTCCTCATACTCCGCGGTGACCAGCGCCGCCGCATCCTCGGCGAGGGCCTCGGACTCCGCCACCACGGCCGCCACCGGGTGGCCGGCGAAGAGCGCCCGCTCGAGCGCCAGCGGGCAGCGGTTGCGATCCGTCGGGTCCTGATCGCGGAGCGGCAAGTCGCGGCCGCCGAAGACGCCGATCACGCCGGGCAGCGCGGCGGCGGCCTTGCCGTCGATCCTCACGATGCGCGCATGCGCGTGAGGGCTCAGGACGAGGCGGCAGTGGAGCATGCCGGGAAGCCGCAGGTCCGCGGCGAAGCGGGTGAGGCCGGAGACCTTCTCGCCGCCGTCGAGACGGCGCAGGGAGCGGCCGATGGCCGAGGGTGATGGCAACTGCGATACCTCCGCGTTCGGGTGGTCGAGGCCGATGTATTGTACTCTGGACGCGCGCCCGGGGCCCTCCCCGCGCCGCGGGGCCGCTTCACTCCACGAGGAGGAGACCTTCATGACGAAGACCGTGAACCGCCAGATCGTGCTCGCCGCCCGCCCGACGGACATGCCCACGCTCGCGAGCTTCAGGCTGGAGGAGACGGCGATGCCCGAGCCGGGCGCGGGCGAGGTCCTCGTCCGCAACATCTACATGTCCGTGGATCCCTACATGCGTAGCCGGATGCGGGATCGCAAGTCCTACGCGCCCCCGTGGACGGTGGGCCAGCCCTGCGACGGCCGCGCCGTGGGCCGGATCGTTCGCTCCAACAACCCCAAGCTCGCCGCCGGCGATTACGTCGCCAGCATGCTCGGCTGGCGCGAGTACTTCGTCTCCCAGGGCGAAGGGCTGAACCGGGTCGATCTCACGCTGGCGCCTCTCCCGGCCTATCTCGGCGTGCTGGGCATCCCGGGCTTCACGGGCTGGTACGGGCTCAGGGAGATCGGCCGGCCCAAGGCCGGAGAGACCCTGGTGGTCTCGGGGGCGGCCGGGGCCACGGGCTCGCTCGTGGGGCAGATGGGGAAGATCCTGGGCTGCCGCGTGGTGGGCACGGCGGGCACCGACGACAAGTGCGCCCACCTCACGCGCGACCTCGGCTTCGACGCGGCCATCAATTACCGGAAGGCGGGCGACCTCCACGAGGCGCTCCGCCAGGCCTGCCCCGATGGCGTGGACGTCTACTTCGAGAACGTGGGCGGGGCCGTCCTCGATGCGGTGCTGCGCTGCCTCAACCCCTTCGCCCGCATCCCGCTCTGCGGGATGATCTCGCAATACAACCAGGAGACGCCCGAGCCCGGGCCGCGCTATCTCTTCTCCATGGTCGGCAACCGCGTCCTCATGCAGGGCTTCATCATCGGCGACCACTTCGACCGCTACCCCGAGTTCCTGCGCGAGGCGGGTGGCTGGCTCAAGGCCGGGCGGCTCAAGCACCAGGAGACCATCGTCGAGGGGATCGAGAACGCCCCGCGTGCCTTCCTCGGCCTCTTCAAGGGAGAGAACCTCGGCAAGATGCTGGTCCGCCTGGCGCCGGAGGAGGGCTGACCCCGATCGCGCGGCGCGCGAGCGAGGCGCGGCCCAGCCCTGCACGAAGTCGAGGTATTTCTTCCCGTCGCGGTCCCACAGCCAGGACCCCTGTCCTTCGGCCATGACGGCCGGGGGGCGATCGACCACGTTCATGACCCGCCGCACGTCGTCGTTCATGCAGCGGGTCCCCCGCGTTGTGGAGCCGGCGCCGCCGTGTACGGGTCGGCCAGCATCTCCATGAGTCGGTCCGGATAGCGCGCCTCGCCGAATCCGTACTGCCGGTAGAGGCCGTGGGCATCACGAGTGAACAGGGTCCAGCGCCGGAGGCCCTGGAGATCCGGGTGCGACATGATGGCCGCCATCACCTGCTTGCCCACGCCCCGCCCCCGATACGACTCGACAACGAAGACGTCGCTGACGTAGGCGAAGGTCGCGACGTCGGAGATGACGCGGGCGAAGCCCACCTGGCGCTCGCCATCGAAGGCTCCGAAGCAGATCGAATGGCGGATCGCGCGGGCCATGACCTCGCGCGGGATCCCGGCGGCCCAGTAGGATCGGGACAGGAACCCGTGGATCACGTCGAGGTCGAGCCGCGACGCGTCGGTGGTGATCGAGAGGTCTCCGTGGCGACATTCGTGGAACATCGGATCGGACTCCTCGTGGAATCGGATCGGTCAGGCCTGGGTGCGCCGGTCCAGGCGCGCCGCGGTCAGCGGGGCGAATAGCCGGCGCTCCACGCGGAGCGCGGCTGCCGGGTTGGGCGTGGCGACGAAGACCGTGTCGTCCCCGGCGATGGTCCCGACGACGCCGGGCGGGGCAGCCTCGTCGAGGGCACGGGCCACCGGGTGCGCCTCCCCCGGCGGCGTCTTGACCACGACGAGCGCCCCCGCCGCCTCCACGGCCAGGACGGAGAGCCTCAGAACGCGGTGGAGTGCTTCTTCCCGGCGCGCGGCGGGCACGAAAGGGGACGGCTCCGGCGGGGCGGTGTAGCCCGTCGGGGTCCGGGCCAGACCCAGGTCTTTGAGGTCGCGGGAGAGAGTCGGCTGGGCCACCGTGAAGCCTCGCCGGCGGAGGAGCTGCTGGAGCTCCTCCTGCGAGCGCACGGCCTGCTTCTGGACCAGCTTGAGGATCTCGGCCCGCCGTCGTCGGGCCCGTCCGATAGAATATGTATTCATGTTGTAGCATAAATATCTACCATGGGCGGCATCAGCCGTCAAGCGTGGCTTCGAGGCGAGCGGGAGGAGACGATGCCAGCTCAGCGACGACCAGCTGGAGCGCGCTGGATGAGGGCCCGCGGGTTGGGGAGGAGCGGCGGGAGGAGGGCGGGATGCGCGGTGCAGCGCGCCTTCGTCGGCCTCTTCTCGAGCGAGAACGTCGGGAAGATGGCCGTGAAGGTGGGCCCCGAGGGGGGCTCAGGGGCGGTAGCTGATCCGGTAGACGCGCGCGGCGCTCTGGTCGGTGAGGTAGAGCGCGCCGTCGGCGCCCATCGCCAGGTCGATGGGGCGGCCGTGGACGCGCCCGTCGGCGAGCCAGCCCGTCGCGAAGTCCTCCACGCCGCCGGGGTTGCCGTTCTGGAACGGCACTCGGACCACCTTGTAACCGGTGGGCACCGATCGGTTCCACGAGCCCTGATAGGCGACGAAGAGGCTGCCGCGGTACTCGGGCGGGAATAGCCGGCCGGTGTAGAAGGCCAGCCCCAGGGGCGCCGAGTGGGCCGGGATCTCGATGGTGGGCATCGCCATCGGCGGGCACCCCCCGCTTCCCGCCGAGCGATCGTCGGGAACGGGCCGGCCTCCGGCGACGAAGCAGTCAGGCCAGCCGTAGAAGCCGCCTTCCTTCACCTCCGTGATGTAGTCGGGCGGCAGGTCGTCGCCGCGCCAGTCGCGCTCGTTGACCGTCGCCCAGAGGCGGCCCGTTCCCGGATGGAAGGCGATGCCCACCGCGTTCCTGATGCCGGTGGCGAGGATCCTCTCCCCCGAGCCGTCGGCCTCGTAGCGGATGATGGCGGCCCGCCGCGGGTCCTGCTCGCGGCAGACATTGCACGAGGAGCCCACCGAGACGGAGAGCCGGCCGTCCGGTCCGAAGGCGATGGTGCGCGTCCAGTGGACGCCGCCCGGAGGCAGATTCGCCACCACCACGACGGGCTCCGCCGCCTTGAGCGCGGCCGGATCGTAGCGGAAGCGGAGGACGCGCCCCGTCTCGGCGACATGGAGCGCGCCGTCCCTGAAGGCCAGACCGTGGGGGCGGTCGAGCCTCTCGGCGACGGTGACGACGGCGTCGGCGCGGCCGTCTCCGTCACGGTCGGGCAACGCCACGACGCGCCCCTGTCCCGGGATGGAGACGAGGAGCGTACCGGCCGGATCCACGGCCATGAAGCGCGGGGAACCGAGCCCGCCGGCGAAGACCTCGATCCTGAAGCCCGGCGGAAGCCTGAACGGCAGGTCCTGCGCGCGCGCCGGCGCCGCGGAGAGGCAGAGCCCCGCGAGGAACGCGATCAGGGCCAGGAGCACCGGGTGCATGCTGACCCTGATCGTACTACGTCTCCTCCTGCGCCGCGACGCGCTCCCGCCCGCTACGAGTGGAGCCCGCCCGTCACGGGTGGCGGGTGAAGTTGTTTCGACGCTGCTGTACCCCGGCGGCAGTCTGATGCTGGCTGCGCCGCGCGGCGTTGTCCCTGGCGCGGCCTCGCTCCTGCGCCTTCCGCGCGCGGATGGCGGCAATGCGCTCGGCCAGCGGGATCTCCAGCCGCTCGGTCGTCCGGGCCGCGTAGTCGAACCCGGGCACGGTCACGCGCGGGATCGGCTTGCCGAGAGCCCGCTCGATGGCGCGGAAGTCGCCTTCCTCGTCCGGCGAGACGAAGGTGAAGGCATCGCCCGTGGCCTCGGCGCGGGCCGTGCGGCCCGACCGGTGGATGTAGTCGTCAGGCACCGCCGGTACGTCGAAGTTCACCACGTGGCTCAGCTCGTCGATGTCGATGCCGCGCGCGGCGATGTCGGTCGCCACCAGCACCTGGTGCTTTCCGTTCTTGAAGCCCGCGAGGGCATGCGTGCGCTGGGCCTGGGTGCGATTGCCGTGGATCTTGTCGACGGTCACGCCCTGCCGCGCGAGGGACTCGGCCAGGCGATTGGCCCGGTGCTTGGTGCGCGTGAAGACGAGCACGCTCCGCATGGCCTCGTCCTTGAGCAGCGTGAGGAGCAGGGCGGACTTGAGCTCGCGGGCCACGGGATACACCGCATGGGTGATCCCCACGGCCGGCGCCGCCTTGCGCTCCTGGTTGATGAGGGCCGGGGCCGACAGCATCTCGCGCGCCAGCTGGCCGATCTCCTGCGGCATGGTCGCCGAGAAGAAGAGCGTCTGGCGCTTCGCCGGCACGTGCTTGAGGACCCGGCGGATGTCGGGGAGAAAGCCCATGTCGAGCATCCGATCGGCCTCGTCGAGGACGAGGATCTCCAGATGCGGCAGACGCGCGTACGGGTACTGGAAGTGGTCGAGCAGGCGGCCGGGCGTGGCCACGAGCACGTCCACGCCGCGACGGAAGGCCTGCTCCTGCGGCCCCATGGCCACGCCGCCGAACACCGAGGCGCCCCGGACGGGCGTGAAGCGCGCCAGCTGCTTCAGGTCCTCTTCGATCTGGGCGGCCAGCTCGCGGGTGGGAGTCAGGATGAGGGCGCGGGTGGTCCCGCGCGGCTTGTCCATCAGCCGCTGGGCGATGGGCAGGACGAAGGCGGCGGTCTTGCCGCTGCCCGTCATGGCGCTGGCGAGCACGTCGCGTCCAGCCAGCCCAGGGGGGATCGCGTCGGCCTGGATGGGCGTGGGACGCGTGAACCCGAGCGCGGCGACGCCGCGCAGCAGGTCGGGGTGCAAACCAAGGGTGGTGAAGGGCATGAAGGGGGTGTCCTTGTCGAGGCGAGAACCTGCAGCAGCAGGGACGTCGCGCCGTGGAAACGTCCGGCGTGAAGATGCGGGAACGGTGGGGATTGCCGGGGATACCGCCGTTCGGACTCTCGGAGTCGCTACCTGACTGTTGAGAGTGTCTCATGCCCGGCGAGGATTCCCAAGCGCTCATTATTATTTCTGCGTCGAAGCCCGCGGCCTTCGCCCGCGCCGCCGCTTCGCCGAAGCGCTCGACCAGGGCCTCGATCTCCTCGGCTGGGAGCATACTGGCGAGCGGATTCGAGTTACACTGGCGGGTGCCGGGGCGGGAGGGCGCCCGATCCCGCGCCCTCGCCCGGTCGGAGCAGCGTGGCAGACCATCCGGTGCAACCGTCGATCTGGAGGAGGCGGCAGCCATGGCCAATGCACTCGTGAGCGTCCCCAGCCCCCGGAACGAGCCCGTTCTCTCCTATGCTCCCGGCACCCCCGAGCGGCGCGCGCTGAGAGCCCAGATCGAGCGGATGTCGAAGGAGATCGTCGAGATCACCCCGCGCATTGGCGGCCGAAGCGTCGGGACCGGCCACAAGGCCGACACCGTCATGCCCCACAGCCATCACCACGTCCTCGGCTGCTGGCACAAGGCGGGCGCCGGCGAGGTCACGCGCGCCATCGAGGCCGCGCGCGAGGCCCATGGCCCCTGGTCCCGCCTGCCCTGGGAGCAGCGCGCGGCGGTGTTCCTGAGAGCGGCGGATCTCCTGGCCGGGCCCTGGCGCCAGGTGCTGAACGCCGCCTCCATGCTGGGGCAGTCCAAGACCGCGTACCAGGCCGAGATCGACGCGGCCTGCGAGCTCATCGACTTCTGGCGCTTCAACGTCTCCTTCATGCAGGAGA
>JACPCX010000210.1:0-5321 GCA_016184305.1 Candidatus Rokuibacteriota bacterium | reverse complement strand
TGTTGGGCTTCGAGTAGCGGGCGGCGGAGAGCCGTCCGTCGGTGGGGAAGCGCACGTAGTCGAACTGGATCTCGTCGAAGCCCTTGGCTGCCGCTTCCCTGGCGATCGCGATCAGGTAGTCCCAGACCTCCTCGCGCGTCGGGTCCACCCAGGCGAGCTTCTCGTTGTCGATCCACGGCTTGCCGGTGCGCGTGTCGATGACGGCGAGGTCGCGGCGGTGGGCGGCGAGGACATTGTCCTTGAAGGCCACGATGCGGGCGATGGTGTAGATGCCGCGCCCCTTGAGGTCGGCCAGCAGGCCATCGAAGTCCTTGATGATCACCGGCCCCTGGGCCCCCGCCTCCAGCGCCGCGGCGACGCCGGTCCGGTAGGGGATGAGCCCGCGGTCGCCCTTGACGTCGATGACGACCCCGTTCAGCTCCGTCCGGTTCGTCAGCTCCACGACGCGCTCGCGGATCCCCCTGTCGCCGACCCCGTAGTAGGTGAGGTAGGCGGCCTTCACCACCTGCGGCTTGAGCTGCACCGTGAGCTCGGCGCCCTCGAGGACGAGCCGCCGGCGCTCGTAGCCCGGGAGCTTGACGAGGACGGTATGGCCGGTCGCGAGCGGCCCGAGGGAGAAGCGTCCCTCCTCGTCGGTGCGCGTCTCGAGGTCGCCCGCCCTGACGGTGGCCCCGCGCAGCGGCGTCCCGCCGCCCGACGCCACCACCCGCCCCGCGAGGATCACGGAAGGGGCGGGGGCCGGCGCCGGCGCTGCGGCCTGTGCCTTCGCCTTCGCCGGGGCGGAGCCGGACGGCGGCTGATCCAGCTGGCCCGCCTGGAGCAGCGTCGGGGCGGAGAAGAGGAGGTAGCCGGCGAGGCTCGCGGCGGCGAAGGTCCCGACGGCCACGGCGCCACACAGTGCCAATCGTGGACGCGGGCGCTCGGGCGAAGAGGACAGCATCGTCGGTACGCACGAGCGTACGCCCGCGCCGCGATCCGGCGAAAGGAATTTCTTCACACCCATCGTGTTCATGAAACACGGAGCGGCCGCCGCCGGTGCCCGGGCTACAATGCGGAGCATGACGACCAGATCTTCCAGCTCTTCTGACGGCCCCTACTCTTGTGACGGTGCCGTGCGCCGGGCATTCACGGTGAACGGGCTCACCCTCCGCGGGCTCGAGTGGCCGGCCCCCGGGCGACCGGCCCTCTGCTTCCTCCACGGCGGCTCGGCTCATGCGCACTGGTTCGATGCCGTGGTGCCGGCCTTCCAGGGCCGCCACCACATCCTCTCCCTCGACCAGCGCGGCCACGGGGAGAGCGAGTGGTCGGGAGGGCCCGCCTATGCCACGGAGGACTTCGCCTCGGATCTGCTGGGGGTGATGGAGGCGCTCGGCTGGGAGCGGATGGCGCTCGTCGGACACTCCATGGGCGGCCACAACGCCATGGCTTTCGCCGCCTGGCATCCGGCCCGGCTCTCGGCCCTCTGCGTCGTGGACAGCCGCCCCGCCATTCCCTCCGACCGCCTGCACTCCATGCACCGCCGCGGCCACCGGGGCCCCCGTCGCCACGAGAGCCTGGAATCGGCGCTCCTGAGCTTCAGGCTCCTGCCGCCCGAGACCACGGCCGATCCGGCGCTGCTCGACCACCTGGGCCGGCAGGGGATTGCCGAGCGCGAGGGCCAGTTCATGTACCGGTTCGACCCGGCATGCAACGGCACCCGGCGGCCCGCGGACGCCTGGCCGCTGTTGCCGCGCATCACCGCGCCGACTCTGCTGGTGCGCGGGGAGCACTCGCCCATCCTGCCTCCGGTCATGGCGCAGGAGATGGCCGCGCGCATCCCCATGGCGCGGGTGGTGGAGATCGCCGGCGCCCACCACCACCTGGTGCTGGACGAACCGAAGGCCTTCGCCGCCGCGCTCGGCGGCTTCCTCGCCACGACGTAGTCGCGGCGGAGGGGGAGCCCGGGGACTTACCGGATTGGCTCCACCCGATTGCGCAGACCTCGGACTCGGGGTTCTTCTGCCCTCGTCCTCGACTGGATCCGCCCCGGCCGCCGCGTGCTCCTCACGCTGGGCAAGCGCATCGCTGACGTCCGAGCCCGCCTGCGCGCATGGGAGCGATTAACTGAAAAAGGCCCATCTGCTTCGTTGGCGCCCTCGGCCGCACGCTCAACGTACAGGAAGTACGCCTCGCGTGCGGCCGTCGGGCGCCGCCTCGCATCTGAGCCTTTTTGAGCAGCCTGCTGGTTTTTCAGCATCCTGCTCGAGGCTGGAGGGCCCGTTCGGGGGCGGCGAAGGCGAGCGTGGGCATCGTGATCGGGCGCGGGCTCCGAGCCATCCGGCAGGGGAGCGGGCGCGCGGTCAAGAAGCGGGCAGAGGGGTGGGGCGGCGGGGCCGGGGGGCGCGGGGGCGCCGGAGCGGGCCAGGTAGGCGAGGATGGCCGGTACGACGAGGGGGTCCTGGACGGTGGCGATGACGCGCAGCCGGGCGCCGCAGCGGGGACAGGCGACGATGTCGAAGTCGAACACGGGGCGCGTCAGCGGGGCGGTCACGGTCGGTCCTTGACTGGGCGTCCCGGCCGGAGCAGGATCCGTGGCAGCCAGAGGGCGATCGAGAGCCGGAGGCGTGGTGCTGTCCCTCACCCGCCGGGTGCCGGCGGGAGCGCGGGGTTCGCCAGGGGGCCCGCCGCCCAGCTCGCGCGGGACCGACAGCGCAGAGAGGGCCTGTGTCCTGACGATGCGCCGACCTGGGCCGGCGTCTCACGCAGGGAGCGGGCGGAATGAGCAGCGAGAGGGGGACGCGGTGGCGGTGTCGTTGAACGATACGGTCGGAGTGACCACACTCGGGGGCACCGGGCCACACCGACCACAGGGCTCACCAGGATGACTGCTGTTGACGAGTTGGCCGACGGGATGGGCGGCTCGGTGAACGCCGTCACCGGGGGGGAGCGATCGGTCCATATCGGAAATCCCGGACCAATACGCTGACCACCCTGAGCGCCGTTTTCGTATGTGCGACCCATGACGGTTGAGGAGGCCTTGTTTGCTCTGGCGCAGCAAGGCGACGAAGCGAAGGTTCTGGCCGGTGGCCAGAGTCTGATCGCCATGATGAATTTGAGGCTACTCAAGCCGCGGTGCCTGGTCGACATCAATCGTGTGGCCGCGTTGGATTACATTCGCCAGGACAACGGCACGTTGGCCATTGGCGCCTTGACCCGGCAATCGGCGGCGGAGACATCGCCGCTCGTGCTCCAACACTGCCCGCTCATGACCGAGGCCATTCAGCATATCGCCCATCGACCCATCCGGAACCGGGGCACCGTCGGCGGCAATCTGGCTCACGCCGATCCCACCTCCGAGCTGCCCGCGGTAGCCGTGGCCACCGATGCGACGTTCGTGTTGCGAAGCGCGAACGGCCAGCGAACCATCCCCGCCGCCGACTTCTTCGTCGGCCATCTGACCACCGCGCTCCGGCCCGACGAGCTCCTGACCGAGGTGCGCGTGCCGCCGTGGCGGCCAGCGGGACAGGGCTGGTCGTTCATGGAGGTCAGCCCGCGCAAGGGCGACTATGCCCTGGTCGGCGTGGCGGCCACATTACAGGTGAAAGACGGCGCGTGCCAGGCCGCCCGGCTGGTGTACAACGGCGTCGCCGGTCGGGCGCAGCGCGTCCCCGAGGCGGAGCGGGCACTGGTCGGGCGCCACGCCGACGAGGCTGCGTTCCGCGAGGCGGCGAGCATCGCCAGTCAGCGTGTCGATCCCCATTCGGACTTTCATGCGACAGCGGCCTATCGCCGCGATCTCGTGAATACCCTCACACGCCGCGCGCTCGCGCAGGCGCTGGCCCGCTGTGGGAAGAGGAGCGCGTAACGCCATGGAGCAAGAAAAAGTCACCGTGACCGTCAACGGCCTCCGGTACGAGCGCTTGGTCGAGCCACGACGCCTGCTGTGCGACTTCATCCGCCAGGACCTTGGACTGCCCGGGACCCACGTGGGCTGCGAGCATGGCGTGTGCGGCATGTGCACCGTGCTGGTCAACGGCCAGACCGCCCGCTCCTGCCTGATGTTCGCCGTGCAGGCTGATGGTGCGAGCATCACGACCGTCGAGGGCGTGGGCACGCCGAGCAAGATGCATCCCTTGCAGCAGGCGTTTTGGGAGAAGCACGGCTTGCAGTGCGGCTTCTGCACCCCGGCCATGCTCGTGACCGCTCTCGAGCTTCTCAACCACAACCCGACCCCCAGCCGCGATGAAATCCGCGAAGCGATCTCGAGCAACCTGTGTCGCTGCACCGGCTACCAGACCATTGTGGACTCGGTCGAGTACGCAGCGACGCTCATGCGGGGAGGCGTGTGATGACGACTCAACAGACCGGGTATCGCTGGATCGGACAGAGCATGAAGCGTGTCGAGGACCCGCGC
Source organism: Candidatus Rokuibacteriota bacterium (assembly GCA_016184305.1). Lineage (GTDB taxonomy): Bacteria > Methylomirabilota > Methylomirabilia > Rokubacteriales > CSP1-6 > UBA12499. The sequence continues at coordinate 928 of JACPCX010000210.1, read as the reverse complement.
CTGCTGACCGGGCGAGGACAGTATGTCGACGACATCGCCGTGCCCAACATGACCTACGCGGCGGCGCTGCGCAGCCCCCACGCTCATGCCAGGATCAGGAGCATCGACACGAGCAAGGCCAAGGCGGTTCCTGGCGTGATTCTGGTCATGACCGGCGCCGAGGCGGTCCAACAGACCGGGCCGCTGCCCTGCTTCGCCAGCCCGCCGGTGACGCAATACTGCATCGCCGTGGACCGGGTGCGCCACGTCGGCGAGGCAGTGGCGGCAGTGGTCGCCGAGAGCCGTTACATTGCCGAGGACGCCGCTGACCTGATCGAGGTCGAGTACGAGCCGCTGCCGGTGGTCACCGACCCCGAGGAGGCCATTCGTTCGACCGGCGATGCGGTGCTCCATCCGGAGCGCGGGCCGAACAACATTGCCCTTCAGCGCACGCTGACCTTTGGGCCGGTCGATGAGGATTTCGCCAAAGCCGATGTGGTGGTGCGGCGCAAGCTGCGATGGCCCCGCTCGGGTGCTCAGCCGATGGAGACGGTCGGCGCGCTGGCGTCCTACGACGACGCGACCGGCAAGTTCACCATCTACGCCAACACGTCGATGTACAACTACGTCGGCTGGCTGATGGCCATGTCGCTCAAGGTGCCGGCGCATAAACTCAACATCATCCCGGCCATCGCGGGCGGCAGCTTCGGCAGCAAGCTGTTCACGCACAAGGTCCCGATTCTCGCCGCCACCCTGGCCCGCGCCTGCGCTCGCCCAGTCAAGTACGTCGAGGACCGGATCGATAACATCATGAACTGCGACAACCATGGGTCGGACCGCATCTACGACTTGGAGCTGGCGCTGAAGAAAGACGGCACCATGCTGAGCCTGCGCATGACGGTCATCGACGACTACGGTGCGTATCTGCAGTTCGGCGTGGGTCACCACG
>JACPCX010000027.1:0-9877 GCA_016184305.1 Candidatus Rokuibacteriota bacterium | reverse complement strand
GAAGCACGGCGTCAGGATGCGAAGAAGGCCGCTTGCTTGCAGGTCGCGGATGTGACACAATGTGACACATGAAATCAATCTCGATTCGCGAGTTGCACGAGAAGACCGGCGAGTGGGTCAGGCGCAGCGAAAAGCTCGGCACCATCACCGTGACCGACCGCGGGAAGCCAGTCGCTCGAATCGTGCCGGTTGAGGCAAACGTAGCGGTCAATCCCTTCGCGGCGCGCAAGCTGCGCCGAGGCTACACGCGCATGCTCGGCTCGCTCAAGGGGGGCACGGACAGCACGCAATCGGTCTCCGAAGACCGGGACCGCGCGTGAGCTACTTCGACTCCGCGTACATCGCCAAGTTCTACGTCGACGAGCCGGAAAGCGATGCTGTCCGGCGTCTGGCCGAAACGCTCGCACGCGTGCATTGCTGCGCGCTCGGCCGGATCGAGGTGGCGGGTGTGTTCCACCGCAAGTGGCGCGAAGGCGCTTTCTCGGAGCGCGAGTTCCACGAAGTCTTGGCACAGTTTGCCGACGATTGCACGGCCGGTCTATGGACGTGGCTTTCGGTCACGGATCGCTTGATCGCGGATGCCGCGGAATCTCTGCGGACACTGAGCAAACGGATCACGATCCGCTCGGCGGACGCATTGCATCTCGCTTGCGCCCGCGAGCACGGGCTGCGGCGCGTCTACACCAACGATAGGCACATGCTCCGGGCAGCGCCTGCGTTCGGGATCGAGGCGATGGGCATCTGAGTTCCTGCGCTCGATCTGCCGGGCTGGCGCGAGGGGGTCACCGCCGGCCAGGCGAGCCGGTTCGTGGACCACGGCGTTCTCGACTCCGACGCGACGGGCCTGCGATTCGCTCCGCATTTCCGGCCCCGCACGGCCTAGAGTCCTCCGCTTCACCCGCCCCTGACCATGACCGCCCCGCGACGGCCGGTCATGGGTCATGCGACTCACGCAAATAAGCCTCTCGTCTCATTGCGAACATCCCCCTGAGCTTTCATATTCCGGCAGAGGAGCATATTCATGCCGCCAGCCACCGCCTCCATCACGCTGCACTGCGCGCTGCTCGGCCTCCTCGCCCGCCGCCCGCTCACCGGCTACGAGATCCTCAAGCGCTTCACGCGATCCGTGGTGTTTTTCTGGAATGCCAAGCGCAGCCAGATCTACGCCGAGCTCAAGCGCATCGAGCGGCTCGGCCTCGTGACCTCCAGGGTCACCGTCCAGCAGGGCCGTCCCAACAAGCGCCTGTACGCGATCACGCCCGCCGGGAAGGCCGCGCTGCGCCTCTGGCTCGACCGTCCGACCCCGGCTGGGCCCATCAAGGACGAGATGCTGCTCCGGACGTTCTTCTCCGATGTCCTGCCCCCGCCCCGCGCGGTGGAGTACCTGGAGCGTCACGGCGAGGAGCATCGCCGGGTGCTGGAGGAGTTCGAGGGGATCAAGGCGGCGCTCCTGGCGCGCTACGGCTCGCCCGAGACCACCGAGGACCGCGCGCTCTTCTTCGGGTCCCTCGTTCTCGAACAGGGGATCCGCTTCGAGCGCATGTACGCCGAGTGGTGCCGCTGGGCCGCGGCGGAAACCGCGCGCTGGCGTGGCCGCCCGGGCCGCGCCTGCGAGGCTCCCGGCGCGACAGACTTCATCATGACCTCGTGATGACCACGATCCAGATCGAGTACCACGCGCCGGCCACACTGGCTCAGGCCGTGGCCCTGCTCGCCGAGCACGGCGCAGCAGCCGCTCCGCTCGCCGGCGGCACGGACCTCGTCCCCGCGCTCAAGTACGGGGTGCTGCGCGCGCGGCACCTCGTGAGCCTCGCGCGCATTCCCGGCTACCGGGACATCGCGACGACGGTCGAGGGCGGACTCGCCATCGGCGCGTTCGCGACGCTCGCTGACGTTGCCCGCTCCCCGCTCGTCAGGCAGGGCTGCCCGGCGCTGGCCGAGGCGGCGGCGCAGGCCGGCTCTCCGCTGCTGCGGAACCGGGGGACCATCGGCGGCAACGTCTGCCTCGACACGCGGTGCTGGTACTACAACCAGACGGAGGCCTGGCGCGCCAGCCGGGAGCTCTGTCAGAAGGCGGGCGGCGAGCCGTGCTACGTGAACCCGAAGCAGAACGTCTGCGTCGCCCTCTTCTCCGCCGACACGCCGGCGGCGCTCATCGCCGTCGGGGCGCGCGCGACGCTGGCCGGTCCCGCCGGCGAGCATACCGTTCCGGTGGAGGCGCTGTACTCGGGGGATGGGCTCCGGCCCCTGGCCAAGGGCGAGGCGGAGATCCTGACGAGTCTCGTCCTGCCTGCGCCGCCGGGGCGCTCGGGGGCGGCCTACCTCAAGCACAGCGCGCGCGAGTCCATCGACTTCCCGCTGCTCGGCGTCGCCGCCGCGGTGGTGCTCTCGCCGGGCGGGACGATCGCCTCCGCCCGCCTCGCGGTCACCGGAGTGAGGTCGGCGCCTTGCCGCGTGCCCGAGCTCGAGGCCGCGCTCGCGGGACGCCAGATCCCGGCCGAGGGCGATCGGGAGCTGGGGCGCCTCACGGCGCGCTCCCTCGGGGCGCTCTTTCTCACCGAGGCCGTGCCGCACAAGCGACACCTCGCCGGCCTCATGGCGGTGGAGGCGGTGGCGCGCGCCGCTCGGCAGGCCCAGGGACGGAGGACCTCGTGAAGCACCTCATCCAGCTCACCGTGAATGGCCAGACTCACGACCTCGTGACCCGCCCGGAGCGGACCCTGCTCGACGTGCTCCGGGAGGATCTCGGGCTCACCGGTTCCAAGCGCGGCTGCGATCTCGGGGCCTGCGGCGCCTGCGCGGTTCTCCTCGACGGCCGGCCGATCAGCTCCTGCCTCACGCTCGCGGTGGAAGCGTCCGGGCGCGAGATCGTCACCGTCGAGGGCCTCGCCCAGGGGGGCGCGCTGCACCCCGTGCAGGAGGCCTTCGTCGAGCACGGGGCCGTCCAGTGCGGCTTCTGCACTCCTGGCATGGTGATCGCCGTCAAGGGGCTCCTCGACGAGCGCCCGCATCCTGAGGACGCCGAGATCCTGGAGGCGCTGTCGGGCAATCTCTGCCGCTGCACCGGCTACGTGAAGATCCTGGACGCCGTTCGCACGGCGATCCGCCGCATGAACGGCGCCGGCCTCGCGCCGCCCGCGACAACAACGGAGTCCCGGGCATGAGCGAGTACACCGTCGTCGGCAAGCCGCTGCCCCGCGTCGATGCCCGGGACAAGGTCACCGGCGCGGCCAGCTACTCGGCCGATGTGAGACTGCCCGGGATGCTGCGCGGCAAGATCCTCCGGAGCCCGTGGCCCCATGCCCGCATCCTGCACGTGGACACGAGCCGGGCGGAGCGCCTGAAGGGCGTCCACGCCGTGGTCACGGGTCGCGACACGGCCGGGCTCCGCGTGGCCTTCGTGGACACGCCCCGCTACCCGGCCGACGAGCCGCCCTTCGCGCTGGACCGCGCGCGCTACATCGGCGACGAGATCGCGGCCGTCGCCGCGGTGGACGGCGAGACGGCCGAGGAGGCCCTCCGGCTCATCCGCGTGGACCACGAGGAGCTCCCGGCCGTCTTCACCGCCCCCGCCGCCCTCAGACCGGGAGCTCCGCTGGTGCACGAGTTCGACTATCCCGGCAAGACCATCTGGGAGGACTGGGGCGCGCGGGGCCGTCCCGAGTCCGAGCCCGTCCCGCGGACGGACAATATCGCCGCCCGCACCTATGTCGAGTTCGGCGACCTCGATGCCGGGTTCGGGGGCGCGCACCACGTCCGGGAGGACCGCTTCGACGTGGCACCCGTGGCGCATGCGCCGCTGGAGCCGCACGCCGCGGTGGCCTTCTGGGACCAGGGCGGCAAGCTCAACATGCACGTGTCCAGCATGGGGATCTTCTACAAGCGCTTCGTGCTCTCCAAGGCCCTGGGGCTGCCCATCAGCCACGTGCGCATCCACAAGAGCTACGTGGGAGGCGCCTTCGGCGGGAAGATCGACGTCTTCCCCTACGAGATCGCGGCGGCGCTCCTGAGCCGGAAGTCGGGGCGTCCCGTGCTCGTGGAGCTCTCCCGCGAGGAGTCGCTCACAACGACCAGGATGGACTTCCAGGCCTCGGTGCGGGTCAAGACCGGCGTGGACAGGAGCGGGATCATCGCGGCCCAGGACATCCAGGTGGTCGTGGACACCGGCGCCTACCGCGGCACGGGCCCGGTCGTGGTCTTCCTCTGCTACTCGTACAATATCCCCGTCTATCGCGTCCCGGTGCTGCGCTACGAGGGCCTCGCCGTGTACACGAACAATCCGGTGAAGGGCCCCAAGCGCGGCCACGGCGCGCCCTTCATCCGCTTCGCCGTGGACTCGCACATGGACATGCTGGCCGAGGACCTCGGCATCGACATGGTGGAGTTGATGCGGCGCAATGCCCGGGACCAGGGCGAGGTCATGCCGACGAGCGGCGATGTCCTCAGGAGCTGCGGCCTCAAGGAGGCCATCGAGGCCGCCGCGCGCGACGGCGGCTGGGAGGCCAAGCGCCGGCGGAGCGTCTGGACCGGCTCGGAGCGCTTCAAGCGGGGGGTCGGTCTCTCGGCGTGCTCCATGTTCAGCGGGTCGCCGTACTACCCGTTCGCCTCGGCGGCAGTGCTGAAGCTCGCGGACGATGGCGGGGCCACGCTCTTCGCGGGCACCGTGGAGATGGGGCAGGGATCGGAGACGACGCTGTCGCAGATCGCCGCCGAGGAGCTGGGCGTGCCGCTCTCGGACATCCGGATCGTCTCCGGGGACACGGAGCTCACCCCCATCGAGTTCGGCAGCTTCCTGTCAGGCGGCGCCTTCGTGACCGGCAAGGCCGTGCGGCTCGCCGCCGAGGATGCCAGGCGCCAGCTCCTGGAGATGGCCGCGCGCCTCCTCGAGGCGGACGCGCGCGATCTGGAGGCGCGGGACAAGAGGGTTTCGGTGAAGGGGGCGGCGCACCGCTCGCTCTCCTACGGCGAGATCATCGCCGCCAGCGTGAAGCAGGCCAATGGCGATCCCATCATCGGCAAGGGGTATCACAAGAGCGTCCCCGACGCGGGGCTGCACCCGAGCCTCAGCACCGCCAAGGGGCGGTGGACGGAGGCCTATGGCTTCGCCTCCCAGCTGGCGGAGGTGGAGGTGGACACCTGGACCGGGCGGGTGCGCGTGCTCCGCGTCGTCACCTACCACGACTGCGGCTTCCCGCTGAACCCGCAGATCGTCGAGGGCCAGATCGAGGGGTGCGTGTCCATGGCGCTGGGGCAGACGCTCCAGGAGCGCGTGGACCTGCGCGAGGGCCAGGTCTTCAACCCGGACTTCCTCACCTACCGGCTGCCCATCACCCACGACACGCCGGCCATGGTGAGCGGCATGATCCACAGCCACGAGCCCCACGGGCCCTTCGGCGCCAAGGAGGTCGGCGAGGGCGCGGTCTCGGGCGTCATGGCCGCGGTGGCCAATGCCGTGTACGACGCGGTCGGTGCCCGCATCACGAGCCTGCCCATCACGCCGGCCAAGGTTCTTTCGGCGCTCGCCGCGGCCGGGCGCGACGGGCCCCGGGAGCGCGAGTGACCACGTTCTACCGCCGCCTGGCCGATCTTGCGCAGGCGGGCGAGCCCGTCGCCACGGCCACGGTGGTCGCGGCGCACGGCTCGACGCCAAGGGAGGTCGGCGCCAGGATGATAGTCCGGAAGGACGGCGCCATCGTGGGCAGCGTGGGGGGCGGCTGCGGGGAGGCGCAGGTGTTCTGGGAGGCCGTGCGGGTGCTGGAGGAGGGCCGGCCCCGGATCTGCGAGGTGGACCTCACCGGCGACATGAACGACCTGAGCCCCACCAACTGCGGCGGCGTGATGGAGGTCTTCGTGGATCGCTGCGGCTGGGATTGTCCCGCGGCGGTGGGCCTCTCGGACCTGGAGGTGGTGCGCCACATCGGGGAGGCGGGCGCCCGGCGCCGGCCCGTCGCCCTCCTGGTGGCTGTGGCGAGCCCGGGGGATGTCGCGGGGATCCCGGCGGGGACCAAGTGGCTCGCCGACGGCAGCGGGGCACTCCTCGGTGCGCTGCCGGGTGACCTCGCTCCGGTGTTCCGCGATCTCGCGAGCGCCGCGCTTGCCGCCGGTCAGAGCCGTCTCGCCTGGCTCCGGCCCTCCGCGTCCGGCTGGGAGCGGGCGGAGGAGGGCGAAGGGCTCGGCGTCTTCGTGGAGGCGATGGCGCCGCCGCCGGAGCTCCTCATCGTGGGCGCCGGGCACATCGCGCTGCCGCTGGCGCAGATGGGCAAGATGCTGGACTTCGAGGTCACGGTGATCGACGACCGAGGAGTCTTCGCCAGCCGGGAGCGCTTCCCGGAGGCCGACACGATCCTGGTGGGGCCCATCGACTCGGAGCTGGCGAAGCGCCCCATCGGGCCATCCACATATCTCGTCCTGGTCACCCGCGGCCACCAGCACGACGAGGCAGCGCTGAAGACAGTGATCGCCTCGGAGGCGGCCTATATCGGCATGATCGGCAGCCGCCGCCGCGTGAAAGAGGTATTCCGCCACCTGGAGGCGGCAGGCGTGCCCGCCGCGCTCACCTCGCGCGTGCATGCGCCCATCGGGCTCCGCATCGGCGCCCAGACGCCGTCGGAGATCGCCGTGGCCATCGCGGGCGAGCTGGTCCAGGTGCGCCGCGGCGCCGCGGTCCCGGCCGCCCGATGAGCCGCCGCCCCCTCGTGCTGATCAAGGGCGCGGGGGATCTGGCCACCGGCTGTGCCTTGAGACTCGTCCGCAGCGGCTTTGCCGTCGTCATGACCGAGATCGGCGCGCCCACCGCCGTGAGGCGGACCGTGGCCTTCTCCGAGGCGGTGCACGACGGGACGGTGGCTGTGGAGGGTGTCAGGGCGCGGCTGGCGGCAAGCCCGGCAGAGGCCCGCCGCATCGCCCGCTCGGGGGAAGCGGCCGTCCTCGTTGATCCGCAAGGCCGGGTCCGGACGGCGCTCGCGCCCGCGGTCATCATCGATGCGCGGATGGCGAAGGTGAATCTCGGCACGGCACGCGGCGAGGCGCCGGTGGTCATCGGCCTCGGCCCGGGCTTCACGGCCGGCCGCGACGTGGATGCCGTCGTCGAGACGAATCGTGGCCACATGCTGGGGGCGGTGATCCTCGAGGGGCAGGCCGAGCCAAACACCGGGGTGCCCGGGGAGATCGGGGGGCACGGCGCCGAGCGCCTCCTGCGCGCGCCCTCCGCGGGCCAGCTCCGCGCGCTCAGGGCCATTGGCGATCGCGTCGAGGCCGGCGCCCTCATCGGCGAGGTCGAGGGACAGCCCGTCACGTCGCGCATCGCGGGGGTCCTGCGCGGCCTCCTCCGCGATGGAAGCGTGGTCGGCGCCGGCCAGAAGATCGGCGACGTCGATCCCCGCGCGCGTCCCGAGCATTGCTTCACCGTGTCGGACAAGGCCCGCTCCGTGGCCGGCGGTGTTCTCGAGGCGATCCTCCACTTCCGAGTCCGCGCCGCGGCCGAGGCGCGCGTGTCCAACAGCCGCTCACGCTCCTGAGAGGATCGTGAAAGGAGACGCTCGATGCCGAAGGTGCTCTACGAGAAGCGGGGGGCGCTGGCCTACGTCACGCTCAATCGCCCCGAGGTCCACAATTGCATCGACCTGCAGATGTCAGAGGCGCTGCTGGCCATCTGGGACGAGGTCAAGCGCGACCGCGATGTGCGCGTGGCCATCCTCACCGGCGCCGGCGAGAAGGCCTTTTGCAGCGGGGCCGATCTCAAGGAGCTGATCCCGCATATCCGGGATGCCTCCGAGGAGGAGAACCGGCGCCGCGCCTTCCAGGGTCCGGGCTGGGCCGGGATCTCGGGCGGCTACGAGATCTCCACGCCGATCATCGCCGCCATCAACGGCTACTGCATCGCCGGCGGACACGAGCTGGCCGAGTTCTGCGACATCCGCATCGCCGCCGAGCACGCCACCTTCGGCCACCAGGAGATCAAGTGGGGGCTCATGCCCGGCGACGGCGGGTGCTCCCGGCTCCAGCGCATCGTCGGGCTGGGCCGGGCCATGGAGATCATCCTCACGGGCAAGATCTACGACGCCCAGGAGGCGTACCGGATCGGCTTCGCCAACCACGTCGTTCCACTCGGGAGCCTGATCGCCAAGGCCACCGAGATGGCGGAACAGATCGCCGGCAACGGTCCGCTGGCGACCCGGGCCGCCAAGCAGGCCGTCCTCCACAGCATCGGCCGGCCGCTCCGCGAGGGGATCGCCTTCGAGACCGACACCTTCAGCTACCTCTGCCGCTCCGAGGACTGGCTGGCCGGTCAGCAGGCGTTCCTCACCCGCTCCACGGCCACCTTCAAGGGCAAGTGATGGCGTGCTCCCGGGCGGGAAGGGCAGGACGCAGTGCCGGAACATCCTTCGTGGGCAAGAAGCGACCGCCGTGGAAGCACCACGGCCTGTGAGGAGGTGACCTGCGTGCTGCTCGAGGACAAGGTGGCCGTGATCACGGGCGCCGCCCGGGGCATCGGCCGGGCCACGGCGCTGGTGCTGGCGCAGGAGGGCGCGCGCGTGGGCCTGGTGGACCTCCTCCCCGAGGTGGAGGAGACGGCCGCGGCCATGGCCCGGTCAGGCCACAGGGCCGCGGCCGCCGTCTTCGACATTGCCGACCCTGCGCGGGTGAATCAGGGGCTCGAGGCCCTCCGGCAGATGCTGGGGCCCGTCGATATTCTCGTGAACAATGCCGGCATCGTCACCAACGTCGCGTCCGTGGCGCGGATGACCCCCGAGGCCTGGCAGCGGGAGATCGCCGTGAATCTCTCGGGCGCCTTCCACATGATCAGGGAGGTCATCGGCCCCATGGCCGCCCGCAAGTGGGGGCGGATCATCAATGTCTCCTCGGTGGCGGCGCTGGGCGGGCTCCACAACCAGGTGGGCTACGCGGCCAGCAAGGCGGGCCTCCTCGGCCTCACCAAGACCGTGACGCTCGAGCACGCGCGGGACGGGATCACGTGCAACGCCGTGCTGCCGGGGCTCATCGCCACGGAGCTCGTCAGCGCCATGCCGGCCGAGATCCGGGACAGCGCCGTGGCGGTGACCCCCGCCCGCCGGCTGGGGCTCACCGACGAGGTGGCGCATCTCATCGCGTTCCTCGCCTCCGAGCGCGCGGGCTTCATCAACGGCGCCGAGATCCCCATCGACGGCGGGATGAGACTCAATGCCAGCTCGCTGGGCAGCCGGCGGGAGGTCGGCGCGACGCGGAGGGCCCTGTGAGCCGCCGCTCGACGCGATCGGGGATCCCGCTCAAGCCGGTGTACCGGCCCGAGGACGTCGCCGCACTCGGCTACGACGAGGCGCTCGGCGATCCGGGCGTCTTCCCCTATACCCGAGGTCGGCGCCCGCCGGATCATGCGGCGGCAGCCTGGATCCAGCGCGAGCTGTCCGGAGAGGGCGCGCCGTCGCAGTCCAACGCCCAGCTCAAGTACCTCATCGAGAAGGGCGCGACGGGCCTCGACGTCATCGGGGACACCCCGACGATGGCCTATCTCGATCCGGACCATCCTGCCGCCGCGCATGCGGTGGGCACTCAGGGGGTCTCGCTCTGCTGCCTCGACGACTACCGGGAGCTGTACGCCGATCTCCCCCTGGACGGCCTCACCCTGTCGCACTCGCTTCCGCCGCTGTTCGGGATCGCGGGCCTCTACCTGGCGGCCCGGGAGCGGGGCATCGATCCGGCGAGGCTCCGGGGCTCCGTCGTCCAGCCGCCGTTCTACTGCGAGGACTGCGGCTACGCCACCCACATGCCGTTCCCGCTGCGGCTCAGGATGACGGCGGACTCCATCGAGTTCGCGAGCCGGGAGATGCCGCGCTTCCACGCCTTCCTCGAGGACACCTACTACATCAGCGACGGGGGC
>JACPCX010000026.1:0-26111 GCA_016184305.1 Candidatus Rokuibacteriota bacterium | reverse complement strand
GCCGGCGCCGCGTCGTCCCGGGGCCGGGCCAGACTCACCTCGTGCACGGCCTTGATCCGGCCGGGCCGGGCCGTCATCGTGACGACCCGATCGGCCAGCAGCAACGCTTCCTCGATGCTATGGGTCACGAACAGGCAGGTCTTCTTGGTAGCAGCCCAGATCTTCACCAGCTCGTCCTGCATCATCCGCCGGTTCTGCGCATCGAGCGCCCCGAAGGGTTCGTCCATCAGCAGGACCTTGGGATCGTTCGTGAGTGCCCGGGCGATCGCGACGCGTTGCTTCATCCCGCCGGAGAGCTGGCGTGGCCAGTGGCGCTCGAAGCCGGTCAGCCCCACCAGGTCCACGAATCGCTGCCCCATCGCGAGCCGTTCGCGCCGCGGAACGCCTCTGAGGCGCAGCCCGAAGGTGACGTTGTCCAGGACCCGCATCCAGGGGAAGAGCCGTCACCCTCTGGCCCTCCACCAGAACGTGCCCGGCGGACGGCCGCAGGAAGCCCGCCATGATGTTCAGCACGGTGGACTTGCCGCACCCGCTGGGGCCGAGGAGCGCCACGAACTCCCCCTCGGCCATCGACAGAGTGAACTCTTCCACGGCGACTGTCGGCTCCCCCTCCTCGACCTCGAACGTCTTCCTCACTCCCGCCGCCTCCAGGTAGGCCATCGCTCACTTCTCGTCTCTGGGGCGCCATCGCAGGAGCCTGGCTTCGCCCGCCCGGATCAGGCTGCCGATCGTGAACCCGATGAGCCCGATCATCAGGGCGCCGAAGACCATCCAGTCCACCTTGAAGTAGTTGCGCGACTCCATGATCCGGTAGCCGAGCCCGGCATTTGACGCGATCAGCTCGGTCGCCACCAGGGCGAGGAAGGCCATGCCGAACCCCAGGCGCAGCCCGGTGATGATCTGCGGCAGGGCCGCCTGGAGGGTGACCAGCCTGAACATCTGCCCGCTGGTCGCCCCGAGGCTCAAGGCCGCCCGGCGCAGGAGCGGGTCGGTGAACTTCACGCCCTCGATGGTGTTCACGTACACCGGAAAGAAGGCCACGAAGGCCGTGAAGTAGATCTTGGACGGCTCGCCGATCCCGAACCAGAAGATGAACAGGGGGAGCCAGGCCAGCGGCGGAATCGGGCGCAGCATCTCGAGCGGCGGATCCAGGAAATCCTCGATGAGCCGGACCGACCCGGCCGAGCATCCCAGCACCACCGCCACGGCGGCGCCAAGGAGGAAGCCGAGGACGACTCGGTAGAGGCTGTACAGCACATCGAGGAGCAGGATGCCTTCGGCGACCTGCTCGGAGGCGCCGCTCAGGACGCCGGCCGGGGTGGGGAGAAGGGCCGGGTTCATGAAGCCGACCGCCTCGTTCGCCCACACGATGAGCTGCCACACCGCGAGGACGCCGATCAGAGAAAGGGCGCGCCGAGCCCAGGGACTACGGCCAAGCCGCCCGGCCCGATGCGAGACCATCACCATCGTGTCGGTGGCCATGACACGCCCCCCCCGCTTACGCTGAACGGCCTGGCTCCTCGATGGGGTGCGCTCCCGTCACCGCCCTCCATCTCGGCTCTCGCAAGTTACGCGGAGACGCTACGCTAGAGGCGGGACCGTGTCAACCGGAGGGCATGGGGACATCGTTTTCCTGGAGAAGCGCCGCCGCGCTTCACCTACCGCTCGCGCCGGTCCCGCGTTCACGCCGGCGGGCTCATCGCGGGCGGCGCCAGCACGAAGCGGCACGCGGCCTCGAAGGCGCGAGCCGCCGCGAGGAGCGCACGCTCCCCGAACGGCGGGCCGATCAGCTGAAGGCCGATGGGCAAACCCGCCCGGCTGACCCCGCACGGAACGCTCACGGCCGGGCAGCCTCCGAGGCTCGCGAGCGCCGTCAAGTCCGCCTGGCCGGCCGGCGCCGGAGCGGAGAAGGCGAAGGCCGGCTGAGGCGCGGTCGGGGCAATGATGAGATCCACCTCCGTCAGCGCTCGGCGGAGCAGGAATCCGGCCACCTGGATCGCAACCTCGGCCTTGACGAGTCGCGCGGCCGGCACGTCCCGGCCGAACTCCAGCATCCGGCGGAAGGCCGGCGAGAAGGCACCGGGAGAGGCCGCCAGGTCCCGCTCGTGAACGACGGCGCCCTCGGCCTCGCAGACGAGGAGCCCGGCGCGACGGGCCAGCGTCGGCTCGTAGCCGGGCAGGTCGAGCCGGCGGAGCGTTCCGCCGAGGCGCTCGAGGATCTCGATCGACTCACCGAACGCCCGCCGGACGTCAGGGTCCATGTCCGCCCGCTCCAGGCTCTCGATGAGGCCGAGACTGAGGCCCGCCAGGTCGCCGCTGGCCGCCACCGCATAGCTCGGGCCCTCGGGGGCTCGAACCGACCCCATGTGCTCCGGGTCGAAGCCCGCCATGGCATCGAGCATCAGCCCCAGATCCGTCACGCAGCGGGTGAGAGGTCCCACGGCGTCCAGGCGCCAGGAGAGCGGGACGACCCCCCGCGCGCTGACGACCCCGAATGTCGGCTTCAGGCCGGCGATCCCGCAGTAGGCGGCCGGCAGCCGGACCGAGCCCAGCGTGTCGGTGCCGATCCCGCCGGCACAGAGCCGGGCCGCCACGGCGGCCCCTGTTCCACCGCTCGATCCCCCGGGCGTGAAGCCGAGCCGCCAGGGGTTCTGCGTCCGCCCGTGGTGCGGGTTGTCGGTGGTGCCCCCGAGGGCGCCCTCGTGCATGTTGAGCTTCCCGAGGATCACCGCGCCGGCGGCCCGCAGCCGCCGCACCACCTCCGCATCCCGCACGGGCGTCGTATCCGGACGCGGGCCCATCCCGTTGGTGGTCGGGAGGCCCGCGACGTCGATGTTGTCCTTGAGCGCGATCGGAATCCCGTCGAGCGGCCCGCGTCGCTCTCCTCGCGCGCGCCGTGCGTCCGCCGCGCGCGCCTCCGCCCGCGCCTCCTCGGCCCGCACCGCGAGGTAGCAGTTGAGCGTCGGGTCCAGCGCGGCGATGCGCGCGAGATAGGCCTCCGCGAGGCCGGATGATGAGACCTCGCCGCGCGCCAGATGCTCCGACGCAGCGCCGATGGCGAACTCGGTCAGGTCGCTCACGCCTTTACAGGCGATGTGTCCTTCGGCACCAGGAGGTATTTCTGCCGGGCGACGGCGTCGCGCTCCCTCCAGCGGCCGTGCTCGACCGCGCAGATGAAGTTCTCCACCGCGGTGTTGAACGCGGCCGGCTCCTCCAGATTGATGGTATGACCGGTCTTCGGCAGCATCAGCAGGCCGCAGCGCGGGATGTTGCGCTTGAGGAATAACCCGAGCTCGAGCGTGGATTCGTCTTCGTCCCCCGCCACCACCAGCACCGGCGCGGGAATGGCGGCGAGTTCTGCCTGGCGCTCGAAGAGTGGGGCTCGCTGCGCCTGCACGCCCAGCATCGTCAGGGCGTGGCCGCGCGCGGACCCTTCGGCGAATTGACGCTTGAACTCTTCCCAGCCGCGCGGATCCTTGCCGCGGTACTGCACGCGAGCGGGTCCCGCGCAATAGAGCTCGGCCATGGCGGCGATGCCCTCTCGCTCGAGCCGCTCGGCGAAGGCGACGCAGTCATCGTGGAAGCGGCGTTTCTGTACGGGGTCGGTGCTCGCGCCCCCGCCACAGGCGGCCGCGGTGAGCGACCGTGCCATCGCGGGATGGCGAATGCCGAATTCGAGCGCCGCGGTCGCGCCCATGGACAGTCCCACAACGTGCGCCGTCCCGATCCCGAGTTCCCGCAGCACCGCGGCGGCGTCGTCCGCGGCACGAGCCTGCGAGTAGGCGCTCACGGATTCGGGGATGTCGGACGGCGGCCAGCCGCGCGCGGCATAGGTGATGCAGCGGTAGCGGCGCGAGAAATACCGGACCTGCGGTTCCCAGCTCAGATAATGGCCGCCGAACTCGTGCACGAACAGGATCGGATCGCCCGCTCCGGTCTCCTCATGATAGAGCCGTACACCGTCGTCGGTCGTGAGAGAGGGCATCGTGTCGTCTCCTGGTTTACAGCGCCCGGCCCGGAACCGGCGCTTGCGCCGGTTCCTCGGAGCTCACAGCGGCATCGTCGAGCGGCGCTCGACCTCGATCCACGCGCGACCCCGGATGCGTCCGGCCAGCGGAACGCTCCCGGGCCAGCTCGCCGCCGTCGCTCATGGCTTCCCCGGCGGCGGCAGGATGGCCGAGCCCGTCTGCGAGAGCGGGTTGCGCAGCGGCCAGCGTCCCGCGTCCACCGCGGTCAGAAAATCCAGCAGCGCGCGGTTGAACGCCTCGGGCTCCTCGAGGTTGATCGTGTGCCCGGACCTGGGAAGCACGACGAGCGCCGAGGAGCGGATCTTGCGCTTCATGAAGATGCCGGGCTCCAGACACGGATCGTCCTCGTCGCCGGTGACGATGAGCGTGGGCACCTCGAGTGTCTCGAGCCCGGCCTCCAGCTCGTAGATGGACGGGCGCGACATCTGCACGCCGCGCATGGTGCGGGCATGGCCCTCGGCCGACTGCGCCGCGAACTGGTCGTAGAACTCCTTCCAGCCCCGCGGGTCCTTGTCCATGAACTGCACGCGCGTGGGGCCCTTGGTGTAGAACTCCGCGACCTTCGCCATGCCATCCGCCTCGAAGCGGCGCGCCACCTCGCCCGAGTCCTGGCGGAACTTGTCGCGCTCGGCGGGCACGCTGCCGTAGCCGGCGCCCGCCACCGTGATCGACAACGCGCGCTGCGGGTAGCGCAGGCCGAAGTGCAGCGAGGCATAGCCGCCCATCGACAGCCCGCACACGTGCGCCTTCGGGATGCCGAGGTGATCGAGCACGCCCACGATGTCGTCCACGGCCTGGTCCTGCGAGTAGGCGCGCGGGTCCTCGGGCACGTCGGAGGGCGGGTACCCGCGCGCGTTGTAGGCGATGGTGCGGTAGCGGCGCGAGAAGCACCGCACTTGCAGGTGCCAGCTCGCGCTGTCGCCGGCGAACTCGTGGACGAAGATCAGGGGCAGACCCTGACCGGTCTCCTCGTAGAAGAGGTTGACACTGTTAACGCGCGCGTGGGGCATGGTCGGCTCCGGGGTTGAAGGTGTCTTCGCGGACGAGCGCCAGCAGCCGGCGCTTGAGATCGTTGAAGGGCGGCGAGGTGGTGACCTCCAGCGAGCGCGGCCGCGGCAGGTCGACGGCGATGCGCGTCTTGATGCGCCCGGGGCGCGCGGTCATGACGCTCACGGTGTCGGCCAGCAGCAGCGCCTCCTCGATGTCGTGCGTGATGAACAGCACGGTCTGTTGCCGCCGCTCCCACACGGTGAGCAGCAGCTCCTGCATGACCGAGCGCGTCTGGGCGTCGAGGCTGCCGAAGGGCTCGTCCATCAGCAGCACCGCGGGCTCCATGATGAGGACACGCGCGAGGCCCACGCGCTGCTTCATGCCGCCCGACAGCTCCGCCGGGTAGTGACGCTCGAACCCGCGCAGCCCCATGACATCGAGCAGCGTGTCGATGCGCGGGCGGTACTGCGCCGCCGGCGTCCCCCGCGTGCGGGGACCGAAGGCGATGTTGTCGAGCACGGTGTACCACGGGAACAGGGCCGCCTCCTGGAACACGACGGCGCGCCCCGGATGGGGCGCCTGCACGGGCTCGCCCTCCACGAGCACCCGCCCTCGCGTGGGCCGCTCGAAGCCCGCCACCATGTTCAGCAACGTCGACTTGCCGCAGCCGCTCGGCCCCAGGATGGCCGCGAACTCGTTGTGCGCGACGGCGAGGTCGATCGCCTCCACGGCCACCACGTGGCGGCCGCGCGCCGCGAATTCCTTGGCGACTCCTCGAAGCTCGACGGCGGTCGCCATCGGCTCAGCCGTGCGCCTCGAGGGCGCGCCAGCGCAGCGCCACCCGCGAGGCGCGCAGGATCACCTGGTCGGAGAGAAAGCCGAGCAACCCCACCGAGAACATCGTGGCCACGCAGATGTCCATCCGTCCCACGTAGTAGGCGTCCCACAGCACGTAGCCGAGGCCGGACTTCACCGCGATCATCTCGGCCACGATCACCGCCGTCCACGCCACGCCGATCCCGAGGCGCAGGCCGGTGAAGATCGAAGGCAGCGCGGAGCGGAAGACGACCTTGAAGAGCACCGCGGCGGGGCCGGCGCCGAGCATGCGCGCCGCCCGCAGCAGCAGGAGATTGGTGTCCCGCACCCCATGCGTGGTGTTGACCACGATCGGATAGAACGCGCCCAGCCCGATCAAGAAGCGCGCGCTCGCGTCGTAGATGCCGAAGACGGCGATGGCGAAGGGCAGCCACGCCGTGATGGGGATCGGGCGCAGCATCTGGATGGACGGGTCCACCGCCCGCGCCACCGCGCGGTTCCAGCCGATGAACACGCCGAGCGGGATCCCCAGCGCGGCCGCGAGCAGGAAGCCCTCGATCACCCGCCGCGTGGAGTGCGCCACGTTCGCCAGCCACGTGCCCGAGTAGGGGGAGAGCGATGTCGTGGCCGCCCCGAAGATCCACGTGTACCAGGCGGCCGCCACCTGCGCCGGCGCGGGGATGATGCCTTCCACCACCCATCGCTGCCGGACGGCCAGGTCCCAGACGACGAAGAGGGCGATCGGCAGCGCGAGCGCCCACGCGAGGCGACGGACGGTCATGCGCGTCGTGGCCGCGCCGCGCGCTACTGGTTCAGACCCAGCTCGGCCGGCGATTTCCCCGTGGCGCGGCTCAGGAAGTCGAACGTGTAGGAGTGCGCGAGGTCGCTCGACACGTCGCGAGCGATGACGCCGTTGTCCGACAGGAACTTCGAGATGCGCTTGATGGACTCCAGCGGCAGCGTGGGATCGAGCTTCGTGATGCGGATCGACTCCACCGCCACCGGCAGGGGCAGCCCCGCCTTCTCCGCGTAGATCTTCGCCCAGCGCTGCTGATCGGCCTGGGCGACCTTCAGCACGTCGAGGTAGGCCACCACGAGCCGCTGCACCGCGTCGCGATTCTTGTCCATGAAGCCACGGTTCACCGCGAGCACGGAGATGAGCCCGCCCACCGTCTTCGAGCGATTGTGATCGAGGGTGGGATACTGCGCGAAGCCGTCGACGACGCCCTGGGCGCAGAACGGTTGCCAGACCACGGCCATGTCGATCTCCTTGGCCTGCAGCGCCTTCAGATAGTTGCCGCCCCCGCCCATGATGTTGACGATCTTGAGACCGCCGTACTCGAGCCCGTGCTCCTTCACGGAGGCCGCGAACTTCAGCCACGAGATCGACCCCGCGCCCACCCCGATCGCCTTGCCGCGCAGCGCGCTCCAGTCCTTGATGTCGTCCCCCTTGCGGACGATCAGGCAGTCGTTGCCGGAGCCGACGCCGGCCACGCCGACCATGGACCGCGCGCCCTGTCCCAGCGCCAGCGAGATATCCTGGGGGCCAAAGGCGGTGAGGTCGATGTCGCCGGAGGCGAGCGCGGTGCGGGCATCCGCGAAGCGCTGGAACATCACCGTCTCGATCTGCACGTTGTACTTGGCCGCGAACTCGGGCAGCAGCCACAGCGGCGACAGCGCGGGCACGTTGAGCATGCCCTGCTTGAGCTTCACCGGCGCCGGCAGCGGGCTGCGGATGTCGCCCTGCGCGAGCACCGCGGAGCCGCCCGCCAGCGCGGCGGCGACGGCGAAGACGAACACGGCGACCGAACGACATCGGCTCATCGAGAGACTCCTTTCGGACTCATGCGAATGTGCAGGGATGATCGGCGCTGGCGCTGCCCCTGGGCGGATCGCGCTCGGGGACGCTGTCGAGCCGATCGGTTCAGGTCGTGACGCCGCGGTCGTCGGTCCACCCGAACACTTCGCGTGAGCCGCTCGGCGGCCCAGAGGGAACATGACCGCCAGTTCGCATCACGCGGCCCCATGCAGCGGGCCTCCAGACCCCCTGAACGACCCCAGCGTCGTCGAGCCGCCGGCCCCGGAGCCCTCCCTGGAGCCGGGACCGCCCGGCTCTGATCCGGGTCCTGCGGCGATCCTGCTCCCGGGACAGGGGCGCCGTCAAGGGCTGCGTGAGCCGCGCAGACGGCTGCCCTGGCGGCAGGCGCCGTCGATCGAGGAGACCCGCTGAGCGGACCGTGAAAGGCCGGCCTGGCCCCTAGATGGTCGCGTCGCGGCCCTCGGGGGCCGCTCCTCACCGCCCCGCGCGCCGTATCTCGAGCCCTTCAGGCATGACGGTCACACGCCGAGCTGCTGCTGGAGGTCCCGCTCGCGGGCCAGCAGGTCGCGGGCGTCGCCGCTGTACGCGACGGCGCCGTTGTTGAGGATGAGCGCCGACTCGCAGAGCGGGAGCACAAGGCTCGCCCGTTGCTCGACCAGCAGGATCGCCATCTCGCCGCGCATCGCCGCCAGCGCGTCCAGGATGGTGTCCGCCACGGAGGGCGCGAGCCCCTCGAGCGGCTCGTCGAGGAGCAGGAGCCGCGGGTTGGCGAGCAGGCCGCGGGCGATCGCGAGCATCTTGCGCTCGCCTCCCGAGAGGTGCTCGCCGCGGTGGTCGGCGAGCGTGCCGAGCTTGGGCAGCAGCTCCAGGACCCGGGCGATGCTCCACGGGCCCGGCCTTCCGTGGCGGACCGCCATGAGCGCGCCTCGGTCCCATCGACCAGGATCCGCCCGCTCCGCGCCCGCGCGACGCCCATGATGCTCCGCAGCGTCGTCGTCTTGCCGGCGCCGTTCCGGCCGATCACGGAGTGGACCTCGCCGACCCGCGCGTCGAGCTCGACGCGGTTCACCGCGACGAGGGCGCCGAACCGCTTGACGAGGCCGGTCGCCGAGAGCACCACCGCGCCGCGCGGGTGCGAGCGCGCAGCTCGCGTGCCTCGTCCCCCCGCTTGCCCACGCCGCCCAGCGGGCCGAGCTGGCCGGGCCGCGGCAGCGTCGCGCGCCGGCCGTCGATCTCGAGAGGCTCGTCGCCGTCGTCGCCCACCCGGATCCGCGGCGCGCGATCGCGGTACCGGCGATCGAGAGACGTCTCCTACAGGTCCGGCGGCTCCAGGATGCGCCCGTCGCCGTGGCGCGTCCCCGATCGTCGGCGACGACCTCAGGCGTGCGTGGCGCTCGCGGTCGGGTATCCCGCCCCCGCCGGCGCCCGTGACGCGGAGCAGGTCGCGCTCGTGCACGATGCCGGGCACGAGGTCCACGTCGCGCACCATGTACCACCCGACCCCCGTATCGTAGACGGGATCGAGGACCACCGGCTCGCCGGCGGCGAGCCGGAGGAAGACACCCGTGAGGTTGTGCGCCCCCGTGAAGTCGAAGATCGTCTGGCTCGACAGGAATCGCCCGGCGTTGAGCTCCGTCACCGCCGGCTCGCCATCCGCCCGGCACTTGAGATCGACGTCGAAGGCGCCGGTGGCGCCGGGATCAGCGACGCGGATGGCCGCGCAGCCGATCTCCAGCACCCGGGGCTCGCACACGTTCTTGGCCAGGGCGACCCGCGACGCCACGCCGCTCGGGCGGGAGCTGCCGCCGATATAGTCCAGCCGCTCATACGTCTTCGCGAGCACGAGCCGGCCCGCCTGCCAGAGGCTCTGGCAGGCGAAGTCGCGGCCCGGCAGATACTCGCCGAGCGTGAACGAGCTCACCGGAAAGCCGCGCATGTCCTCCCAGTAGCTCATCCAGGCGCGCGCCTGGTCCGGGGTGCGCACGGGCGTGGCCGCGCGCGAGTCCGAGCCGAACCGGCTGCGGCACCACAGCGTCGCGCCGCGCGGGAACCTCGCGAACACGCGGTCCACGTCCTCGAGGCGGCCGACCGGCACCGTGCGCGGCACCGGCAGCCCGCGCGCCTCGAGCAGGTCGCACAGGCGCTGCTTGTCCTGGCAGAGCAGCACCGTCTCGATCGGCGGCATGTACAGGCGGCCCGCCAGCCGCGGGGCGAGTGCCGCGAAGCGCGCGACCTCCCAGTCGCGCGTGGGGATGAGCAGGTCCACCCGCTCCTCCTCGACCACGCCGCACAGCGCGTCGTCGAAGCCCGGACTCGACGGTGGCGGCAGCGTCCGGTTCCGGTCGGCCGGCGACTGCGTCAGGTAGAAGCGGTCGTGGTGGACGCCCAGGATCCACAGGGGCAGGCCGGCGGCGCGCAGCGCGCGGATCAGGTTGTTGCTCTGCCCCGATCCGGCGGCCGGCACCAGGACGCGCCGCGGCGCCGCCGTGGCGCTCACCGGCAGGTGGTTCCCACCCTGAGGATGCCCGCCCCGCCGGCCTTGGAGGGCCCCGCGCGCTGCTGCAGCAGGCGCTTGAGCTCGTCGCTCGTCGTCGTCGGCCCGAGGCACTCGAAGAACAGGGCGCAGGCCCCCGCCACGAGTGGCGTGGCGTAGCTCGTGCCGTAGCGCCCGCCGACGTACTCGGACGCGGCCGGCGGCGCGTTGCGATTCTGCGCGAGGGCCACCGTCATGATCTCGCCGGCGGCCAGCAGATCGGGCTTGCTCCGGCCGTCCCGCGTCGGGCCGCGGCCGCTGAAGCCGGACTCGTCCGCGGCGCCGGCCTGCTTGTCGTGCGCCCCGACCGTGATGGGCCCGAGCGCGCTGCCGGGGACGCCGAGCGTGCCGTCGTCCTCGGTGCGCAGGGGCGGCGGGAAATTCGAGTACGGGTTGTTCCGGTCGAGCCAGGCCTGGAACGTCCCCGTCGTGACCGTCACGCCGCGCAGCCGGAGCGTCCAGGGACCGAGGGGGATCTTCTTCCCGGTCGGCACCATCATGATGACCGAGATGCGGTTGTCGCCGTTGACGAACATGCCCGACTGCGACGACAGCGTGGCCATCACGTCATTGCCCACATTCTTCGTGTCGCTGCCCAAGGGCATGAGGGGCCCGAGGGTCGTGCCGCCCGGCGCGATGAACGACGCCTCGAAGACGTCGCCGCCCTCGTACCAGAGCTCGACGGCGTCGCTCGATCGCGCGCCGCCGCCGAACTCGATGGGCACGTCGACCGTCTGCCCTTCCGCGACCTGCCCGCGGGCATGGCGCCAGTTCCCGTTCCAGTTGCCGGCGGGCACGGTGACGGCCCGGCCGGGCTGGACCAGCAGCGTGTCCAGGTGCAGCTCACCCAGGGTGGTCCCGTCGTGCGGCCCCTGCAGGTCGCCGAGGCTCATGCTCACGACGCAGCCGCGCTTGGGCTGGCCCTGGGCGGTCCGCAGCTGCGCCGCCCTGGCGAAGATGTACTCGAAGGCATCGAAGACCTGCGTGTGGTCCACCGTCACCCCTTCGGGGTCGAGCCGCGTGAGCCGGACGTAGATGATGTCCGCCCCCGGCGCCGCGCCTCGAAACTGCCCCCGGCTCGCGCGGCCGTTGCCGGCCGCGCAGCTCGTCACCGCCGTGCCGTGCCCGTTCACGCCGCTCAACGGCGGCGGCGGCGGCGCGTGGGGGACGATGGTGTAGGCCGGCGAGCCGGGCGGGTTGAACTGGGCGAGCTCGGCGTCGATCTGGGCCGCGGTGTACTCGACCCCGTACGCAACGCCGGGCGCCAGGGCCGCCGCGCCCGGCACCGCCTGGACGAGCCCGGGCTCCTGATCCCACAGGTACGCGACGCGCGTGGTGCCGTCGGCCCGCCTGAAGTCCGCATGGTAGAAATCGAGGGCTGCCAGATCGATGATCCCGACGACGACGTCGGCGCCCGTCATCGGCGCGCCCCCGTGCGTGAGGGCGTCGAGCTGCGCGTTCGGCACCGCCCAGTCGAGCTGCGCCCGCCACGACCGCCCGAGCTCGGCGGTGACCAGCCGCAACGGCGACCCGTCCTTTCGCCGCATGATGACCGGTCCGCTCACCGAGCGCACGGCGAGGCCGGGGTGCGCGGGCACCGGATGCGATACGAGGAGCATCACCGCGTACTCGTAGCCGCCCTCGCGCGACGGGTAGACGCCCGCGGTGAGCTGGTTGGGCACGCGCCGGGCCAGCGCGTCGAGCGGCGCGCGCCCGAGCCCAAGGCGCCGGCCGCTCAGTCGAGCGGGGCCGCCATCTCGAGCGCGGCGAGCGCCGCCCGCGCCTGATCCTCGACCCGGCGGCCCTCGGCCGTCTCGCCGAGGCTCGCGAGCGCCCGCGCGAGCCCCAACCCGGCCAGCGCGGCCAGCGGCCGCATCCCCAGCGCGGCCGCGGCCTCCGCCACGGCGCGATGCTCCTCGACGGCGGCGCGGCCGTTCCCGGACCGCCTGGCGATCTCCGCGCGCAGCCAGCGCGCCCAGACCAGCGTGCCGCGCTGCTCGTACCGGCCCGCCATGTCGATCGCCCGCCCCGCCGCCGCGCGCGCGTCGTCCAGGCGGCCGGCGAGCAGGTAGCCCTCGCCCAGCCACGTCTCGCGCTGCGCCTGCCCGGCGAGCGCGCGGTCGCTCTGGCCGCGGTGCACGCTCTCCTCCAGCAAGACGAGGCCCTCCTCGCGCCGGCCGGCGCGCACGAGCGCCAGCCCCAGGGCCGACGCCAGGCCGGGCAGCCAGAAAGCGATGCCGTGGCGGCGGCACAGCTCGAGCCCCTGGGCGAGCACGGGCAGGGCCGCCTCCGGATGCCCGCGCCGCAGCTGCACCCGGCCCAGCCCCGCGGACGCGACCACCGCGTGAATCGGCTGCGGCAGCTCGGCCGCGATGCGCATCGCCTCCTCGGCGGCGCGCTCGGCCTCGCCGAAGTCGCCCGTCTCGCACAGGGCCCACGCGAGCCAGGTCCGTGAGTGGATCGCCGGCAGCCCCGTCGTGCCCAGGCGCTCGCGCGCGATCGCCCCGGTGAGGTTCGCCAGGTTGCGCCGGAAGCACGCGATCGCCGCGGGGTAATCGCCCTCGCCGTGCAGCACCATGCCGAGGTAGGTGCCGGCGACCACCTGCAGGCGCGCGTCGCCCGCCGCCAGGGCGAGATCGAGCGCCCGCTCGCTCTGGCGACGGGCGGCGGCCCGCTGCCCCAGCAGCCGATGGTAGTCGCTGAGGAACGCCGCCGCCCGCGCCAGCCGCCCCACGTCGCCCAGGCGCGCGGCGGCGGCCTCCGCCGCCTCGAGGTGCTCGTGCACACGCGCGTGCGCCCCGATCTCGGTGAGGTTCGACTTGAGCGTGAGCCGGATGTCGATGCCGCGCGCGACGTGCTCCGGGGTCTCGGGCAGGTGGCCCAGCGCCACGAGGGCCATCTCCAGGTGGGCGGCCGCCTCGGCGTGAGTGGCCCGCAGCGCCTCGGTGCGCGCCGCCGCCTCCAGCAGCTCGACCGCCTCGTCCCAGCGCCCGCCGTGGAACGCGTGCCGCGCGAGCTGCTCCGTGTCGTCGGCGAGGCCCGGCCGCGCGCGGGCCCGCAGTGTCGTGTACGCGCGCTCGTGGATGGCCCGGCGCGCCTCGTCCGTCACGCGCGCCAGCGCGACCTCGTGCAGGAGTGGGTGATGGAAGCGCACCATCGGATCGTCGCCCGCGCCGATCTCGGCGGCGAGGTCGAGGCGGCGCAGCTCGGCCAGCTTGGCGCGCACCACCGCCGCCGGCTCGCCCAGCACCGCCGCCAGCACCGAGCGCGGCGTCTCGCGGCCGAGCACGGCGGCCGCCTCCAGGATCTGCCGCAGCGGCGCGGGCAGGTTCGCGACCCGCGCCGCCACCAGCTCCTCGACCGTGGGCGGCAGCGGCAGGGCGAGCGCGCTGGACGCCAGGTGATAGTCCCCGGGCGCGCCGGCGATCGCGCCGCTGTCGACGAGCGCGCGCACGCTTTCCTCGAGGAAGAACGGGTTGCCCCCGGCGCGGTCGAGCATGCTGCGGCGCAGGGCATCCAGGCTCGGGTGCGCCCCCAGCAGCGCGTCGAGGAGCTCGCGGGCCCGCTCGCGGCCGAGCGGAGCCAGCGAGAACTGGGTGAGGACGCCGACCGTGCCCCAGCCGTGCGCGATGGGCGGCCGCGAGGTCACCAGCAGCATCAGCGGGATCGCGGCGAGCCCCTCGGCGAGCGCTTCCAGGAGCTCACGCGAGCCGGCGTCGAGCCAGTGCAGGTCCTCGATCACCAGCAGCACGGGCCGGGCCTTGACCTCGGCCAGCAGCAGGCGGCGCAGGGCGTCGCGGACCTCGCGCGCGCGGTCGGGGGCGGTCAGATCCGACCACTCCGGATCGCCGGGCTCCAGGCCGAGGAAGGCGAGCAGCGCCGGCGCCGGGTCGGGCCCCTCCGGCGCGAGCACCGCCAGCTTGGCCGCAACCTTGGCGCGGACACCGCGGTCGTCGTCCTCGGAGGCGATCTCGAAGTACCGGCGAAGAAGGTCCAGGAGCGGGCCATAGGCCGACGACTGTCCGGTCGGGCTCGCGTGCAGGTCGAGCACGTGCCCGCTGCGCGCGTGCTCGGACCCCAGGAACTCCCACACCAGGCGCGACTTGCCCATACCCGGCTCCGCGACCAGCAGCACGAGCTGGCCCTGGCCGTCCTGCGCCGCACGCCAGCGCGAGACCAGCAGCCCGAGCTCCTGCTCGCGGCCTATCAGCGCGCTCTGCCGCCGGAGCGTCTCGAAGCCGCGCCGTTCGGGTCCGCTCACCGCCTGGGCCACCGGGGGCGGTCCGCCGAGCGGGCGCAGGTCGAATCGCCGCTCGAGGAAGGCCGCCGTCACCGGGCTCACCGCGACCATGCCGGGCGCGCAGGCCTCGGCAACCTCGTCGAGGACGGCGGTGGCCGCCGCCTTCTCGGACCGCTCGAGCTGGACCTCCGCGCCGATGTGCCCGACCAGCATCGTGCCGGTGTGCAGCGCCACGCGCACCTGCAGCGGATCGGCGGCCACGCGCAGCCGCTCGAGGCTCTTCACGACGGCCAGCGCCGCCTGCACGGCGAGGCGGGAGGGATCGTCCCCGGACTGGAGCCCGAAGACGGCGCCCACCGACGCGGTCGACAGCTCGTCGATGCGGCCGCCGAACGCCTGCACCTTGTCGACGATGCCCTCCAGGGCGCGCCCCGGATCAAGCGCGCCCGCCCCCTCGGGCCCGAGCGCGGCGCGGAGCAAGGTCAGCCGCCGGCGCTCCCAGCGCACGGTCACCGCCGGGGTGGCGGCCGGCAGGCGCGGGGGCTCGGGCGCCGGCAGGGCCGCGGCCGGCGCAGGGGCGGCGGGAAACTGCCGGCGGGGCCGGCCGCGGGTGGGTGTGACCGCGACATCGAGCCGCCGGATCTGCGCGCGCAGCGTGTTGCGCGAGATCCCGAGCGCGCTCGCCGCGCGAGAGAGATTACCCCCGGCCTCGGCGATGGCCGCGCGCAGATGATCGCGGGTGACCGCCTCGAGGGTCCGCCCCACGGGCGCCGCCTCGCCCGGCCCCGGCTGCGGCTCGGCCGCTGGCTGGCGCAGGTCGAGCGCGCTCGCCGTCACCCGGTCTCCCTCCGCGAGGAGCGCCACCCGCTCCATCACGTTGGCGAGCTCGCGGACATTGCCCGGCCAGGCATTGCGCCGCAGCGCCTCGCGCGCGTCGTCCGAGAGCGCGCGCGGCGGCAGCCCGTGCTCCGCCGCGGCGCGGGCCAGGAAGTGCTCGGCCAGGAGCACGATGTCCTCGCCCCGCGCGCGCAGCGGCGGCAGCCCGAGCCGGACCACGGCCAGCCGCTGGTAGAGATCCTCGCGGAAGCGCCCACGGCGCACCGCGGCCACGAGATCGGCATTCGTGGCCGCCAGCAGCCAGAAATCGACTGGCTCGCCGCGCGTCGCGCCCAGCCGCCGCACCACGCGCTCGTCGAGCACCTTGAGGAGCTTGGCCTGCAGCCCCTCGGGGAGCAGGGCGATCTCGTCCAGGAAGATCGTCCCGCGGTGAGCGCTCTCGAGCAGCCCGGGCTTGCTGCGCTTGGCGTCCGTGAACGCACCGCGCTCGTAGCCGAACAGCTCGCTCTCGAGCAGCTGGTCCGGGATCGCCGGGCAGTTGACGTCCACGAACGGCCCCGCCGCGCGCGGGCCGCGCTCGTGGAGGAGGCGAGCGACCAGGCCCTTGCCCGTCCCGGTCTCGCCCTCGATCAGCACGGCCGGCGGCCGCGGTGAGTCCTGCAGCCGGTCGAGAAGCCGCTGTATCGACTTCCGGACGGCCTGGATAGCCGGGCCGCGTCCAAGGATCTCGGCCTGGGTCTGCATACTCATGCCTTGGCACCAGGATCGAGAAATTGGTCAATTGCTCAAGAGAAATGATCTATCTCTGCGCAATTACTCGCGATGTCGACTGCAAGTATATGTTTTCAAAGGCGTATGACGTGGCACTCCTCTTGCGATAAGAAGTGCACGAGGAGATCGACCATGCCCGACATGCACAGCACCACTCAGGTTGAGCGCCGGCAGTCAGGACGCAACGGCTACGCCTACCCGGCACTCGTGCCGCCGGATGGCGTGGAGCCACCAGACAGGTTACCCGCCGTCATCGACCGGCTGCGGCGATTCGTCTCGTCGCCCCCGCGCGAGCTGGTCCTGGCCGCCGATGAGTCGGCGCTGCTCAGCCATCGCCGCGAGGTGACGGTGGCCTTCTTCGACCTGCGCGGCTTCACGGCCTTCTCCGAGGGTGCCGAGCCCGAGGACGTGATGGCCGTCCTGCGCGACTATCACCGCGCGGTGGGCCGGCTCGTCGAGGACCACGGCGGCATGCTCGAGCGCTTCGCAGGCGACGGCATCATGGCGTTCTTCAACGACCCGGTCCCGGTCCCGGACCCGCAGCTCCGCGCGGTATCGCTCGCCCTGGCGGCGCAATCCGCCGTGGCGGCGCTCGCCCATCGCTGGCGTCAGCACGGCGCCGCGCTCAGCCTGGGCGTGGGCGTCAGCCACGGGTTCGCCACCGTGGGCCTTATCGGCACCGAGGACCGCTGGGACTACGCGGCCATTGGCAGCGTCACCAACCTTGCCTCGCGCCTCTGCGGGCGGGCGCATGCCGCCGAGACCCTCGTCTGCGAGCGCGTCATGGCGGCGGTCGAGGGCCACGTGTGCGCGGAGCTGGTGGGCAGCATGCACCTACGCGGGTTTCGCCACCCGCATCGCGTGTTCCGGATGCGCGGCCTCGCGGCGGAGCCGGACGGGCCGGCCAGCCGGCGCGGCTGACGGGGAGCGCGGGCGGGCGGGCGGCTCAGGGCGGCTCGCGCGCCGGCGGCACCGCGTCGAGATCGGGCGCCGGCGGCACGGCGCGCAGCCTTTCCGCGGACGCGGTGGGCTGGAGGAGTTTCTTCCACCGCCAGACCTGTCCGGCCCGGCTCTCCGCGCCGCTCGCCGCGCGCACCAGAGTTCCCGGCCTGCCCCTGCCCGTCATGCCGTCCCTCCCGCGCCAGCCCGCGGCAACGCGCCTCGGTTTCCGGCAGACCTCTTCCGCCACAGGATAGTCTGAACGACCCCCCCGGCCCCCGCCTTGCCAGGTCGGCCATCTGGCCGTATGCTGAGGCCAGATGGCACGCTCGGCGGCGGGGGCGGTGACGGCGCGGCAGATGGCGGCGGTGATGGGCCGATCGCTCGGAATGCGCGAGGTGACGGCGACCTACCAGACGCTGCACGAACGGGTCCGCGCCGGGCTGCCGTATGCGGCGCTGGCCACGCTCGTGGCGCGCTACGCGTTGACGGGGAACGAGGTCGTCGCCGTCCTGCGCATCCCCAGGCGCACCCTGGCTCGCCGCAAGCTCGCGCGGCGTCTGCCGCCCGACGAGTCCGATCGGCTGCTGCGGCTCGCGCGCATCGGGGCCCTCGCCGAGGAGGTGCTCGGCGCGCCGGAGCGCGCCGCGGGGTGGCTGCGCGCTCCCAACCGCGCGCTCGCCGGCGCGGCGCCCTTGCACTTGCTTTCCACCGAGGTCGGGGCGCGCGAGGTCGAGACGATCCTGCAGCGGCTGGCGCGCGGGATCTACAGCTGACCCGGGTCTGGCGACTCGCGCGCGCGCCCCATGTCGCCTTCGATGGCGAGGGCGCGCGCCAGTGGGGCGGGCGGTGGGGTTGGCCCGGGGTGCCCCTCGTCTACGCCTCCGCCACGCTCTCGCTGGCGGCGCTGGAGATCCTGGTGCACGCGGACGTGGAGCACGTGCAGGGGGAGTGGATGGCCACGCCGGCGGAGATCCCGGACACCCTGCGCGTCCGCGACGTCTCCGCCCGCGAGCTGCCGCCGGACTGGCGGTCGGTGCCCGCGCCGGCCGCGGTCACCGACCTCGGCACGGCCTGGGCGCGGGCGCGCGAGACCGCGGTGCTCGCCGTGCCATCCGCGATCATTCCCCACGAGCGGAACTTCGTCGTCAACCCGCTGCACCCGGCCTTCCGGACGGTCCGGGTCGGCACGCCGCGGCCCTTCAGCTTCGACCCACGGCTCTGGACGCGCCGGCGCGGGACGCGTGACCAGTGACTGGCGGGATTTCTTCCCGGCCGCGCGACGGCGGGGGACGCGGAGGGCGCGATGACGACACGGGGGCCGAAGGTCAGCGGCGTGTTCGAGCGGGACGGGCAATGGTGGATCCGGTGGGCCTGCTCCCTGGGCCACGACCACCGGCAGCCGAGCGGCGACTCGAAGCCGGCCGCCGGGGAGGAGCACAAGGCCAGGCGCGCCGAGGTGCGAGACGCCCGCAAGGCGCGACAGGAATGCTGCCCCAAGCTCATCCAGCGCGAGCGGCCGGCGATGGCCGACGTGAACCTCTACACGGTACAGCGGGCGGGAGGCTGGAAGACCCAGGTGATGGTCCAGCGGTACGCGCACCTGAGCCCGGACCACATGCGGACGGCAGTCGAGCGGCTCGCGAACTCCGCACGCAAGGGCGCCACCGACAGCAAGACCGGTACCACGTCCCAATGACGGTGATGCGCTACGGAGGCCTGAGAGCCGATGGGGCGCGGCCGGCACCCCGCTGGAGCCCTCTGCGATGCCGAGGCGACCTTCTGGGCTGCTGGGTTCTGGTGAGGTGGCTCAAGGCCAGGTCGCCCGGATGGGCGCATGACGGTGCCACAGCATCGGCCCTTGGATCGATCGAGAGCCTCTTGAGGTAAACTCCAGCCAGGGGGAATGTCATCATCAAGGCTCAGAGGCATCCAACGATCGAGACGGGCCGGGATCCCAGGGAGATCCCCGCCTACGGGCTCATGGACGCGGCAAGGTATCTTCGGATGCCCACGGCGACCCTGAGGTCGTGGGTTCTCGGACGGTTCTACCCGACCGCCAGGGGCCGGGAGTTCTTCAGACCCGTCATCCGCCTACCCCAGCCAGAGTGGCCGGTGCTGTCCTTCGTCAATCTGGTGGAGGCGCACATCCTCGAGGCCATCCGTCGCCAGCACGAGATCTCCCTTCGCAAGGTGCGCTCGGCGGTGGCGTTCCTCGAACGGCATTACAGCTCCAGGCATCCGCTCGCCGAATACCGGTTCGAGACAGACGGCCTGGATCTCTTCATCGACAAGGCGGGCCTGCTCATCAACTTGACGCAGGACGGGCAGCTGGCGATGCGCGAGCTGGTGAGGGCTTACCTCCGCCGCATCGATTGGGATCTGAAGGGGCTGCCCATTCGCCTCTTTCCCTTCATCAGGAAGCGCGAGCCGGAAGAGCCGAGGGCCATCGTGATCGATCCGTTCGTCTCCTTTGGACGCCCGGTGTTGACGGGGACGGGAATCGCAACGGCAGTGATCGCGGAGCGCTTCAAGGCGGGGGAATCGGTCGACGACCTCGCCCGGGACTACGAACGAGGTCCCCTTGAGATCCAGGAAGCCCTCCGCTGCGAGCTCCCGCTCGAAGCCGCCTAGCCAGCCGCCACCTCTCTTCATCGATCGGTCCCTCGGCCGACACGCCATCCCCGACGCCCTCCGGATGCAGGGTATCGAGGTCCACGTCCACGATGACCACTTCCCTCAGGACGCTCGAGACGAGGAGTGGCTTCCTGAAGTCGGGCGGCGGGGATGGGCGGTAATCACCAAGGACGCGAAGATCCGGTACCGCCTCACTGAACAGGCGGCTCTCATCGCCGGTGGCGTCCGTGCGTTCGTCCTGACCCGTGGCGATCTGACTGGTCCCGAGATGGCGGCGACCGTGGTGGCCGCCTTGCCCCACATCGCCAGGTTTTCCATCCGACACGAGCCGCCATTCATTGCAAGGATCGCCCGCTCCGGCAGAGTCCAGATGCTCTTCAAGCCCCGAGGGCCCCGACGAGCCTGATGGCCTCTCCCGTGCGCGCATGCGCGCCCGCCGGCGAGCGAAGAGCAATCCCGAGGGCGCAACCGGCACTAAAACCGGCACTCAGGCCTGGCGGCGTGGAAGGCGCCGCGGTGGAAGTCCCTGAAAGACAATGGCGCGCCCGGCAGGATTCGAACCTGCGACCCTCGGCTTAGAAGGCCGATGCTCTATCCAGCTGAGCTACGGGCGCGCAAGGACCTACGCGACAGCCGAGGCCAGTCTACACGGCCTTGGCGGATCTTGTGCTGGACCGAGCGCGGCACCTTCCGAGGATCGCGCCCCCCGTCAACCTCGCGGGGGCGAAATCCGAGGGTGACACCCCCCGGGCCAGGCGTTATCCGTTGTGCGACGTGGCGAACGCGGCGGCGCCGGTGAGCGGCGCCGACTGTGGCATCATCTACAGCTCGGACATCAGTTCAGAGGCCATCGAGACATTCTGTGGCATCGGCTCTGTGGCATCGACTCCTGGGCTCCTGGGGCGGCCAGCGTCCGAATCTGGCTGTTGTGTCAAGCGGCGCCCCACCCGACGGCGCCGCCCCGGCCTCGGCCGCACCCGCCCCCCGACACCCATTGTGTTAGCTACGCTCCCTTCTTGTCGACGTCGACGCCAATATGGTCCATGGCTGGCCTCTCCTCTCTGCGCCGTTGAGCGCGAGTAGCTCTTGTGGGGCAGTCTATGCCACCACGTCGAGCGAGAGGCCAGCCGCTTCATGACATCTACGCTCGCGACGTGGTGCGCTCCGGGTGACCCGCGCGGGCGGGAGGTTCCGAGGGATAAGGCGGGCGCCGGGGTGCGCCCCTATCGCAGCGGCGGACGGCTTGCGCCCCCGTGGCCGGGCCGGATATCGCCGATGCACCGGTGTTGCCGATTCACCTCGTACCGAGTAACCTGGAAGCATGTTGGACCGGATCTCCGTTGACCCTCGGGTCTGTGATGGCAAGCCCACCATCCGCGGGATGCGCATCACGGTGGACTTTGTGCTGAAGCTGCTCGGCGACGGCTACACGGCCGACGAGATTGTCAAGGAGTATCCCGAACTGGAGAAGGAGGACGTCTACCAGGCCGCCAAGTACGGCGCCTGGCTGGCGAGTGAGACGACCTCGGCGATTGCATGAGGCTCCTCGCCGACATGCACATCTCGCCGCGCACCGTGCGATCTCTGCAGGCCCGTGGCCATGACGTGGCGCGCATCAACGAGATCATGCCGGCGACCTCGGCGGACGAGGCCATTGTCGCCCGCGCCATCCAGGACGACCGTGTCATCCTCACCCAGGATCTCCGCTTCTCGGCGATCCTGGCGTTCGCAGGAGGACGGGCGCCGTCGCTCATCTCGTTGCGCCTCTCCTCTTCGCGCATCGAGCTCGTTGACGCCATCCTCGAGCGCGTCCTGCCGAGCCTCGAGTCCGACGCCAAGGCTGGGGCGATTATCACCGTCGAGGACACCCGCCGGGCAGGCGGGTCGCGCGACCGCAGGAAACGGCGTTGACAGGGCGCGATGCGGGATTACCATGGCGCGCGCCTGTCCCGGGGCGCGGCGCAGGGCACCCGGCAGCACTGTGGCATCGGCTCCTGTGGTTCCTGGCGCGGCCAGCGTCCGAATTTGGGAGATCATGTCATGGGGACGGGGACCCCGGACGGGGCGCGCGCCGCCGAAGGGGGCCAGAGTTGGCTACGCTTGCACCATCGATCGGCTGCAAGTGTCCGGCGCGCACCCGATCCCGGTGCGTTGAGGGTCACCGGAGAGGGCAGAATTCGCGACCGGCTGGCGCACAACCGGCGGTCAAGCCTCGGGCCGCTCAGAGGTTTACGCGATGGTCTACGGCGGGCAATGAGCGAGCGGCAGTCGGAACCGGGAGCAAAGCGACGCGAAGTTTTCTCGAAGTGCGGTGACTCGCTTGCGCCCCCTCCGTATCGCTCCCGCTCATGGCGCTGTCTCGCCAATCGCAGCGGAAGGCCGCGTGAACAGAGGGCGATAGCTCCGCCGCGTGAGCGAGAGGGACACCACGCAACACGCGTCTAGGCACTTTAGAAGGCCGATGCTCTATCAAGCCGAGCTACGGGCACGCAAGGACCTACGCGACAGCCGAGGCCAGTCTACACGGCCTTGGCGGATCTTGTGCTGAACCGAGCGCGGCACCTTCCGAGGATCGCGCCCCCCGTCAACCTGCGGGGGCGAAATCCGGGGTTGACACCCCCCGGGCCAGGCGCTATCCGTTGCGCGACGTGGCGAACGCGGCGGCGTCGGTGAGCGGCGCCGACCGGCTGCGAGGCAACCGACCATCGAGGAGAGAGGAGAGCCCAATGCGAAGGATCTGGACAGTGGCCGTGGGCTTCATGCTCGTGTCCGCCCTGGGCGTCATGCTGGGGGGCGCCGCGCTCGCGCAGGAGAAGGCAAAGCAGGAGAAGGCAAAGAAGGAGCCGGTGCGCTTCGCGGTGGTCAACACCTTCGAGCCCGGCTTCCCGGGGATCGAGAAGGCCCAGCTCATTCAGTTCGAGATGGATCCCGGGGCCGCCGTGAAGGACTTCAAGGTGGGGTCCACCGAGATCCTCTGGGTGACGAAGGGCACCTTCACCTACAAGTACGGGGACAAGGTCGCGGAGAAGAAGACGGGTGAGAGCTGGCTCCACCAGGAGGGGATCGTGCTCGACGTGTCCAACAAGGGCAAGGGCGTCGCCATCCTGCGGGGTATTCAGTTCCTCAAGAAGAAGTAGTCCATCGCTATGTCGCCATTGACCGTCTGGACGCGATCCAGCCGGCATTCGATGCCCTGCTGGGCCTCGTGGACGAGGTCTTCCCGGTCGATCTCCCCGCCGTGGCGCGCGCGCAGCATCGTCCTCGGGAGCCGGCGCCTGTCGGCCCGGGACGCTATCCACGTGGCTGTCATGGAACGAGAGGGCATCGGCCGCATACTGAGCTTCGATCCCGGCTTCGACGGCTTCCCGGGGATCGAACGCCTCGGCTGAGCGCTGACCTCGGGCGCGCGGCTCACCTGACAGGAGGGAGCGATGAGTTATCCGGGCTTTGAAGAAGCGTTGCGGCGGGTCATCACCGGGGACGACGCGAAGGGGCAGTCGGTCATCATCGTCGACGGCCCCCCCTCCGCCGTGATGGCCGAGGCGGGGCTCGGCGGCCTGTTCGAGATCTGGGCCGACGCGGCCTCGGCACCCCTGGACCCGCGGGGGGGCGGCGACCTGGGGCCGAAAGGGGCGCCGGTCCTGTCGCCGGCGCGCGGCGAGGTGAAGGTGCGCTGGTTCATCGTCGAGCCGCCGCCGCCCGGCGCGCCGAAGGCGGCCCTGGACGCGGCCGCCAAGGCGGCCTTCGCGCGCATGGGTGCGGCCGCCCACCTGCAGGACCAGACGCGGCATCACGCGATGCACGAGACGCACACCCTCGACGTCATCTGTCTCCTCAAGGGGGATGCGTCCCTGATCCTGGAGAGCGGCGAGACGCGGCTGAGACCCGGCCAGATCGTGATCCAGCGCGGCACCAGCCACGCCTGGGCTGCCCATGGCGGACCGGCGCTGTTCCTCGCCGTGCTCATCGATCGCCCGATCACGCCGCGCAGCTGACCGGCACCGGATCCAGCGTCGGCTCGCGCGCTCGGCCGCACGCGCCGCTTCGTCCGGGGCGTCCGCGGCGGGCCGTAGTCTTGTATGCTGTTACACATGCTCACCGTGCCGGAAGTTGCCGCCAGGCTTGGACGCGATCCCGAGACGGTCCGTCGCTGGATTCGCTCGGGCCGTTTGCGCGCCCGCAAGGTGGGCACGCAGCACGTGGTCGACGAAGGTGACCTGAGGAGTCTCTTCAAGCCGGACGTGCTGCCGCTGCCTCCGGCCTGGAAGAAGACCAGCACGGGGGAGGCCATGCCCAATGTCGTCCACTCCGTGCGGCGATCGCGCGCGGGGCGGTGAGCGTGCTGGTCATAGACGCGAGCGCGGCGGTCCAGGCCTCTGCCCTCTGACGGGTTCGCCCTCCTCGACGAGGAAGAGCTGTCACCCGGGCTTCAAGAAGGCCGCGGACGCTCCTTGACGGCGCCGCTGTCGCCGGCGCAGTATCCCTCCAGCTAGACGGGGCTCGATACCCCCGGAACGCCGATCCCCCGGAGGCTCCGGGCCCGCGGCAGCCTGCCACGCAATGCGGAGGAGGACCCATGGAGCAGAAGCTCGATCGTCAGCGCGTCCAGGAGTTCGCCCGGAAGGTGTTCGGGCTGTACACGAGCAGCCTGCTCACGCTGCTCGTCGATGTCGGCCACCGCACGGGGCTCTTCGAGGCTGTGGCGAAGGGCCCGGGCACCAGCCGCGAGATCGCCGACCGAGCCGGGCTCGTGGAGCGCTACACGCGCGAGTGGCTCGGCGCCATGGCTACGGGCGGCCTCGTCGAGTACGACGCCGCCTCGAAGACCTTCACGCTCCCGGCCGAGCACGCCCTCTGCCTCACCGGGACTTCCAGCCGCAACCTCGCGCCCAACAGCCATCTGGTGCCGATGCTGGCCGCCCGGATGCTGAAGGTGGCCGAGTGCTTCCGGACCGGCGGCGGGGTGCCGTACAGCGAGTTCAGGCCCGACTTCACCGCGTCCCAGGACGCCTCGTGGCGGCTCCTCTACGACGGGCTCCTGATCAAGGGGTTCCTGCCCGCGGCCAAGGGGCTGCCCGAGCGGCTCAAGGCGGGCATCCGGGTGGCGGACGTGGGCTGCGGCACGGGGCACGCCGTCAACGTGATGGCCCGGGAGTACCCGGCCTCGAGCTTCATCGGCTATGACTGGGGCGAGGACGCCATCGCGCGCGGCAGGGCGGAGGCGGAGGCCATGGGCCTCGCCAACGCGCGCTTCGAGGCGCTGGACATCACGCAGCTGGCTGCCGAGCCCAAGTTCGACCTCATCACCTCGTTCGACGCCATCCACGACCAGCGCGATCCCGCGGCGGTGCTCCGGCGCATCGTCGGCGCGCTGGAGCCTGACGGGGTCTACCTCATGATCGAGCCCAAGGCCTCGAGCCAGCTCGAGGACAATATCGGCAACCCGTTCGCGCCGTACATGTACGGGATCAGCGTGCTGCACTGCCTGACGGTGTCCCTCGCCGAGGGCGGCACGGGGCTCGGCACCTGCTGGGGCGAGCAGGTCGCCCGGGGCATGCTCGCCGAGGCGGGCCTCCGGAGCGTCGAGGTGGTGGACGCCCCCGGCCCGCAGAACAGCATCTACATTTGCCGGCACTAGCACCACGGGCGGGCCGGGACCGGAGCGCGAACCGTGGGTGAGACGCGCGTGGACCTGCTGCATCTCCTCGAAGACCTGCGGGATGCTTACCCCGGGCCTGCCGAGGAGACCATCCTCACCGAGATCGTAAGGTCAGGGGCGAGGGCATCGGCTTCGCGGGGGTCGGCATCAAGGTGGCGCTGCTGCTCTGCCGGGCGGTCCTCACCGAGACGCGGCAGGGTCAGCGCCACGTGGCGACGGCCTGGGCGCTCGCCTCGCGCCACCGGGCCCCGTGGCGGTGGGTGCCGCCGCCCGGGCTCGTGGGCGCGCGGGGGACGGCCGTGCGGCTGACGCTGGACAACGCCCTGTCCCCGCTGCTCGATCCAGGCTTCATCGAGGCCGTGCTGCGCCGGCAGTTCCAGCCACTGTTCGACCCCGCCTTCGCGGAGATCCTCGCCGCGCACTACCCCTCCGGGGTGCGCTTCGTCCTCAACGGCGCTCGGCTCGACCCGGAGGGCTGGGCCGCGACCGAGTCGGCCCCGATGGCCGTGCGTCTCGCGCGCAGGCGCAAGCCCTCGGCGGCTGGCTATCTCCTCCGCGAGCCCGAGCCGCTCCCGGAGGAGCGCCGGGGGATCGCCATCAGTACCTTCGGGAAGGTGATCAAGCGCGGCTGGGACTGGCTGGGCCTCACTCCCGCCGCGCCCGACCGCGTGGGCGGCCTCATCGAGGCGCCGCCGCTGGCGGAGTGCCTGACGCTCAACAAGGCGGACTTCATCCGCTCCGGGGCGCGCGGCGCCGCGTACCTGGCGTACCGGAGGGTCATCCAGCAGGCGGTCTCCGCGCAGCTGGCACTGTGGGGAGACGGGACCGAGGGCGGAGAGCGG
>JACPCX010000194.1:0-2406 GCA_016184305.1 Candidatus Rokuibacteriota bacterium | reverse complement strand
AACTCGCGCAACGCACCGGCGTAGTCGCCGGTTGAGTATGCCACCAGGCCCTCTTGTATGCCCGCGACGGCGCAAGGAACCACACGACCGATCGTAAGCAAGCCGAGCACGGAAGCGAAGACGAGGCGAATCGCTGACGGGGGCATCGCCAATCCTCCCGCCGGCGGAAGCCGCAGCGTTCGGTGGCTTTCCGCCGGGAAACAACCCTTCGTAGCAGGAACCTGCCAGGATCCGCGTGACGGCGCACGAGCCCCGGCTGTCTGCCGCCGCCAGACCCCGAGCGAAGGAAGCGGGCGTCGATTCCTCCTCCGTTGCTGCTCTGCTTCTTGCGCGCACGTTCTGCCGCGGGCTCATGCAGCGTCGGCATAGAAGGCGGGGAAATGGAGGTGCCGGGTGTGATCCTTGAGCCGATCGGCCTCGGTCCGCACGACGCCCCTCACCTCGCGGCGACGGATCCCCCGGGTGTCGGAGTCAAGAGCCGAGGCAGTCCCCCTCGCGCAGCGGAACCCGAGGAAGGTGCTCCGGTCGTCCGGCGGGTTGCTGTCGCGGAACGCCGAGCGCAGGGAGACCGGGTAGCTGTTCCACGCCCCGCCACGCACGACGCGACGGTCGCCGGTTTCAGGACCACGCGGGTTACGCTCCGAAGAGCGCCGGTACGGGTGCTTCGCGAACCAGTCGCTCACCTACTCCCACACGTTCCCCGCCATGTCGTGGGCCCCGTAGGGGCTGACACCGCCAGGGGAACTCCCTACCGGTGCCGTCGTCCTCACCGCCATGGCGCCGTTGGCCTTCGCCGCATCCCAGGCTTCACCCCCAATGCCCCACGATGCTGCGCGCCGGGCTACCGCGCTCGCGCCGCCCCGAGCAGCTCTGGCCAGGCGCGGGGGAGCCGGACCGGCCTGGTGGTCGGGTAGCCGAGCATGCCGTTGTGGACGAAGCAGTAGGCATTGGTCCGCAGGGAGTCGCCGCTGACGCCGATCATGATGTCGTCGGGCTGGCACACCACGGGGACGAGGCGGTTCGGCTCCTCCGATTCGCCGAATACCGCCGGTGCCTTGCCCGCCCGGGCCAGCGCGGCCAGAGACCGCTCGCCAGGCAGCAGGTTCGTCCACTCCCCGATGTAGCGCTCGAACTTCCAGGCGGGGAGGCGCGCCTCGGCAAACAACCGCGCCCTGAGGTCACCCTTCGAGAGGCCCCCCCTGGCCAGGGTCTCGGCGAGGATGGGGCTCAGGATCAAGAGGGGTTTCTGCGTGCCGGTGGCGAGTCCGACGGTGAAGATCAGCTCCCAGCCGATCTGCCGGACCAGGGCGTCGGCCAGGTACGGAACGATCCGCTCGGGGCTGCTCCCGAACACCGAGGCGATGACGCCGCCGCCCGTATAGCGCGAGATCGTCACGGCGTTGCCGGCCGCCATCCCCTGGTCCTCCGCGATGGTGGTCCACCCGATGCGGCGGAGCACGTCCTCGTTCTCGGCGAGCACGACGCGCCAGGTGTTGCCGAACGTGCCCTTGTCGGTCTTGTGCGGGAGGAACCCCGCCAGGTTGCGCAGGCACAGCCGCCAGAAGCGCCCGATGCTCGTGTTGGCCTGGAAGCCGTCGCGCAGGGCGCCCTGCTCGTAGTTGAAGCCGAGCTGCTTGATGAGCGGCCCATTGAGGACGATGAGCGTCTCCGCCCCGGGCGTGTTGCCGCTGTGCTCGACGCCGTAGCGCGGGTCCGCCATGGCCTCGACGAGCGCGACCAGGATGGGCATGTACTCGGGCCGGCAGCCCGCCATCACCCCGTTCACCGCCACGGCCCAGACGGTGGCGCTGCGCCGGTCCGGCGGGAGCACGCCGAGCTCCTCCGCCGGCGCGTCATCGGTGAACCTGAGAAACTCCTGCACTCGCTCCCCCGTGGGGGGAACCACGGGCAGGCCATCGCTCCACTCGTTCTCGTAGAAGAAGCGGTTGACCTCGTCGAAGGTGCCCTCGAAGACGATGCCGGAGGGATCAGGCTCGGCAACCGTCCGCTGCCGCGCGGGGGTCTCGGTGAGGCTCCGGACGACCCCGTCCACCGTCACGGCGATGACGTTCCGGCGGAGCTCCTCGGCGCTCTGCACATCCACGTGGCCGGGCACCGCCGCCGCCGGCAGGTTCGGCATCCCGAGCCCGGCCGCCGTGGTCGCCGCCTGGCCGACGAACCCCTCGCACACCAGGGACGCCGACGGCACCCCGGCACTCTCCGCCGCTGCGCTCGCCCGCACCACGGCGGGCGTGCAGCTCCCTCAGCACGCCATCCCGGAGATGATGGCGTCGACGCCGTGGCGCCTGAGCTTGTCGGGCAGCTCGGCGAGGACCCGGTGCTCGTCGGCGCCATGGGTTGACCCGAAGACATCGTAGCGAACGAAGCGGACACCGGGGAAACGGC
>JACPCX010000025.1:0-22666 GCA_016184305.1 Candidatus Rokuibacteriota bacterium | reverse complement strand
GACTTCTACCTCACGGGTGGAACCGCCTCGTCCCGCGGCTATCTTCACCATCGGTTCTCGGATGACTTGGATCTGTTCGTCAACGACGACCCACGATTCCGCCTGTGGACCGATCGAATCGTCCACGCCCTCGCCGACTCGTCGAATTGGCGGATCGACGTCATCCAAAAAGACGTCCGGTTCGCCCGCCTGTCCCTCCTCGCGACTGAAGTTGTCCTCAAGATCGAATTGATCAACGACGTCCCATCGCATCTCGGCGAGATCCGCACGCATCCGGTACTGGGGCGGATGGACAGCCCGGAAAATATTCTCGCGAACAAGGTGACGGCCGCCATCGATCGTCAAGAGCCGAAGGACTTGGCCGACATCTGGGGATTCTGCCGCCTGATGGGCTTACCTCTCGACCGCGCG
The DNA here is from genome assembly GCA_016184305.1 of Candidatus Rokuibacteriota bacterium. Classification (GTDB taxonomy): domain Bacteria; phylum Methylomirabilota; class Methylomirabilia; order Rokubacteriales; family CSP1-6; genus UBA12499. The sequence continues at coordinate 22,255 of JACPCX010000025.1, read as the reverse complement.
CTGACCGATGCACACAGCAAAGCCGCGGGGCTGTTCCCGGCCGATTTGGCTAGAGTGTTGTGCTCCGCCACACTCGACGACTGGGAGGCTGTTCGCTGGATCGAGCCACCCAAACCCGAGGACTTTGTACGCGACCTCCGGGACTTGGGTGAGCGGCTGATCTTATGAATCGGCCGGGTGTGCTGAACCGTCCAGCCTCGCCCCGAACGGATGGGCGCGCGCCACTTCCCGACAAGCCTTCCTTCCATTAGATGTACCCGCGCGTACGCCCCTTCAGTGTGTTGTCCGCCCTCCGCTTCGGTCGCGTGAGGTCACCCGGGCCGCCGCGTGAGCCGGGCGGCGGTGAGAGCCGCCTCGAGGTCAGCGTGGCGGCGGGTTCCGCGGTCCCCCCCCATAGAGTCGGGACGGAGCAGTGGCGCCACCGGGCGCTCCGACGTCGGGGTAGCGACCTCCGAGAAGTTCATCCAGACCGACGCCTCGATCATCAACACCGCCATCGTCGCCGCCGGCCAGGGGATCGGCTTCGCCATCCCCATCAACATGGTCAAGCGCGTCGTGGACCAGCTCGTGGAGAAGGGCAAGGACGTAGCTTTCGCCCGACGCGATGCGGGTCTCCGCTAGGAGCCGGCAGACGGTGCGCTGGAGTCCGGTGAGAGCCATCGCTTCAACGCGGCGGCTTGACAGAAGGCATCGCGGTCGCCGTGGCGCTCGATGTGTCCGAGGACCCGGAGACGCTCCTCCAGCGTGGACGGGTAGTAGTCCGGTCGCAGAAACCAGAGGCGCCGGACGCGGTGCTCGTCGACCAGACGATTCACCGCGTCGGTGGCTGCCCGTCCGTCACGGGTCGTTGCGCTCATGACGGTGGTCATTGTACCGCTACCTCGGGGCATCCGAGCGCGCGACGATGCTCGCCGAGCGGCCTCGCGTCGAACACGCCCTCGCCCAGGTCTTTGGCCGCATGCGCCTCGCTCTGAAGAGGGCTCCTGCCGCGCATGCCGGTGGCAAGGTGAGGGCGCCATCTGCTGGCCGGCCCGCTCGGCGTCGAGCGGCATGAAGGCGCCCGCGAGTTATCCGTGTGTGGGCATGCCCGGGGTGTGCGCATGCCCGGGAGTTCATCCCGCGGCCAAGGCATAACGCCTCGTGCAGGGGCGGCGGCTATTTCTTCCCACGCCGGGTGCGCACCGGAACAAGCCGTTGCTTCAGAAGCTTCCGGGCGAGCGCATAGATGTCGGCCGCGTCCCCGTGCTTTCGGCGGCCCACCGCGACAACCACCACGATGACATCCTGCCGCTGGACGCGGTAGACAATGCGGTACTTCTGACCTGCGGCGCGAACACTGCGGAATCCAGCCAGCTCGGAGACCAGCGGTTTGCCCTGGTCTTCCGGGGAATGCGCGAGCTGGCCGGCGCGAGCGTAGATGCCGCGCTGAACCCTCTTGTCGGAGATCGCTTCCAGAAGCCCGGTCGCCGTCTCGGTCCACTTGACGGCGTAGACGGAGTCGGTCACGGCCCGAGACGCGCCCCAACCTCCTCGTGGTTGAGCAGACGGCCACGCTCGATGTCCTCGATGCTCTCACGCAGCGCCGCCACGAGCGCGGGCTCGCTGAGCACCTCGAGCGTCTCGACGATGCTCTCGTAGAACTCCCACGGCAAGACGGCGAGAACCGGCTGACCCCGGCGCGTGATGGTGACCGCGCGCTCGGGCTCGCGCGCGAGCTTCTCCGGGAGGTCGAGGAATCCCTTGCGCGCCTCAGAGATCGTCAGCTGGGTCATGGCTTATTTCCTTGTGCACTTGACTGTACATACAGGCGCTCACTTCGTCAAGGGGCGATCATCGACGTGACGGCCCCTTGTCGGACCCTCGCCTCGCCGGCCCCAATGAGCCGCCAGCGCTATCCGGCGCCGACGACCGCGAAGTGAGGAAGCGGAACGGCTTCGTGCTCGTCTTCAGAAGGACGATATGGCGGATTACGCGACGAACGGTGGAATCGCCGGGATCTCCACCTGCTGCGTCTTGACCTCCCTCGAGGGCGGCCGTCCCCTCCAGCGTCACGATTCCGGCCCTGGCCTCGACCGTGATGCGGTACTTCCGGGTCTCCGGGTGGGTCGCCAGCGCCACCTGGACGCGCGAGCCCAGCGAGCGGTCCGCGACGAGCTGGGCGGCTGGCGGCGTCGTGGCGAGCTCGGGCCGGCGCGCGAGCCCGGCGACGAGATCCACGGCCCCCTCCACCGACAGCTTCTCGGTGTTGACCACCACGTCGTAGAGCGCGGGGTCCCGCAGGTCGACCTCGTAGAGGTAGCGCATGCGCCCGGCCCTCTCCGTGTCGTCCCGCCGGACCATGTCGGTGATGGTCCGCGGGTTGGTCTGCTCGCCCATCTGCCCCGACAGCTTCTTGCCCAGGCGCTTCACCCGGAGATCGAAGGGCGCCATGACCCGGATGCGGAGCACGTGGGGGATGCCGCGCAGGAGCCACTGGCCGCCGCGTCCCATGAGCACCACGTTGTCGCCTTCCGCAAACTCGTAGAGCGCCGTCTGGATCACCGTGATGTAGCGCCGGGTCTCGGCGTCGAAGCGCTCGAAGAAGGAGGGCTTGGACTCGTCCAGGTGGCTGAGCTTCTCCTCGAGGAGCCCGTAGCGGAGGGCCGCATCCGAGATCAGCTCCTGGTCGATGTACCGGTAGCCGAGGCGCTGGCCCACCAGTTGCCCGATCTCCGGGCCGCCGGCCCCCATTTCGTGGGAAAGGCAGATGATGGCCATGTCCTCACTCCTTCCTGTACTTCGCCTTGAGCGCCGCCGGGGCGATGGCGATGCGCTTGCCGCTCACGTCGTCGAGGACGTAGACCTCGTCGGCGAGCGTGCTGCTGGCAAAGACCTCGAAGACCTCCAGCGCCTGCTCGAGCGAGGTCCCCCCGGGACGCTCGCCCATCATCCGCTCGACCTCGTCCCGCTTGAGCCTCACCCGAGCGCCCCCTCGGCCTTGTCGGGGCTCCAGCTCCCGGCCAGGACGCCCGGCCTGGAAGGAACCGATCCCGTGATCTGGGTGACCGTCGCCATGATGGTGGTACCTCCTGGGAACTGACTTCTCAGTACCAGGAAAGGCCGGCGAACACAAGCGGGACCCGGGGACGGTCCCTCCTAGCCGCCGATCCGGTTCCGCCCCCCTGCCTTGGCCGCGTACAGCGAGGTGTCGGCGGCCTTGAAGAGGTTGTCCGGGCTGCGGGCGTCGCCGGGGAAAGCGCCCAGCCCGATGCTGATGGTCACGGGCTCCGCGTGCGGGAACGTCGCCCGGTTCACGGAGGTCCGGATCCGGTCTCCGTAGACGAGGGCGCCCGTCCAGGCCGTCTCCGGGAGCAGGATCGCGAACTCGTCGCCCCCGTAGCGGCACAGCGTGGTCGCCGCGCGCGACTGCCCCTGGATGATGCGGCAGATCTCCTTCAGCACCCTGTCTCCGGCGTCGTGGCCGTGGCGATCGTTGACTGCCTTGAAATGGTCCACGTCCAGGAGCATGAGGGAGAGTGGATGGCCGGAGCGCTCGGCCCGCGCGATCTCCTCGTGGAGCCGCAAGTCGAAATACCGGCGGTTGTACGCACCGGTCAGCTCGTCGGTGAGGGAGAGATCGCGCCAGCGCGTGTTGGCACGGTCCGCCTCCCGCGCCAGGTCCCAGATCACCGCGCCGCCCCCGATCATGAGCATCATGGTCGACAGCGCGAGCGCGGGGAGATAGCCGCGCTGCTCGGGGGGCATGCCGACGATGTGCATGAGGAGGACGTAGAACAGGATCAGGGTGGGAATCACGGTGGACAGGGCCAGCGCGATGACGACTCGCTGGCGGATCGGGGCCTCGCGCATCACGCGGAACGCCCGGGGCGCCGCGTTGCCTTCTCCCTCAGGGTCCATGCGGTTCTCCTCGGCGGCGATCCGTGAGACGCTCCGCCAGGGCCGGGTCCGTCGCGCGCAGGGCATCCAGCGCGCGCGCGCGCTCGGCACGAGCTTCCGGGTAGTCCGCCTTCAGCCGGAGCGCTCCGTCGAGAGACACGACCGCCTCCGCGTATCGCCCCTGGTCCAGGTAGAGCATCCCGAGCCGGAGGGGGCCGTCAGGCGCCCCCGGTGACAGGCGCATGTAGGTCCGGAGGGCCCACCCGGCCTCATGGTAACGCTTCTGGCCCGCGAGCAGCGTGCCCAGATTGTGATACGGGTCCGGCCGCTCCGGGCGCAGGAGGATCGCGTACCGGAAATGCGCCTCCGCCTGATGGAGCCGCGCCCGATCCGTCCGGCCCGACCGGATGATGGCCGCGCCCATGTTGTTGTTGCAGAGGGCGCACTCCGGGTCGGCCTCCAGGGCGGCCTGCCAGAGACGCTCCGAGCTCTGCCAGATCTGGCTCTGCCGCCACGCTCCCGCCCCCCAGCCCAGCACCACGAGCACGGCTGCGACGGTCACCGCGCCCGGCATCCAGCCGGCGACCCGGCCTGCGCGGCCCGCGCGAGCCACCCATGTGAGGCCGGCGCCCATGAGCGTCGCGAACCCGAGCCCCGAGAGGTAGCTGTAGCGGTCGTGCGCGAGCTGGTAGCCCGCATGCACGATCCCGCTCACCGGGGCCAGCACGATCGCCGAGTGCGCCCAGGCGGCGAGCCCCGCAGGCCAGCGCCGCCTCAGCGCCACCAGCACGCCGGTCACCAGCACGGCGCCGAGCGTCGGTCCCAGGAAGCGCCACTCGCCCGGGTTCACCCATGCCGGGATCTCGTAGAGCGGCGAGAGGCTCACGGGCCACAGCATCGCCCAGGGATAGAACCAGAGGCTGTAGCCGACCAGGGCCACGCGCGCCGCCGCCCCGTACTCGCCGTACCCCGTCACGGCGGCGCCCTGCCTGAGGGCCACGACGGCGGCGGCGGCCCCGAGGAGAGCCAGCGCCCCGTACGGCGCCTTCTCTCCGAGAAGCCTCTTCCAGCCGCGGTCCTGCCGGCGTAACGGGTAGAGGTCGAGCAGCAGCAGTGTCGCGGGCAAGGTCATCGCCATGGCCTTCGACAGGAGCGCCGCCCCGAAGGCAAGGAGCGATGCCGCCCGCCATCCCGACCGGATCGCCCCGCCGCCCTCGACACCTCGCAGATAGGCCAGCACGGCGAGCAAGTAGAACAGCCCGCACAGCACGTCCCGGCGCTCCGTGACCCACGCCACCGACTCCGCCCGCAACGGGTGCACCCCGAACGCCAGGGCCGCGAGGGCGGCGCCGAGCGCGATGGACAGATCACGCGCGGCGAAGCCGGCGGCGAGAAGGCGACGCGCCACGACGTAGAAGACTCCTGCGCTGGCCGCGTGAAGGAGCAGGTTTCCCAGATGGTAGCCCCACGGGACCATCCCCCCCAGCGCGTAGTTCACGCCGAGGCTCAGCCACGTCAGCGGGATGTAGTGCCCCATCAGGGTCGAGGTGAGCATCCAGCGCAGCTGCGGCCAGCCGAGGCCGCGGAACTGCGGGTTGTTGAGGAGGTTCGCCGTATCGTCCCAGTTGACGAAGCCTGCCTGGAGCGCGGGCAGGAAGGCGAGGAAGCTCAGGAGGCAGACGGCGAGCGGAAGGAGCCCGAGAAGCCGGCGGGCGGGGCCCGGTCGAGTCAGGACTAGGCGAGTCTCCCCATGATGCGGGCCAGCTCCTTGGGGTCGAAGCAGTACTCCATGGCATCCTCGTAGGAGATGAGCCCCTTGTCGTGGAGACCCTTGAGAGACTGCTCCATGGTCTGCATGCCCAGCCCGGTCCCGGTCTGGATCACCGACTGGATCTGGAAGGTCTTGCCCTCGCGGATCAGGTTCCGGATGGCCGGCGTGACCAGCAGGAGCTCCACGGCCACGACCAGCCCCTCGCCGTCCTTCCGCACCAGGAGCTGCTGGGTCATGATCCCGTACAGCACATTGGCCAGCTGGACCTTGACCTGCTGCTGCTGATGGGGCGGGAACACGTCCACGATGCGGTCGATGCCCTGGGCCGGGGTCTTGGTGTGCAGCGTGGCGAACACGAGATGCCCGGTCTCCGCCGCGGTCAGCGCCGCCTCGATGGTCTCGAAGTCGCGCATCTCCCCCACGAAGATCACGTCCGGGTCCTCGCGGAGGCAGGCGCGCAGCGCGCTGGCGAAGCTCACCGTGTCCGTCCCCAGCTCCCGCTGGACCACGATGCTGTTCTTGTGCTGGAAGAGGTACTCGATGGGGTCCTCGAGGGTGACGATGTGGAGCTGGCGCTCCTGGTTGATCCGGTCGATCAGCGCCGCCAGCGTGGTGGACTTGCCCTGGCCCGTCGCTCCGGTGACGAGCACGAACCCCCGCTTGAGCTTGATCAGCTCCAGCACCGCGGACGGCAGCCCCAGGCTGTCCACCGGCGGGATGTCGTAGGGGATGCGCCGGACCGCGGCCGCCACCGAGTCCCGCTGCATGAACGTGTTGATCCTGAACCGCGCCAGCCCCGGGATGCCGTAGGAGAAATCATAGTCGAGCTTCTCGCGGAAGCTCCGTTTCTGCTGCTCCGTCATGATCGAGAAGACGAGCTCCTGGATCCTCTCCCCCGAGAGCTTCTCGCCGTCGAACGTCACGAGCTTCTTCTGCACGCGGTACACCGGGGGCAGGCCAACCTGGAGATGGATGTCGGTCGCGTTCTTCTTGATGGCCGTCTCGAGGATCTGATCGATGTCCTTCACTGCGGGGTCCTCCCAATGCCGGCGCGGGCCGTGGAACCGACCCGGGTCGCCGCGAACCGGCCGCCTCAGTCCCCGGTGACGAGCGCGAAGTTGAGCCTCTGGAGCTCGTTCTGGATCGGGGCCCGGGTGCGCCGGGCGGCCCGGCGCCGGTCCGATGCAACCTCGGGCGCGGCGCGCCGCCGGCGGTCGGAGCAACGCCGATCGAGCACCACGTGGACCCCGGCTTCGCCCGAGAACTCGCGCGCAAGGTGGGCGCCGAGCTCCGGCTGGTCGCGCGCCACGATGAACAGGTAGCGAGCCATCAAGGCATCCTACCCCAGGGACGCGGCGCGAGTCCAGATTCCTGCGGCGGCAGCGCCCCATCCCTCACGCGATGGACTGTCGGCGGATCTCCTCGAAGATCTCGAGCGGCAGGGCCGCGAAGGTCTCGACCGCGGTGGGGTCGAAGTGGGAGCCGGCGCAGCGCTGGATCTCGGCCCGGGCGGCCGCGAGCGGGATAGCCCGAGAATAGGGCCGGTCGAAGGTCATGGCGTCGAAGGCATCCGCCACGGCGAAGATGCGCGCTGCCAGCGGGATGGCCTCCCCCTTGAGCCCCAGGGGGTAGCCCGTGCCGTCCCAGCGCTCGTGGTGGTGGTAGACCACGGGCACGGCTGCGCGCAGGAAGGGGATCTGCTCCACGATCTGGCGGCCCGCCTCGGGGTGGGACCGGGCATGCCGTGGGACCGGGCGATGGCCAGGGAGTAGCCGCGCACCCGGCGGGAGTGGGCCTGGGTGCCGAGATCCCGGGTGTCGATGGCCGAGCCCAGCGCCTCGAGCGTGCTCCGGTAGGTCTCCTCCAGCTCCCGGAGCGTCGCCGCCAGGTCCTGCGTCGCCTCGGCCACGCGCCGCTCGAGCAAGGCGCGGGACTCCCGGCGCTCGAGGTGGAGCTGGCGGCGCTCGAGCGCCCGCTCCGCGGTGATCAGGAGCCTGTCCACGTTCACGGGCTTCATGATGAAGTCGTAGGCGCCGTGCTTGAGGCTCTCGACGGCGGTCTCCACGTCGGCCATGCCGGTCAGCACCAGGATGGCCGCGTCGGGCTCCAGGGCCCGGGCGTGCTTCAGGAAATCGAGCCCGCCCATCACGGGCATGTTCATGTCCGTCACCGTGAGCGGCGGCCGCTCGGCGTCGAAGGTCGCGAGCCCCTCCTGGCCGTTGGTGGCCATCTGGCAGGTGTAGCCGCTGGCGCGAAACACCTCGTCCAGGACCGTCCGGATGTGCCGGTCATCGTCCACGATCAACACCTCTGGGTTCCGGCCATCATGGCTCATGCGCGCGCGACCTCCGAGCCCGCGAGGCGGCCCGGAGCCTCCTCGTACAGGCAGATGCGGTGCTTGCCTGCTCGCTGGGCGGCGCGGAGCGCCTCGTCGGCCGCGCGGACCAGCTCGTCGGCCGCGGGGCTCACGTCCTCGGGCAGCGAGGCAATGCCGACGCTCGCCGTGAGCCGCCGGCCGTGGGTGAACGGATAGCCGGCGAGCACCTGGCGGATCCGCTCGGCATACAGGCCCGCGCCGGTCTTGGAGGTTTCCACCAGGAGCACCGCGAACGTGTCTTCTCCGTAGCGGCAGATCACGGTGATCCCACGCGAGTACCTGGTGAGGATGTCGCCGACGATCCGGAGCGTCTCATCGCCGGCGCCGTGGCCCAGCGCGTCGGTGATCGTCTTGAAGCCGTCCAGGCCCAGCATGACCATCGCGACCGGATGGTTGAACCGGCGGTACCGCGAGATCTCCTCGTCGAGCCGGACCGAGAAGAAGCGACGGTTGTACAGCCCCGTCACCTGGTCCTTGAAGGAGAACTCCTTGAGCCGGGCGCTGGTGAGCTCCAGATCCTTGTAGGCGCCCTCGAGCCGCTGCGCGTACAGGGTGATCTCGCCCGCCTGCTGCTCGATGGTGCCGAGCATGCGGGAGAAGGCGGTCATCAGGGTGCCGACCTCATCGGACCGCGTCGTCGCCCCCTCCTCGACCTGGCTGGCCTCCGTCACCATCGCCGCGGCGTGGGACACGGCGGTCGCCAGGTCCCAGATCACGAAGCCGCCGGCCGTCATGAGCAGCCCCGTGAAGACGAGCAGCGCCTCGAACCACAGCAAGTCACGCGCGCGCGTGACGGGATCGAGGAAGGGCAGCATGTGCGCGTAGAGCGAGTAGGTGAGGATCAGCATGGGGATCACGGAGGAGAGGGTGAGCGCGATGCAGATCTTCTGCCTGACACGCTGGCCCGCGAACGCCGCCTCGCCCGGGATGTCGTACCTCATGGCTTCGAGGTTCCGTAGGGGGCAACATCCGTGCCAGCGGAGGGCGAGCCCAAGTGCCCGAAGATGCGAGCCCCGCGGGACGGTGACGCGGCGCTCGGGTGGGCGCCGGGCGACGAAAATCGCCACCCGGCTTCTCAGGAATGTCAGCGCGGAGCGGACCGCGAAAAAACTTCGCCCCGCCCGCGCCCCCGGCGGGGGGCTCGCTGCGGAGGTGCTTCGTGAAGAACGCGACGCAGCGCTTCCAGGCGTCCTCGGCCGCCTCCTTCCTGTACGTCTGCGGCCGGTCGTCAGAGCAGAAGGCGTGCGGCGCGCCCGGATAGAGCACGAACTCCACGACGGGGTTGCGCTTCTTGCTGGTGGAAGCGGAAAGGGCGGGGCGCTCCTGGTTCCCGCTCAACGGGGGTCGGCAGGGCCGACGAGGCGGTGATGCTCGACGTCGTCCGAGATGTTCTTCAGGCGTCCCCGCGTCACCTTCTCGATACGGTACCCGTCGCCGAGGCGACGGGCCGTCTCCGGTCCGACGAGGATCTCGCCGTCCCGGGACACCTCCGCCAGGCGCGCGGCCAGATTGGTGACGGGACCGCTGGCGGTGAAGGTCCAGCGCCTGCCGCGCGACCCCTCGAAGCGGGTGGAGCCGACCCACGCGCTGCCGGAATTGATCCCCATGTGGATGCCGAGGGGCCGGTGGGGCGCCCGCTGGTTGAGGGTCTCCGTCACGGCCAGGAGCCCCAGCGCCGTCTCCGCGGCCCGCCGCGCATGGGTCTCGGCAGCGCCCTCCTGGAAGACGGCCATGAAGCCGTCGCCCGCCGTCTCCGTGATGTCGCCGGCGGCGGCCTGGATCCGGTCGAGGAAGGTCGAGAAGTAACGCTCCACCAGGGCGTTGAGCGCCTCGGGCCGAAGCTCCTCGCTGAGCCGCGCGTACCCGGTGATGTCGAGGAAGAGGATCGAGACATCCCGCTCGCGCTTGGCGAGCGCCGGCGCCTCGGGGTTGGCGGCGATGAGGCGGCGCACGGCCTCGGGCACGAACTTGGAGAAGTGATCCCGGATCCGGTGCAGCTCGCGTAGCTTGCGGTCCACCGCGTGCTTGAGCTTGAGCGCGGTCTGGATCCGCGCCATGAGCTCGCGGTTGTCCACGGGCTTGATCAGGAAGTCGTCGGCGCCCGCCTCGATCCCGCGAACGCGGTCCTCCATGCTGCCGAGCGCGGTCATGATGACGATGGGGGTGAGGCGCGTCGCATCCTTCCCCTTGAGGGCGGCGCAGGCCGTGATGCCGTCCATGACGGGCATCATGACGTCCATGAGGATGAGGTCCGGCGACTCGGCGGCCACCTTCTCGAGGGCCTCCTTGCCGTTCCCTGCCGACAGTGTCGCGTAGCCGAGAGCGGCCAGCAGCTGCTCGAGGTAGGCGACGATGTCCGGCTCGTCGTCGACGATCAGGATCTTGGAAGCGGACGCGTCCACGGGCATCGCCAACCTTGGAGGCAGTCTAGCGTCAGACCCTGCGAGCCGCCAGAAGGTTCCGCAGCATGACAGGGCAGAACATCACCTGGCCGATGCTGGACAGGACGAAGAAGGGCTGGAGCCAGCCGAGCCAGGTGAGGGGGACGATGCAGATGGGTCTTTTTCAGCGCCCTGTCAGACACGCCAGGTTGCCTCGTGGGTGCCCAGCGGCACCGCGGGCCGGGCCCAGCGGGCGGGAGTCTCCGCGAGATGCTCGGCCGGCGCCACGGCCTGCATGAGCCCGAAGGGCGTGTCGCTCGGCTCCATGAGATCGGCCACGTCCTCGGGCCTGAGATCGCGCGCGAGGGCCCCGTCCACCCGGCCGAGGGCGTCGATCCAGCGCCCCGTCCGGGCCAGTGAGAGCCGCACCAGGTAGCTGCCGCCCTCCCGCGCGCGCCTCAGGAGCGCTACCATCGCGCCGAAGGCGGCGAGATAGCCCGTGGCATGGTCCAGCGCCTGGGCCGGCAAGGGCCTCGGCCCGTCGAGGCCCGCCGCGACGCCGCCCTCGTGGGCGATGCCGCTCACCGATTGCACGAGGCTGTCGAAGCCGCGCCGCCCGCGCCAGGGTCCGGCCTGACCATAGGCGCTGAGGGTGACGTAGACGATGCCCGGCCGCAGCGCCGCCACCTCCTCCGGCGACAGGCCGCGGCCGTCCAGCGCGCCGGGGCGATACCCCTGGCAGAACACATCGGCCTCACGGACCAGGCGGCGCAGGCACTCTACCTCCTCGGCTCGCCGGAGATCCAGGGCCGCGGAGAGCTTCCCACGCCCCGTGTCCATCACCAGGAGCGGGATGCTCGGCAGATGGCCGGCGGTGACGAGCATCACCTCGGCCCCATGCGCAGCCAGCGTGCGCCCGCAGACGGGGCCGGCGATGACCCGCGTGAGGTCCAGCACCCGCAAGCCCGAGAGCGGCCGCTGCCCGTCGCCCCAGGGCTCGGGCGGGGAGTCGCCGATGCGGACGATCTCCAGGAGCGGCAGGCTCGCGACGGCGCGGGCCTGTGGATGCGCGGCCCACTCCCCGGCGGGGCGCACCATGCCGGCGCACATGCCGGCGTCGGCGAGCGCGTCCTCGAGGGCGGCTGCCTGCCACCGGAGGATGGCGGCGCCCACGGCCTCGCGGGAGGCCTCGCAGCCGAGGACGCGGAGGACACCGTCCCGATGATGGGGGAAGTTGCAGTGCATTTGCATCCACCGCCCGTCGCCGGCGCGATAGAAGCCCGAGAGCGGGCTCCAGGGGTCGGCGGGCGGCTGGCCGTCCACGCGCAGGTAGCGCTCGGAGCGGAAGGCGGCCGCGGCGGCGCGAATCTCCACGCTCACCGGCTGCGCGCGCCCCGTCCTCCACCGCCAGCACTCCGCCGCCGCCAGCGCAGAGGCGCCGATGCTCGCCAGCGCGGCCGTCCCGACCTTGAAGCGGCCGGGAAGGATGGGGTCGTGGCCCGTCAGCGAGAGGCGCTCGAGCGCCTCCGGCGCGCAGCCGGCGGCCTGCCAGAGCCCCGCCAGCACGGTGGCCGCATCGCTCATCACGCCCGAGACGCGCTTGGCGCAGGAGAAGGCCCCGCTCAGGTTGATGGCGATGGTCTCCTCCCACTCGGAGGGCGCGATGTCGGGCGCCAGCTTGAAAGCAGGGCTAGCGAGCGGCGATGGCGGTGATCTCGACGAGGTACTTCGGCGCCGCCAGCCGCGCCTCCACCGTGGCCCGCGCCGGCGGATTCGCGCGGTCCAGCCACGCGTCCCACGCGGCGTTCATCTCGTCGTAGCTGCCGATATTGGCGAGCCAGACGGTGGCCGAGAGGAGCTTGGACTTGTCGGTGCCCGCGGCGGCGAGCAGCCCATCGATCTTCTTCAGGATCTGCTCGGTCTGGCCCTTGACCCCCACGGACGGGTCCGGGGCGACCTGGCCCGCCAGGTACACCGTATTGCCGTGGACCACCGCTCCGCTCAGCCGCTGGCCGATCTCCAGGCGCGTGATGCTCATCCCTGTGTCTCCTTTCGGTGCCCGGCACTAGTCGCGGGCGTGGTGGTCCAGAATGAACCCCGCGATGCTGTGGCGGGAGGGCCCGTGGGGCAGCTGATCGCCCGGGAACCAGCGCGCGTCCTCGATCTCGGCGCGATCCACGCTGACCTCTCCCCCCGCGTAGGCCGCCACGAACCCCACCATGAGCTGGCTCGGGAAGGGCCAGTTCTGGCTCCCGACATAGCGGATGTCCTTCACCTCCACGCCGACTTCCTCCTTCACCTCGCGCGCGACCGCCCCCTCGAGGCACTCGCCGTTGTCCACGAATCCCGCCACGAGGGCGTAGCGGCCGGGCGACCACTCCTTCTTCCGCGCGAGGAGGCACCGGTCGCCGTCCCGCACCAGGACGATGACGGCGGGGTGGAGATGCGGGTAATGCTCGTACCGGCAGCGCAGGCAGCGCTTGCCCCATTCGCCCTCGATCCGCGCGGTGGGCTCGCCGCAGCGCGGGCAGTGCCCGCTCGTGGTCTCCCACCAGAGGGCCTGCATCGCCATGCCGCCCAGCGAGAGGAGATCGTCGGGCAGCCGCGAGCCCCGCATCGGCAGGAGCGTCTCGCGGTGGAGGCCCGCCGGCACCGCCACCTCCCGCGGCAAGGAGGCCGCCCAGCACGGCGCGCCCTGCCAGGTGCCGAGCCAGAACCGGCGGACGAGGGCGCCGTCGAGGCCCGGCGGCGGCGGGCCCACCGGAAGCCGGAACCCGTCCCCCTCGGGAATGACGAGCAGGCCCTGATCCTGGACGATGAGCCACCGCCCCTCGGGCGCGGGCGGTGACGTCCCGCCCTTGGCGGGCTCGAAGACCGGCCCCAGGCAGTCGCGGTTGAAGGGCAGGTACACCGAGAGCGGAGTGGCGGACACGGGTTTCAGGCCCCCGTCCCCGGAACGAGCCACGGGCTCTCGACGTCCCGCTTTGCCTCGAAGGCCGCGATGGCCGCCTCGTGGCCCAGCGTGAGCCCGATCTCGTCCTGCCCCGTGAGCAGGCACTGCTTCCTGAACGGGTCCACGGCGAACTCGTGGCGCGCGCCGTCCGGGCCCGTCACCGTCTGCGACGGCAAGTCCACGACCATGGTGGCGCCGGGCCGGGCGTGGAGCTGGCGCCTGATCCCCGCCACCGTCTCGGCGGGGAGCACGATCGGGAGCGTGCCGTTCTTCCCGCAGCTGCCGAAGAAGATGTCGCCGAAGCTGGGCGCGATGAAGGCGCGGAACCCGTGGGCGTGGAGTGCCCACACGGCGTGCTCCCGCGAGGAGCCGCAGCCGAAGTTGTCGCCGGCCACGAGGATCCGGGCCGCACGGTACGGCGCCTGGTTGAGGATGAAGTCCGGCTTCTCCGACCCGTTCGCGTCGAAGCGGACGTCGTGGAAGAGATAGCGCTCGTACCCCGGGCCCGTCGGCTTGTGCAGGAAGCGCGCGGGGATGATGCGATCCGTGTCGACGTTCGGCAGGTCGAGGGGGACGGCGACGGCCTCGAGGCGGGTGAACGCGTCCATCTCACGCGCCCCCCGCGAGCGCCGCGAGCGTCCGGACGTCGGTCAGCCGTCCCGTCACCGCGGCGGCGGCGGCCATGGCCGGGCTCATGAGATGGGTGCGCACCCCCTGGCCCTGTCGCCCCTCGAAGTTGCGGTTGGACGTGGAGGCGCAGCGCTCCCCTTTCCGGCCGACGTCGCCGTTCATCCCCACGCACATGGAGCAGCCCGGATCGCGCCACTCGAGGCCGGCGGCGGTGAAGATCCGGTCCAGCCCCTCCGCCTCCGCGGCGCGCTTGATCAGCCCGGAGCCCGGCACGACCATGGCGGGCACCACGGCGCGGCGCCCGTCGACCACCGCGGCGACGGCCCGCAGGTCCTCGATCCGGCTATTGGTGCAGGAGCCGATGAAGACCCGGTCCACCCTGACCTCGGTGAGCGGCGTGCCGGGGACGAGCCCCATGTACGAGAGCGCCCGCTCCATGCTGGCCCGCCTCACGGGATCGGCCGTCGCGGATGGATCGGGCACGTGCCCGGTGATGGGCAAGGCGTCCTGGGGACTCGTCCCCCATGTCACCGTCGGCACGATCGCGCGCGCGTCCAGCGCCACCTCGCGGTCGAAGGCGGCGCCGGGATCGGAGGGCAGCGTCTTCCAGAAGGCGAGCGCCCGCTCCCACATGTCGCCCCGGGGGGCATGGGGACGCCCCTCGAGGTAGCCGAAGGTGGTCTCGTCCGGCGCGATCATGCCGGCGCGGGCCCCGGCCTCGATGGACATGTTGCACACCGTCATCCGCTCCTCCATGGACATGGCGGAGATCGCGGAGCCCGCATACTCGATGGCGTGCCCGGTGCCGCCCGCCGCGCCGATGCGGGCGATCACCGAGAGGATCACGTCCTTGGCGGTGACCCCGAAGGGACGCGCGCCGTCCACCCGGATCCGCATGACCCCGGGCTTCTTCTGCCAGAGGCACTGGGTCGCCAGGACATGCTCGACCTCCGAGGAGCCGATGCCGAAGGCGAGCGCCCCGAAGGCGCCGTGGGTGGCCGTGTGCGAGTCGCCGCAGACGAGGGTGATCCCGGGCTGGGTCAGCCCCTGCTCGGGGCCGATGACGTGCACGATGCCCTGGCGCGCATCGCCGAGCCCGAAGTGGGAGATCCCGAGCTCGGCGGTGTGACGGGCGAGCCTCTCCCCCATGCCGCGGATCTCCCCGTCCGCCCTGGCCGCATCGCGGGCGGTGGTGGGCACGTAGTGGTCCGCCGTGGCGAAGCAGGACTCCGGCCGCCGGACGCGCCGCCCCGCGCCCCCGAGCCGATCGAAGGCAGCGCCCGAGCCCTCGTGGAGCAGATGCCGGTCCACGTAGAGCAGCACCTGCTCACCTAAGCCTTCGGCCACCACGTGGCGGCGCCAGATCTTGTCGAACATGGTCACGCCCACGCTCATGCAGGTCCTCTCTGCCCCTGACGTGTGGGCTGATGGCCCACGGAGGCATCGTACTTCTCGAGCTCCTCCGCTGGGAGGAACTCCTCTTCCCACGCCCTGACCTGGTCGAAGCCGGCGAAGGTGTGGATGTTACCGAGCGGGTGCCTGGCGGGAAGATTGTTGGCCCATCTTTCCCGCCTGTCAACCGCCCCGTGCGGTAGCATGGCGGGCACGGGCGCGCGCCGCTGCCTCGCGCCCGGCCACACGACGACATCATCACGGGAGGGTCGGATGATCGAACGCGCGCCCTTCGCCGAGCGGCGCCGCCGCCTGGCCGAGATGATCGGCGACGGTCTCGCCGTCATCCCCGGCGCCCAGGAGACGCTGCGCAACGGCGACGTCCACCACGAGTTCCGCCAGGCCTCCGACTTCTTCTTCCTCACGGGCTTCGACGAGCCCGACGCCGTCCTGCTGCTCGACCCCGCTCATCCCCGGGAACGGGTCGTGCTGTTCGTGAGGCCCCGCGATCGGGAGATGGAGATCTGGAATGGGCGGCGCGCCGGCGTGGAGGGCGCGGTAGGCCTGCACGGCGCCGACGCCGCCTACCCCCTGGACCAGCTCGACGACCGGCTGCGCGAGCGCCTCCTCGACCGTCCGGCCCTCCACTACCGGCTCGGCCAGCCGGGCTTCGACGGCCGCATGCTGCGGCTCCTCGAGCAGGTCCGCGCCGCCAGGGCGCGCGGCTACACGGTGCCGGCGCGCATCGAGGATCCCGGGCCGCTGCTCCACGAGCTGCGGCTCCGGCCCCTGCCCGCCGAGGCGGCCGCGCAGCGCCGCGCCTGCGAGATCAGCCGGGAGGCGCACGCCGAGGCCATGCGCTTCGCGGCGCCGGGGCTGCACGAGTACCAGGTCCAGGCGGCCCTCGAGTTCGTCTTCCGCAGCCACGGCTCGCCGCGCAACGGCTACCCGTCCATCGTCGCCTCGGGCCCCAACGCCTGCATCCTGCACTACACGGAGAACCGCCGCCGCCTCGAGGAGGGCGATCTCGTCCTCGTCGACGCCGGATGCGAGCTCGCCTACCGCACCGCCGACATCACGCGGACCTTCCCCGCCAGCGGGCGCTTCACGCCCCCCCAGCGCGCCCTGTACCAGCTCGTGCTGGACGCGCAGGCGGCGGCCATCGCCGCGGCCCGGCCGGGCCAGCCCTACGAGGCCATTCACGAGGCGGCCCGCCGCGTCCTCACCGAGGGCCTCGTGACCCTCGGCCTCCTGCCGCTCGGCGTCGCCGACTCGCTGGCCATGCATCATTACCGCGAGTTCTACATGCACGGCACCGGCCACTGGCTCGGCATGGACGTGCACGACGTGGGCGACTACCGGATCCGGCGGCAGTCCCGGCTGCTGGAGCCCGGCATGGTGCTCACGGTGGAACCCGGGCTCTACCTGGACCCCGACCGCGAGCGGGTCACCTTCCACCTCCGCGAGTACAGCGAGGAGGAGATGTGGGACCGGCGCCTCCGGCTGGGGGTCGCCGCGGCGAAGACGATCGAGGCGGAGGAGCGAGCGAAGGCGAGAACCGCCGAGCACCCGATTCCGCCCGAGTACCGCGGCATCGGCATCCGGATCGAGGACGATCTGCTGATCACCGAGACGGGTGCAGAGATCCTGACGGCTGGCACGCCGAAGACCGTCGAGGAGGTCGAGCAGACCTGCGCCGAGCCCTCCCGCCTCCCGCGCCTCTGAGCAGGGCAACGAGGAGACCCGTCTCCTCGTCGAACCGTGCGCGTCAGAGCTCGATCGGCGTGTCGTCACGCCCGCCCCATTCCGCCCAGGAGCCATCGTACACGGCCACCTCCGCGCAGCCCAGCTCGAAGACAGCCCTGAGCTGGTCCGGCGGCAGCAGCGTGCCATCCTCCGGGCGGAAGAGCCGGTCGTAGGGCAGGCTGAGACTGCCGGGCATGTGGCCGGCGCGGAGCCCCGCGCGGGGCTCGGACTCGGTGCCGGCAAAGCGCCCATGCGATCGGGCGTCGAGCACCTGCTCGTGACGGCTGTCCACGTTGGCCAGCATCGCGGCGAGATCGCGCAACAGGGCCGGGCGCGGGCGCGCGGTGAAGCGGCGCGGCGAAGGCGGCGCGATCTGTCCCGACTCGAGGGGGCGCCCCTCGGCGCGCCAGGCCTGGAGCCCTCCGTCGAGCACCGCCACGGTGTCGTGTCCGAAGGCGCGAAAGGTCCACCACACGCGCGCCGAGGCAATCATGAAGCGCGCGGCGTAGACCACCACCCGGTCGCCGTCACCGATGCCGAGGCCTCCCACCGCCCGCCCGAGCTCCTCCGCCGTGGGCAGCATGTGGGGGAGCGGGCTCTTCCGGTCCGCGATCTCGTCGATGTCGAAGAAGCCGGCGCCGGGGATGTGGGCGTCCCGGTGCTCGGCTCTGGCGTCGCGGTTGAGATGCGGAAGGTAGAAGGTCGCGTCCACGACGCGCAGGTCGGGATCTCCGAGGTGAGCGACCAGCCACTCGGTGCTGACCAGGGGACCCGGCGGGGCGGCTCTCATGGCCGGGCTCTCGAATCGCGAACCGGATGCGGAATCAGCTCGTGGGGACTCCGGCCCTCGGAATCGAGGGCCTCCTCCCAGCGGAGATAGGCTTCCATCGCGGCCCGTCCCTTCTCGTAGGGCTTGAGCACCACGTCGTCGGGCTCGTCGAGAAGACCGACGAGCCCGCTCTCGCCGGGCAGCCCGGCCCCGAGCCACGCGCGGGTGCCGCCCGCCAGCACGCCGGCGCCCGCGTAGCCCAGGCGCAGAAGCGTGGCCGCGGCCAGGGTGGACTGCACCCCGTCAGCGCATGTCACCACGATCGCGCGGCGCCTGTCGGGAATCACCTGGGGAATCACGATCTCGAGCCGACTCCGGCACACCCACACGGCTCCGGGGACATGGTCGCGAGCGTAGACGTCGCTCGGATCCACGTTCAGGATGGCGCCATCCTCGAGGCCCGCCGGCGGTACCGCCGGGACGCTTGCCCGCAGCGCGTCGTAGCCCGGCGGCAGCAGTCGCGGATGGCCCCGCTCGACGGCTCCCCCGCCACGCTCCCAGGCAGGCACACCGCCGGCCAGAGCGGCGACGCTCGGAAACCCCATCCGCGTGAGCCAGGCGGCCGTCATCACGGAGCGCACGAGCCCGTCGCAAACGAGGACGATGGACGCCGCGTGCACCGCGACGTACTCGTCGGTGGCCTGGACCACCTGGCCGCCGGGCGCCCAGACCGCCCCGGGCAGGTGCCCCTCGGCGTACTCCTCGGCGGTGCGAACGTCGAGCAGGCAGACGTTGACCCGATCGCGGCGCGCCCAGAGCGCCCCCAGGGCCTCGGCAGAGAGCATGGTGACGCCGTCCTCCGCCGCCACGCGCTCGCCCGTGCGGGTCGCCGCGTCACGGCCCTCCGCCGAGACTGCCGGCGCCCGGCGGCTCGCTCCTCGCTCGAGGGCAAGGCCTGCGAGCTCCCAGCCCATGGTGCCGTTCTCGAGAGCCAGCACCGGGTTCGGAAGGCCCAGCCGCCGGAGCGACTCGGTGCCGATATAGGAGCGCGTGCGCCCCCCGCAGTGCACCACGATGGTCGTCTCCGGCCGCTGGACCAGCTCGCCGATCCTGAGCGCCAGCTCCCCGCCGGGGACGGAGATCGCGCCCGGGACACAGCCGCGCGCATACTCCTGCGGCGTCCGAGCATCCACGATCACGAGGTCGGCGCCTTCCGCGATGCGGGCCTGAAGCTCCCGCGGCGCGATCTGCGTCGTGCGGCGCTCGCGGAGCACGCGCTCGCCGAACACCTTGCTCGGCACGTTCAGGCCCTCGACCGTTGGCCGTCCCGCGGCCCGCCAGGCAGCGAGCCCGCCGGCCAGCACGCGTACGTCCGTGTAGCCCATCTCGGCGAGCGCCGGCCGGCAGAGCTCGGCGAGCCGCCCGTCGCCGTCGCAGAGGACGAGCGGGGTCCGGTGGGCGCTGACGAGCACAGGCAGGCGGATCTCGAGGAGTCGACGCGGCAGGGACGTGGCCCTGAAGATGTGGCCTCGCTCGTAGGCGCCACGCTCGCGCACGTCGAGCAGGGCGTGGGGCGCGCCCCCCGCCATGAGCGCCGCGAGAGCCTCGGGGGAAAGGGACGGCATCGCTAGCGGGCCGGGCGCCGGAGATGGACCACCGAGGCCCCGTCGCGCCTCAGGCGACCCCGATGAGCCCCGGAGGGGCGAAGAGGCCACACCGCAACGTGAGATCATCCACGTTCAGGCGACCTCGAAAAGCCCCGCGGCGCCCATGCCGCCGCCGATGCACATGGTGCAGACCACGTACTTGACGCCGCGGCGCTTGCCCTCGATCAGCGCGTGGCCGACCATGCGGGAGCCGGACATCCCGTACGGATGGCCGATGGCGATGGCGCCGCCGTCCACGTTGAGCCTGTCCGAGGGGATGCCGAGCTTGTCGCGGCAGTAGACCACCTGCACCGCGAAGGCCTCGTTCAGCTCCCAGAGACCGATATCGTCCATCTTGAGGCCGAAGCGCTCGAGCAGCCGTGGCACGGCGAACACCGGGCCGATGCCCATCTCGTCGGGCTCGCAGGCGGCCACCGCCAGCCCGCGGTAGATGCCGAGGGGATGCAGACCGCGCTTCTGCGCCAGCGCGCCGTCCATCACCACGCAGGCCGAGGCGCCGTCGGAGAGCTGGCTCGCGTTGCCCGCCGTGATGTGCCCCTTCTCCCCGGTGACCGGCTTGAGCGCTGCCAGGCCCTCGGCGGTGGTGTCGGGACGGTTGCCCTCGTCCTGCTTGAGCGTGACCTCTTCCTCGCGCATCTGGCCCGTGGCCTTGTCCTGGACGAGCTTGCGCGTGGTGAGCGGCACGATCTCGGCGTCGAACCTGCCCGCGCGCTGCCCGGCCGCCACCCGCTGCTGGCTCGCCAGCGCGTACTCGTCCTGCTGCTCCCGCGTGACGTCGTAGCGCTTCGCCACCACCTCCGCGGTCTCCAGCATCGGCATGTAGACCTCGGGCTTGTGCTCGTCCATCCACGCCTCGTGGATGCGGTAGTTGTTGAAGTGCTCGTTCTGGACCAGGCTGACGGACTCCAGCCCCCCGGCCACCATGATGGGCACCCGGTCCACGAGGATGCGCTGGGCGGCGATGGCGATGGCCTGCATGCCCGAGGAGCAGAAGCGGTTGACGGTGGCGCCGGACGTGGTCACGGGCAGCCCGGCGCGGAGGGCGGCCTGGCGGGCGATGTTCTGCCCCGTGGCGCCCTCCGGCAGCGCGCAGCCGAGGATCACGTCCTCGACCTCGCCCGGCTCGAGCCCGGCGCGCGTGACGGCGTGGCTGATGACGTGCCCGCCCAGCGTCGCGCCGTGGGTGTTGTTGAACGCGCCACGATAGGCCCTGCCGATCGGGGTCCGCGCAGTCGAGACGATGACGGCTTCAGGCATGACGGATCTCCTTGTGTCTACCGGCCGTTGACGGGCGCCTCAGCGTGTGTCAGTGTGCCTCAGCCCGGCGCCCCGGGCAAGCGGCGCCGGATCGAAGAGCGCGTAGCGATTCACGTTGCCCAGCGCGGCGAGAACGGACTCCGGCACGCCCGGATGCCGCGTGCCGAGCCGCGCGAGGAAATCCCGGATCTCGCCGCGCACGCTCGTCTTCTCGCCGCAGACACACGTGACGGCCTGAAGCCCGTGGGCCCGCGCGTACTCGGCCGTGAGCGTCTCGCTCACCAGCACGAGCGGGCGAATGAGGCGCAGCCCCCCCTTGCGCGAGGCTGCCACGGGGGGCAGCGAGGCGATGCGCCCGTTGAAGAGGATGTTGCGCAGGAGCGCTTCGGCGCAGTCATCGGCGGTGTGGCCGAGCGCGAGCACGGAACAGCCGAGCTCGGCGGCGGCGCGGTAGAGCGAGCCGGGGCGGTGGCGGCTGCAGACATCGCAGCCATGGGCGATCCCGTCGGCCACGAGCCGGAGCGTCCGGCGGTCCTCCCGCAGCGATCTCGTAGGGGAAGGGCGCCCTGCGCCGATAGGCCGCCAGCGCGTGGAGCAGGCAGAGGCTGTCCTTGCCCCCGGACACGCCGACGGCCACCCGATCGCCCGGCCGCAGCATGGCGAAGCGCCCCATGGCGCGGCCGATGGCGTCCAGCACCCGGCGCTCTACCTCACCCGGCCCCATGACCCTCTCTCGTCGCGCGCGACGCTCGTGCCCGGGCCCAGAAGTTCGCCGACAAACCGCCGGGCGGGCCTGGGGGCGGTGTCCCCGGAACACGCTGCCTCGCAACGCGCCGTGCCCTATCGGAAGAGGCCACGATATCGGGTTCTCCGGCTCCGGCAAGGCGCAAGAGCCACGGTTCCAGGAGGACCGCCCCCAGGCCCGCCCGACGCAGCGGGCTGCTCAAAAGGGTCCAGATGCGAGGCGGCGCCCGATGGCCGCACGCGAGGCGTACTCCGCTTGGCGAGCCGAGCCGGAGGCGAGGGGAGCGGATCCGGAGCTCCGGGCGAGCGTGAGCGAGCCACGTTGAGCGTGCGGCCGAGGGCGCCGTACCTCCGCAGATGGGCCCTTTTCAGCAGCCCGCTAGGCCTGGCCCGAGCGGATGCGCATCGCGTAGAAGGACCGCCAGACGAAGACCAGGGAGACCGCGAAGAAGGCAGCCGCCAGCGTCCGGCTCAGCCCGGCACCGCCCTCGGCAGTGAGCGTGACCGCCAGCTCCACGGCCAGGAGGCCGAAGAGCGTGGTGAACTTGATGACCGGGTTCATGGCCACCGACGAGGTGTCCTTGAACGGGTCGCCCACCGTGTCGCCGACGACCGTGGCCGCGTGGAGCGGGCTGCCCTTCTCCTTCAGATCCACCTCCACGATCTTCTTGGCGTTGTCCCACGCCCCGCCC
>JACPCX010000024.1:0-17629 GCA_016184305.1 Candidatus Rokuibacteriota bacterium | reverse complement strand
CTGAACGAGACATACGCCCTTGGCTGCGACCTCACCGTGGTGCCGATGCAGGGCTGGCGGCGCGCGATGCGGTGGGAGGACACGGGGCTGCCCTGGGTCTCGCCCTCGCCCAATATGCCCACGCCGGACACGGCGCGCGTCTATCCCGGCGGCTGCCTGATCGAGGGGACCAATCTCTCCGAGGGACGCGGGACGACGCGGCCATTCGAGCTGGTGGGCGCCCCCTTTCTCGACGGCCCGCGGCTGGCGCTGGCGCTCGAGCGGCGCGGTCTGCCAGGGTTGCGCTTCCCCGCCGCCCCCTTCGAGCCCACCTTCCACAAGTGGAAGGGCCGGCGCTGCGGCGGGGTGCAGGTGCACGTCACGGACGCGGAGCGCTTCCGTCCCTTCGCGACCTACCTGGCGCTGATCGTGGAGGCGCGGCGCCAGGCCCCGGGCCACTTCCGCTGGCGGCGGCCGCCCTACGAGTTCGAGCGCAGGCGCCTGCCGTTCGATCTCCTCTGTGGAAGCGGCGGGATCCGGCGCGCCATCGAGCGCGGCGTCCCCTTCGCGCGGCTCGAAGCCTCCTGGCGCCCGGCGCTCGCGCGCTTCGCGCGCGCCCGGCGCCGGTTCCTGCTCTACTCGTGACGCCGCTGGTTTTCCTGTTCGTGCTGTCGTTCGTCATGGCGGTGGACAACCGGATCATCGCGCCGCTCCTGCCATCCATCTCCGACTCGCTGGCCGCAACGCCGGGCGCCGCTGGGCTGGCCATGACGACCTACGCGTTCGCGTACGGCGCGGGCCAGCTCGTGTACGGCCCGCTGTCCGACCGCTACGGGCGTGTCGCGGTGGTCAGGGTCGCCGCGCTCCTCTTCTGCGTCTGCACGACGCTGTCGGGGCTCGCCGCCACCCTGCCCCAGTTCGTCGCCCTGCGCCTGCTCACCGGCGCCTTCGCGGCGGCGAGCATCCCGCTCACGCTGGCCTATATCGGCGACCGGTTCGAGTACGGCGAGCGCCAGACGGCCATCGGCCGGCTCGCCGCGACGACGTCATCCGCTCAGGCGCTGTCGGCCTCGGTGGGCGGGATCGTCGCCCACTTCGTCTCGTGGCGGTTGATGTTCATGGGCTACGGCGTGCTCACGCTTCTGCCCGGGCTCCTCATGTTCCGGGTGGACTCGGCGCCCCCTGAGTCCCCGCCCGACGCGCACGACGCCGCCACCGGCTTCGTGGACCTCCTGACGGACCGGCGCGCGATCCCCGTCTACATCGCCGTGGCCGTCGAGGCCTTCCTCCTCTGGGGCGGCTTTACCTATCTCGGCGCCTTCGCGGCGCGCCGGCACGGGCTCGATCAGCTGCAGGTGGGGCTGCTCCTCGCGCTCTTCGGCATCGGGACAATGACCGGGGGGTTGCTGGTGCCGAGGCTCAACCGCGTCCTCTCCGAGGGCGCTCTCGCCGGCTGGGGTGGCCTCGTCATGGGCGCGGCCTTCCTCGCCCACATTCCCCGCTGGCCCTGGCCGGTCTTCGCCGCGGCCATGCTCATGCTGGGCTTCGGCTACATGGCCCTGCACACGACACTGCAGCTCCGCGGCACCGAGATCAACCCCGCGGCGCGCGGCAAGGCCTTCTCCCTCTTCGCCTTCTTCCTCTTCTCGGGCGTGGCCCTTGGCACGGCGGTTCTCGGCCGGCTGATCGACGCGGGGCTCGAGGATCTCCTCTGGGCGCTCTGCGGCGGCGGGCTCGCCCTGGTGGGGCTCTACGTCGCGTGGCCCCGGCGGACAATCCGGCCGTGACCCTCGAGGCGCTCGTCGGCCGCCGGCTCATGTTCGGGCTGCCCGGGCCCGATCTCACGGACGCGGACATCCGCCTCTTCCGTGATACCGGCGCGGGCGGGCTCATCCTGTACCGGCGGAACTTCGAGACCCCCGAGCGGCTGGGCGCGCTCCTCACGGGGCTCGAGGAGGCCCTCGGCCGGCGACTCCTGGTCGGCACCGATCACGAGGGCGGCCGCATCATCATGCTCAACCGAGCCGTCACGATCTTCCCCGACAGCCTCGCCGTCGCGACGGCCGGCGAGGCGGCTTTCGCCCAGCGCCAGGGGCTCTTCGAGGGGCGGGAGCTGCGACGGCTCGGCGTGGACATCAACTTCGCGCCGGTCCTGGACGTGCTCACCGACGCCTACAGCCCCAACATCGGCATCCGCTCCTACGGCAAGGACACCGGGTCGGTCGCGCGCTTCGGCGTGGCGCGGATCCGCGGCATGCAGCGGGCGGGGCTCTCGGCCTGCGCCAAGCATTTCCCGGGCAAGGGGCATGCGCCGGTGGATGCGCACCTGCGCCTGCCCGTGATCGACTCCGACTGGAGCGAGATGCAGCGCCGGCACCTGCCGCCGTTCCTGGCCGCCATCGAGTCCGGCGTGGACTGCATCATGACCTCGCACCCGCTCTACCCGCGCCTCGACCCCGCGCCGCGCACGCCGGCCACCTTCTCGCGGCTCATCGTCGAGGAGTACCTGCGGCGGGACCTGGGCTATCAGGGCGTGATCGTGTCCGACGACCTCGAGATGGGAGCGATCGGCGAGCTGTGTCCGATCGGCGAGGCCGCGGTGCGCGCTGCGGCGGCCGGGCACGACCTGTTGCTCGTCTGCCACACGGAGGCGGCGCAGCGCCAGGCCCATGCCGGGCTCCTCGAGGCGTATCGCTCGGGCGCCCTGCCGCGCGCGGGGCTCGAGGCGAGCGCGGCCAGGATCGAGGCGCTCGTGGCGAGGCGCGCGGCGCGCTTCGAGGGCGGGCCACCCCGCGCCGAGCGTGACGGGGAGACGCTGGCCCGCGCGCTGGCGACCCGCGCCGTCACGACCATCGCCCCGCCGCCGGCCGCCTGGCGCCAGCGTCTCAACGGGACGGTGGTGGCTGTGTTCCCGCGGCTGTCGTCACTGGCCGACCGGATCACCGTCGAGCCCGCCATGCTGGACGAGCCCGCGTACGTGCTCCGGGCGATGGCGCCCTACGGGATCGAGGCCGACGTGCACGTGGTGGGCGTCGAGCCCGGTGAGAACGAGATCGCGCGCGCGACCGGCGCGGCGCGGCGGGCCAGCGCGACGATCCTCTTCCTCTACGACGCCCACCTCTACCCGTCGAACCGCGCGCTGCTCGAGGCGCTCCAGCGGGCGGCGCCCGCGCTCGGCGTGGTGGTCATGCGCGATCCCTGGGACGCCGAGTACCTCGCCCCCGTCGTCGGCGGCATCACCGCCTACGGCTGGCGCCGCTGCCAGCTCGACGCCTGCCTCGCCCGCCTGCTCGGCTGAGGGCCGGCCCGGCAAGCCGCTCCACTATCCCACGCGCTCCTTCGTCAAGCCCTCCGCGATCCACATCCTGAGCAGGGTCTGGTACGGGACGCTCTTGCGTCTGGCCACCTGCTTGGCGGCAGCAATCTGCTGGGGCTCCAGGCGCAAGGTGACCGGCTTCTTCAGCTCGCCCCTCTCGGCCACGTGGCGCCGCAGGCCTGGCGACGCCTTGACAGCAACCTCGCGCAGCGCGCCTGCATACGGCGCCGAATCGTGGGTCGCCCAGAACTCGGCCGCCTCCCGGTCGTCCTTGAACTTCGGAACGTCTCGCTTGGTCTTCATCGCCTTCCCTTCCGCCTGGCCTGATAGAGCCGCTTCTCTCTCTCCGTCACGTCCCGCGCCGTGAGGACCCTCACTGTGGCCCCTCTGCGCGACACATACACGGCGAAGAGGTAGCGCCCTGCGAGGCTCGGTCCGTACGCGAGGTAACGCCCATCCCGGCCGCGCGGCACCAGGGGGTTGCCGGAGAGCGCCTCCTCGACTTCGTCCGGAGAGACCCCGTGCCGGCCGATGTGCCCCACGTTCTCGTCGTCCCACAGGAATCCCTGGATCCAGGGCATCACGGCGCCCGACGACAGTGTCCATGAGAAGACCGTACAATGTCAATACACGGCTCGCGGGCCCCGCGTATGATCACAACGCGCTCCGCTTCTTCAGCCCGGATCACCAGTCACGCGCCGCTGCCAGCTCGAGGCCTGCCTCGCCCGCCTGCTCGGCTGACTTGGCGCGGGCGCTTCGCGCGCGGCGCCTGAAGCCGGTAGGGCTCCTCCGGTGCAGCCTCGCCTGCCCTGCCGGGCTCCGTCGGCGCCCCCGTCCGCCACACGGCCTCGATGGGCACCGCGTGGAACCGCCCGCCGAAGGGGAGGGCCATTTCCCCGCCGTACAGCACGACACCCCGCCAGAACCTCGCCCCGGCCGCGGTGGCCAGGGCCCTGAGCCCCTGGAAGTCGCCGGGCCCCACGGTCGCCGACCGTTTCACCTCGACGCCCACGACCCGGCCCCGCCGGTCCTCGAGCACGAGGTCCACTTCCTGCTGGCCCGAGGTGCGGAAGTGAGAGAACGCGGGCCGGGTCCGGCTCCAGGTGGCCTGCTTCCACAACTCCATGATCACGAAGTTCTCGAGCAGGCCGCCGAGGGGGCCCTGGTCCACGGCGAGCCGCTCCGCACCGACCCCGAGAAGAAACGCCATGAGGCCGGAATCCACGACCAGCAGCTTCGGACGCTTGAGCAGTCGTACCCCCTGCCCTCCGGACCATGCGGGAACGGTCTGGACGAGGAAAGCGCCCTGCAGCAGCGCCATGTAGCGCCTGAGCGTGTTCCAGGGCAGGCCGCTGCTGCTGGATACCTCCGCGGCGTTCAGCAGGGTGCCTCCTCGGGCGGCGAGCAAGGCCAGCAGGCGTGGAAGCTCGGTGAGCCCGGCGACGTTGGAGACGTCGCGGACATCGCGCTGGAGGATCGTCGTGAGGTAGGAGCCGAACCAGGCCTCGCGCCGGCGCGGCTCGACCAGCGCTTGCGCCTCCGGCAATCCTCCGCGGACGAGGCGCTCCCACAGCTCCGCCCCCACCGCTCGGCCGCGGGGCAGGGCTGGCATGTGATCGGAGAACAGGACGTCGATCAGCCCCTCGCGAACGCCCTCGATCTCGCCCTGCGAGAGAGGCCACAGCGTCAGGATCTCCATGCGGCCCGGCAGGGCATCGGCCAGGCGCGGCAGGAGCAGGATGTCGGACGATCCCGTCAGGAGAAAGCGCCCCGGGATGCGCGCGCGGTCCACCTGCACCTTGATCGCGAGGAACAGCTCCGGGGCCCTCTGGATCTCGTCCAGGATCACCGGGCCCTCGAACCGGGAGAGAAATCCTGCCGGATCGGTGTACGCGGCCGCGTGCGCCGGGGCCTCGTCCAGGCTCACGTAGGTGGCCTGATGGCCGGCGGCCACGAGCGACTGCACGAGGGTCGTCTTGCCCGTCTGCCGGGCCCCGTTGACGAGGACGACAGGACGGTCCAGGAGAGCCTCGCGAACGTGATCAGAGATGTTTCGCCGCAGCATGGCGAGATTTTCGCCATCCAGTGGCGATTTGTCAACTTGGCTTGTTTATCAGTGTGTTGCTGAGTCATCCCGGAGTGTCAGCCGGCCCGCTCCGGTCCCGTCTTGACGTCCAGGCGCCATGCCCCCCGCGGGCGGGCGGCGTCAGGCGATGGACGGGTGAGGCATGTCGGGATGGACCGCTTCCTCCAGCGTGAGGCGCGGCCGGTCCCGGAAGGGCTCGCGGCGGACGGGGCACTCGTCGAGGTCGCACATGGCGCAGTAGATCCGGTGGCAGGGATCGGTGTGGAAGGCGAACTCGCCCTCCACGCCGAGCTGCCGGATCACCGTGTCCGCCAGCGACTCGGCCAGATCGTGGGCCCGGTCCACGGACCAGAACTCCGGCACGACGAGATGGGCGTCCACGTGGTGGAAACGCCCCGCGCGGATGGCGCGGAGATGATGGACACGGATCACGCCCTGCCCCACGTGGGAGCGCAGCACCTCCAGCAGCCGGTTCAGCAGGTCGGTGTCCTCTTCGTCGAGGAGACCGCCCGCGGCGTGGCGCACCAGGCGGTAGCCGGTCCACATGAGGTTGAGCGCGACCACCGCGGCCGCCAGCGGATCGAGCCAGACGAGCCCCGTCAGCCGGACGAGGAGCAGGCCCACGATGATGCCGGCGCTGGTCCAGACATCCGAGAGCACGTGCTGCCCGTCGGCCACGAGGGTCAGCGACTGGTAACGGCGACCCGTGCCGACGAGGAACAGGCCGAGGGCGAGGTTCGCCAGGCTGGCGGCAGCGATGATCAGGACGCCCTGGCCCAGCTGGCGCACCTCGGGGCCACGGATCAGGCTCAGCGCGACCTCGTAGACGATGACGACGGCGGCGAAGGCGATGAGGCCGCCCTCGAAGGCCGCCGAGAAGAACTCGACCTTCCCGTGCCCGTAGGGATGATTGCGGTCGGCTGGATGAGCGGCGAAGATGAGGCCGCCCACGGCAAAGACCGCCGCCACCACGTTGACAATGGACTCCAGCGCGTCCGACAGGATGGCCGTGGAGCCGGTGAGCCGGTAGGCCTCGTACTTGGCGCCGAGGAGCACCGCCGACACCACGAGGGAGATGACGCCCGCCCTGAGGCGGATCCGCGAGTCGTCGGCCGGTGGCTCGTGCAGGGCGATCATGCCCGCATGATACCGCGGCCGGCGCGGCCTGTTCCAGCGAGCCGCTAGCGGCGGTCGAGCGCGGGGGCGAGCAGCACCGCCAGCGCCATGGTGCCGGCCGTGCCCAGGATCACGAGCCACGACCAGCCCAGCGCGATCACGCGCGTCTCGGCGAGGATCAGGAGCCCGAGGTTGATCAGCGCCATGATCACCATGGCCATCACGTTGGCCCGGTTCGACCGGACGCGGGTCAAGAGCCCGAGCAGGAAGACGCCCAGCAGCGAGCCGAAGGTCACTCCCGCGATCTTGAAGGCGAGCCAGAGGATCTTGTCGAAGTAGGAGAAGCCGAATGCCAGCGCCGCCAGGACGAGGCCGAAGGCGATGACGGCGAGCCGGGAGACGCGCAGGTAGTGGCGCTCGCTCCCGTCCGGGACGAGAAGCGGCCGGTAGATGTCGGTCACGAAGGAGGCGGCGAGCGAGCCCAGCGGCGAGTCGATGGACGCCAGCACGATGGCCGTGAGCATCATCCCGCGCAGCACCACCGGCATGGCGGACCGGATGAAGAATGGGAAGATCTCGTCCGGCCGCGGCAGCGCCGTCCCCGCGTGCTGGACGTAGTACGTGTAGAGCCCCGCGCCGATCGTGAGGTAGAGCGCCAGCGTCACGAGGGTGCCGAGCGGCGTGATCGAGAGCGTCCGCTGGCTCTCCCGCCGCGTCTCCACCGTGAGCAGGCGCTGCATGAGGTCGTGATCGGTGCCGAAGGCCGCCATGGAGCCCACGAGCCCATTGAGGATGGCGAGCCAGAAGATGTTCGGGTCCGTGAGCACGCGCCGCCAGAAGTCCGGATCGCCCGGCGCCGGCCCCCAGTTGATGACGGTGAGCCGTCCCGCCTCGGATGCCGTGGCGAAGATCGCCCCGAGGCCGCCTTGCACCTCCCAGGCGAGGAAGAGCACCGTGGCGAGCCCGCCCACGAGGAACATCCCGGCCTGGAAGACATTGGTCCAGACCACCGCCTTGACGCCGCCCATGGCGATGTAGGCGATGGACACCGCGGTGAACAGCGTGATGGTCGCCCAGAGCGGCCAGCCCACGGAAGAAGATGGAGCCCGTCACCTGGCTGGCGGCGCCGAAGCGGTGCTTGAGGAACTCGTAGATCGTCACGCAGTCGTAGCGGTAGAAGGCGGGGATGAAGAGGACGGCCACGGCGAACTTGGCGAGGCTCGAGCCGACGAAGAACTGCGCGTACTCCCAGTTCTCGCTGTAGGCCGTGGCGGGGACCGAGATGATCGTGACGGCGCTGATCTCCGTCGCGAGGAAGGACAGGCACGCGGCCCACCACGGGATGCGGCGCCGGGCCAGGAAGAAGTCAGCGGTGTTCCGCTGCTGGCGGGTGAAGACTCCGCCAATGGCGAGGAGACAGGCCAGCGAGAGCACAAGGACCGCGTAGTCGGGCCAGGTGAGCGACCCGCCGAGGGAGGAGGGCGCCATGGGCGTGAAGCATTATGCGCCCGGCTGCGGGGCTCTCCGAAGGTTTTCCCCGTACAATACCCCGCGTGACGCCTCCCGCCCGTCGATCAGCGGATCGCGCCGGCTCGTGGGCAGTGGCGGTGGACCGCGGCGGCACCTGGGTACGCGTGCTGGCCGCAAGCCGCGCGGGAGAGGAGCGCGCCGCCCGGCGGCCCGCGAGCCGCGTCCCCGACCTCGAGCGGCCGCTCGCGCGCCTGCTCCGCCGGTGGCGGATCGCGCCGGATGAGATCGGCGCCCTCGTCGTGGCCTCGCGCGGCGTGTGGACGGCCGCCGAGCGCCGCGCGGCCGAGCACGGGCTGCGCGGGCTGGCTCGCCGGATCCGCGCCATCTCCGATGTCGAGGCGGCGTATCGCGGCGCGCTGGGCGAGGGGGCGGGGGTCCTCCTGCTCGCCGGCACCGGCTCCATCGCGCTCGGCCGCGACGTGCGCGGAGGCTGGCGGCGCGCCGGCGGGCTCGGTCCGCTCCTGGGCGACGAGGGCTCGGCGTTCTGGATCGGGCGCCAGTGGCTCAGGGCCATAGCCGGTGAGGCAAGCCGGCCCCGGCTGCGACGGCTCCTCGGCGCGCCCGATGCGGTGAGGGGCATCGCCGCGCTGGCCCCCGCCGTGCTTCGCCGGGCCCGCGGCGGCGACAGCCAGGCCCGCCACGTGGTGGCGCAGGCTCAGCGCGAACTCGCGAGGCTCCTTCACGAGGCCGCGCGTCGGGCGCGGCTCAGGCCGCCCGTCCGTGTGAGCTGGGCCGGGCGCCTCATGGACGACGCGGCCTTCCGCGCCGGCGTCTGGCGCGCGGCGCGGCGGCAGGGCCTGCGCATCGCGCCCCGCCCGCCGGCGGCAGCGCCCGTCAGAGCCGCCCTCGGCCTGGCGATCGCCACGCTCGCCCCCACCACGCGTACGCCGCGGGGCCCGTGAGTGCCGCGGCCACGCCGATTGCCGTGTTGAGCCAGTCGGCCGTCGCCATGGCCAGCAGGCTCACCGCCGCGGGAAGCGCCGCCGTCAGCCACATGCCCGCGCGGCCCCCGCTGACGCGCCACGGCCGCGCCAGATCGGGCTCGCCCAGCCGGAGCGCGACGAAGGCGGCGACTTCCAGCAGGAGCGCCAGCGAGTGGAGCCACATGTTCAGGACGATGAGCTCCTTGGATGAAGCCGAGCGCGAGCGCCCAGCGCGCGGGGGCCGACATGCCGGGCCACCAGAAGCGCAGGTAGTCGGCGAAGAGCGCGGGATATACCGCCACGTCCACGAACGAGTTGAGCCAGGACCACCAGCCGACCTGGAAGCCCCAGAAGGGGCCGAAGGCGCGCCGCACCCAGGTGACGTAGCCGCCCTCGGCGGGGAGCGCCCCGGCCATCTCGGACATGGCCAGCGAGACGGGCAGGCTCCAGACCAGCGGTGTCACCATCAGGAGCAGGAGGGCGAGCCCAGGACCGAAGGATGCCACCGCATCCTCGATCCCGTAGGGACCGCCGCTCACATTGAAGAAGACGACGGCCAGGAGGGAGACGAGGCCGAGCTCCCGGCGGAGCCCGCCGCTCACGGGGACTCGACGGCCTTGATCAGGTCCGGCAGGCCCTGGAGCCACTCGTCGATGGGCGTCTCGGCGTCCACGACGATCTCGACCTTGCCGTTGAGGAGCCTGCGCACCCGGCCCTTGCCCGTTCCCAGGGGGATGACGATCCTCTCACGATGGATCCCGAGAGCGTCGGTGACGGCAAAGACCTTGTTGATCTCGTTCATTCCGACGGCTTCGAGCATCGAGCGTCTCCCTCAGGGCCCCTGGCGCAGGTCGGCGGGCAGGCGCTCGCCGCCGGGGAAGTGGACGACGCCGGGGCCGCCCCCCGTGGGGAACCCCGCGAGCGGCGGCACGAGCACCTGCGTGTCGGAGAGGCGGCGCTCGGTGTGGGCCGGGATCACCACCTCCTGCCCCGTCTCCGGCAGACGCAACCGGCGCTCGGACACCACGCGCTCGGCGGGCGGCGCGGCCGGGGGCAGCGCGGGCAGCGGGCGCAGCGACAGGGCGCGCGAGTGCTCGATGGGATCCGGGAGCGCGCCGCCGGGCCGCGGCGTCTGGGCCAGGACGGCGGGAGCGCCGACGAGGCTCCAGAGCAGCGCGAGCGGCAGAACGACCCATCCCATATGGCCCCGATCGTAGATGAGCGGCGCGGGCTCTGCAACACGTGTGGTATCGTGACCGGCGATGAGAAGCCTCTTCGCGGCCGGCGTCGTCCTGCTCCTCTGGGCGAGCGCGCTCAAGGCCCAGCCGGCCCTGCCGATCTTCGACACGCACATCCACTACAGCGCGCCCGACTGGGGGAAGTATCCCGAGGAGCGCATCCTCGGCATCCTCGACCGGGCGGGCGTCACGCGGGCGCTGGTCTCGAGTACCCCCGACGAGGGCACGCTCAGGCTCCACCGGAAGGACCCCGCGCGCATCGTCCCGATCCTGCGGCCGTACCGGACGCGCGAGGACATGGCCGGGTGGTGGAAAGACCAGTCCATGGTGGCCTACCTCGAATCGCGGCTCGCGCTGGGGGTGCACCGCGGAATCGGCGAGTTCCATCTCCACGGCGGGGACATCGACACGCCGGTCATGCGGAAGATCGCCGCGCTGGCGGTGGGCCGGGGGCTTCCGCTCCACGCCCACTCCGACGAGGCGGCCGTCGTGGCGCTCTTCGCGCTGGAGCCGCGGCTGCGCATCCTGTGGGCGCATGCCGGCATGTCCGCGGGGCCCGAGGCCGTGGGCGCGCTGCTGGACCGCTATCCGAGCCTCTCGGTGGAGCTCGCGCTCAGGAACAGCGATGTGGCGCCGGGAGGCGTGCTGGATCCGGCGTGGCGGGCGCTCTTCCTCCGCCATCCGGATCGCTTCATGGTGGGCACCGACACCTGGGTGACCTCGCGCTGGGAGGCGCTGCCGGAGTCGGTGGACGATGTGAGGCGCTTCCTGGGCCAGCTCCCGCAGGGCGTCGCCGAAGCGCTGGCCTGGAAGAACGCGGAGCGGCTGTTCCCGAATTGACGGCCGCGGGCCGTCGCGCCCTTCCCTCCCGGGGCTAGCCGACGCCGAACTTGGCCGCCACCGCCTGGATCTGCCCCCAGGTCTCGTCCTCGCGGTACTTCTGATGGGTCCCGGTATGCCCCGAAAGCCGCCCGCGGCGCGGCCAAGGCCCAACCGACCAAAATTGTCAGCCTTCACCCAGGTTCAGCGGATGGGCCTCGGGGAAGCCAGCCCCAGGCATGATGCAAGCTTTTGATTTTACTGATTGCTCTCCCGAGACGAGGGCTGTCACGGGCAGGCATGAAGTTCGCATCTCTCCAGGCACGTGAACAGCCGGGCGAGCGCGTTAGCAAATCTCGACACGGGGAAGGCCGCGGGCGCACAATGCGATCTGTCCTCCTCCAGCATCTCGGGCCGCGTGGGGGGGCTCGTGACCCAGGAAAGGCCAGCAGCGTGAACACCGCAGCGCAGGGCTCCCGCGCAGACGGAAGCCGCCCCGCCGGGCCCTCCCCAGAGGCCCGGCCCTGGCCCTATATCCTCGCCTTCCTGCTGGGGCTGCTGCTCGTATCGGGGTTCATGTGGTACCACATCGCCAACGAGCGGCGCGTCGCCCGGGAGCACTGGAGGGCCCGCATCTCGACCATCGCCGACGACCGCGCCCGACTCGTCTCCGGCTGGATCAAGGCCCGCCGGGCCGATGCCGAGGTCCTCTCCGCCTCGCCCGCCGTGCGCGGGCTCCTGATGAAGGCGGGCGGGAGCGCCGACGGCGTTACCGTGGCGCTGGACCAAGTCACCCGCGCCTACGGCTACTCCGCCGCCCTGGTGCTGGACGGGCGGGGACGGGTGGTGGCCCGGTCCGGTGCTCAGAGCGCACCGGGCAGCCCGAGCCTTGCCTCCATGGCCGCGGGGGTGGCGCAGACCGGCAGCTTCCGCGTCGATATCTCGGTGGAGGGCACCAACCAAAGGCTCCTCGACCTCGGCTACCCCGTCTTCGTGGATCCCACCGTCAAGCCGCAGTCCGGCCGGGCTTTGCCCATGCTCGGCATGGTGGTGCTCCGCATGTCCCCGGAGACGACGCTGTTCCCGCTGCTGACCGAGGAGAGCGTCCGCACCCGCTCGGGCGAGCTCCTGCTGTTCCGGGTGGATGGGCGGGAGCCGGGGTACCTCTCTCCCTTCCGCCACTCGCCGGGCGGGTGGGCCGCGGTGCGCCGGTCGCGCGAGGCCCTCACCGCCAAGGTCTCGATCGCCGCCGAGGGGCTAGACAGCTTCGACGATCTGATCGACTACCGCTCCGCGCCGGTCCTCGCCACCACGCGCTGGCTGCCTGACGCCGCCTGGGGGCTCGTGCTCAAGATCGACACGGACGAAGCCCTGGCCGAGTTCCACCAGTCGGGCCGGCTGGCCGGGCTTGCCGCCGCCTTCCTCCTCATGGCGCTCGGCGCCTTCCTCATCAGCCTCTGGCGCCAGCGGCAGCGCGCGCTCCTGCTGAGCGGGCAGATGAAGCAGGACCGCGCGATCTTCACGCTCAAGAGCTACGCGGAAAAGATCGTCGCCAGCGTCCCCTCGGGGCTCCTCGTGCTCTCGGGCGACCTGCGCATCCTCTCCGCCAACCGCTCCTTCCTGGAGTCCTTCTACCTCCGGAGCGACGAGGTGATGGGCCGCCGGCTGGACGAGGTCGTCCAGGCCGAGGGGCTCGTGGCGCGGATCCTCGAGACGCTGCAGACCGGCGTCGCGCAGCAGGACATCCTCTGCGACCTCCGCCTGGCCTTCCGGCGGGAGAGCCGTCCGGCGCGCATCACCATGACGGGCATCCGCATCGCCGAGGACGAGGAGGCGCGGCTGCTCCTGATCGTCCAGGACCTCACGGAGGAGGAGCGGCTGCACGCCGCCCGGCTCGCCTCCGAGAAGCGCTTCCGGGACCTGGTCCAGGGGCTCGACGCCGTCGTCTGGGAGGCGGACGCCACCAACTTCAAGTTCACCTTCGTGAGCGAGCGGGCGACGCAGCTCCTGGGCTTCCCCACCGAGCACTGGCTGCGGGAGCGGGACTTCTGGAGCGCGCGCATCCACCCTGACGACCGGGACCGGGTCGTGGCCGCGACCCGCAAGGCGCTCGCCGCGGGGACGGACCATGAGGTCGAGTACCGGGCCGTGGCCGCCAACGGGCGGGCCGTGTGGGTTCACGACATCGTACATGTGGTCCAGGACGACCAGGGCCGGCCCCGCCAGCTGCGCGGGGTCACGGTCGATCTGACCGAGCGCAAGCAGGCCGAGGACGCGCTCCGGCAGAGCGAGGACCAGTTCCGCCAGGCGCAGAAGATGGAGGCGGTGGGCCAGCTGGCCGGCGGCATCGCCCACGACTTCAACAACCTGCTCATGGTCATCCAGGGCGACAGCGACCTCATCCTCCGCCGCCTCCCCGAAGGCCACTCGCTGCGCCGCAACGCCGAAGGCATCCGGGAGGCCGCGCAGCAGGCGGCCTCCCTGACCCGCCAGCTCCTGGCCTTCAGCCGCAAGCAGGTGCTCGCGCCGCGGGTGCTCGACCTCAACGGGATCGTCGCCGGGATGGACACGATGCTCCAGCGGCTCCTCGGCGAGACGATCCACCTGGTGACCGTGCCGAAGCCGGATCTGGGCTTCGTCAAGGCCGACCCCGGGCAGATCGAGCAGGTGATCATGAACCTGGCCGTCAACGCCCGCGACGCCATGCCGGATGGCGGACGGCTCACCATCGAGACCGGTACCCTCGAGCTCGACGACCTCGCGGCCCGCCAGCACGGCGAGGCCGCCCCAGGGCAGTACGTGCTGCTCGCCGTGTCGGACACCGGCTGCGGCATGGACGCGGCGACGCGGGCCCGCATCTTCGAGCCGTTCTTCACCACGAAGGACGCGGGGAAAGGCACCGGGCTCGGGCTGTCCACGGTCTACGGCATCGTCAAGCAGAGCGGCGGCCACATCTGGCTCTACAGCGAGCCCGGGCGCGGCACGACCTTCAAGATCTGCCTGCCCGTGGTGCAGGAGGAGGCGGAGACGGCTGCGAGCGAGCGCCTCGAGAGCCCCGCCGACACCACGGCCAAGGGGGCCGAGACGATCCTGCTGGTTGAGGACGCGGCGCGCGTGCGTGAGGTGGTGCGCGAGATCCTCGAGATGAGCGGCTACGTCGTCCTCGAGGCCAAGCATGGCGCCGAGGCCCTCCAGATCAGCCAGCAGGATCCGGCCCGGATCCACCTCATGGTGACCGACGTGGTCATGCCCCAGATGAGCGGGCGTGAGCTGGCCCAGCGCCTCGCGATCAGCCGCCCGGATATGCGGGTGATCTTCATGTCCGGGTACACGGACGACGCCATCGTCCGCCACGGCGTGCTGGAGTCCGGCGCGGCGTTCCTGTCCAAGCCCTTCACACCGGACGCGCTGACGGCCAAGGTGCGCGAGGTGCTGGATGCGCCGCGCACGGCCGGCGATCCGTCCAGGTCGGCAGGCCCCCGGGCGCCGCGGCCCACTGCCTCACGGCCGGCTCCGCTCCCCGAGAGAGCGGTGACCGTACCCCGCGGCTCGCGGAACTAGCCGGCCCGGCCCGGCACCCGGGCGGACCCGGGTTCTGCCACGCGGCTCCCGTTCGCTCCCGATGTAGCCCTTGACGGGCCTTTCCCCGTTCCTCTACCCTCGGAGAGCCCATCATGATCTCCGGCAAGCCGATCCGCGTGCTCATCGCCAAAGTCGGCCTCGACGGTCACGACCGCGGCGCCAGGGTGGTGGCGCGCGCGCTCCGCGATGCCGGCATGGACGTGATCTACACGGGGCTTCACCGGACGCCAGAGGAAGTGGTGGCCGCCGCGGTCCAGGAAGACGTGGACATCGTCGGCATCAGCATCCTGTCGGGGGCGCACATGACCATCTTCCCGCGGGTGCTCGACCTCATGCGGGACGCCGGCGTGGAGGACATGCTTCTCGTCGGCGGCGGCGTGATCCCGGACGAGGACGTCGCGCCCCTCAAGGCCCTGGGGGTCGCCGAGCTGATCCAGCAGGACACGCCCCCCGACGCCCTCGTCGCCAGCCTCCGCGCCCTCGTCGCCACCCGCCCTCCCCGGTGACACAGCTGAACCTCGAGACCATCTTCAAGGCCCCCGGCGCCGACTGGACGGTCTGGCCCCCCCGCGACGATCCCGCATGGCGCCCGGATCCCGGGGACGAGTACTGGCTGCCCGGGATCGAGTGCGCCGACCCGGCCGCGCGCAACGAGCTGATCCTCGCCAAGCTGAGCGCGCAGGTGCGCTACGCTTGAGATGGGAGGGAACACGCCGTGAGCACCGACGAGCGCATGCCCCTGTTCGATCGCGACCGCATCGCCCGCGCCCGGGCGCTTCGAGAAGCGTGGGAAGCGGACGAGCTGCGGGCCTTCACGGAGCGCCAGCCGGAGTCCCGGCCGGACTCCCGCACGGGCTCGGGGCTTCCCGTGCAGCGCGTCTACACGCCGGAGGACCTCGAGGACACCGCCCTCGAGGACATCGGGCTGCCCGGCCGGTACCCGTTCACCCGCGGCCCCTACCCCACCATGTACCGGGGGCGCCTCTGGACGATGCGGCAGATCGCGGGCTTCGGCACGGGGGAGGACACCAACGGGCGCTTCCGCTACCTGATCGAGCAGGGACAGACGGGGCTGTCGGTGGACTTCGACATGCCGACGCTCATGGGCTACGACTCCGACGACCCGCGCTCGCTCGGCGAGGTGGGACGCGAGGGCGTGGCCGTGGACACGCTCGACGACATGGAGGCGCTCTTCGCGGACATCGACCTCGAACGCATCTCCGTCTCCATGACCATCAACCCCACGGCGTGGATCCTGCTGGCCATGTACGTGGCGCTGGCCCGCTCGCGGGGGAACAGCCTCGACGCGCTGTCGGGCACCGTCCAGGCCGACATCCTGAAGGAGTACATCGCGCAGAAGGAGTGGATCTTCCCGATCCGCCCCTCCATGCGGATCATGCGCGACATGATCGTCTACTGCGCCGGACACATGGCCCGCTACAACCCCATCAACATCAGCGGCTACCACATCTCCGAGGCGGGCGCGACGTCCGTCCAGGAGGTGGCCTTCACCATGGCGAATGCCATCGCCTACGTGGAGGAGGTCACCCGCGCGGGGGTGCCCGTGGACCGCTTCGCGCCGCGGCTGGCCTTCTACTTCGTGGCCCAGGCCGACTTCTTCGAGGAAGTCGCCAAGTTCCGCGCGGCGCGCCGCATCTACGCGCGGATCATGAAGGAGCGCTTCGGCGCGCAAGAGCCTGCGTCCATGCGGCTTCGCTTCCACTGCCAGACGGCCGCGGCCACGCTCACCCGGGCCCAGCCCATGAACAATATCGTGCGCACCGCGCTCCAGGCGCTCTCCGCGGTGCTGGGCGGCGCCCAGTCGCTGCACACCAACGGCCTCGACGAGGCCTACGCGATCCCGTCGGAGGAGGCCATGAAGGTGGCGCTCCGCACCCAGCAGATCCTTGCCCACGAGACGCGGATCCCGAACGTCATCGACCCCCTGGGCGGCTCGTACTACGTGGAGGCGCTCACCCGCGACATCGAGGCGCGCGTCTTCGAGATCCTGGCGAAGGTGGACGCCATGGGCGGGACGATCAAGGCCATCGAGGAAGGCTACTTCCAGCGGGAGATCGCGGACTCGGCCTATGCCACGGCCCGGCAGCGCGGCACGGGAGAGCAGCCGCTCATCGGCGTGAACATGCACGTGGAGCCGCCGCAGCCCGTGCCCGTGCCCATCCACAAGGTGGACGCGGCCGTCGAAGCGCGCCAGATCCAGCGCCTCCGGCAGGCGCGCGAGCGCCGCGACGGCGCCCGCGTCGCCCTCCTGCTGGACCGGCTCGAGCGGGAGGCGCGCGACCCCGCGGTCAACCTCATGCCCGTCACCATCGAGCTGGTCGAGGCCCGGGCCTCGCTCGGCGAGATCGTGGCGCGGCTCCGCCAGCTCTTCGGCTCCTATGTCGAGCGCCCGGTCTTCTGAACCCGCGGCGCTCGAGCGCTCGGGTTTCACCGCGCGCCTCGGCGAGCTCAGCGGGGCCTCGGACGGTCTGTGGCTGCTCGGAACGGTTACCGGCCTGGCCTTCACCCTCATCGCCGCCGTCTTCTTTCCGTATCCGGCCTCCCCGTCGGGCAAGTTCTGGGCTTACGCCGGCCTGTTCATCCGCGCCGCGTGCTACCTCTCGGCCGGGGATGTGCTGCGCCGCCGGGGCGGAGAGACGCTGTCTCGGCTGTTCGCGCTCGGGATCGTCGCCGGCGCCTTCGAGCTCCTCGTCGACTGGGGGCTGATCCACTGGGTCTCCGCGGGGCGGCTCGTCTACCTTACCGGGAACGACGTGGTGCTCCTCGGCTCTCCGGTGTGGATGCCGCTGGCCTGGGCATGCGTGATCGTCGAGATCGGGTACCCGGCCGTGCGGCTCTACGGCCTCTGGCGCGCGGCGTGGGGCACGCGGGCGGCAGCGCTGGCGGCCTCGCTGCTCTGCGCGACAGGCGCCGGCGTGACGGTGGGTTTCTACGAGTACTTCGCGTTCCGCGCCGGATGGTGGAAGTACGAGCCGGCCCGCGTCATGCTGGGAGACTACTGCGCCCTGTACATCCCCGT
>JACPCX010000193.1:0-6113 GCA_016184305.1 Candidatus Rokuibacteriota bacterium | reverse complement strand
GATCACGCGCGGGCCCATAGCTCAATTGGCAGAGCCCCCGGCTCATAACCGGTACGGTCTTGGTTCGAGTCCAAGTGGGCCCACCACCATGGCACGGGCACCCGGGCTGTCGCCCGCCCGTGCCTGGCGGCGGCTGACGCCGCGCAAGCAAGCAACATGAGTCCGAATTCGCGGCGGGGGCGGGCGTGGCGACAGCCCGGGTGCCCGCCCCAGGTGAAGACTTGGACGGCCAGCTCCGGATCCTGATAGAGCTGCAGACGCTCGATACGAAGATCGCCGGCCTCGAGGGCGAGGCCGCCCGGCTCCCGCAGGAGATCGCCCGCGTCCGGGCCGAGGTGGACGAGATGCGCAACCAGGTCGCGGGGGCCAAGACGAAGCTCGACGCGGCCCGCAAGGACACGCGCGCCAAGGAGAAGGACCTCGACGATTCGCAGGTGAAGCGCCAGAAGTTCGAGGGCCAGCTCTACCAGGTCAAGACCAACAAGGAGTACTCGGCCGTCCTCTCCGAGATCGAGGAGGTCAAGCAGCAGAAGGCCAGGATCGAGGAGGAGATCCTCACGCTCATGGAGCGTCACGAGCGGCTGGCCGGGGCGATCAAGGAAACCGAGGCGCAGCTCAAGGCCGCCGAGGCCCAGGGCGCGGCGGAGGAGAAGGCGCTCCGCGAGAAGCTCGGAGCGGTGGAGGCCGATCTGGCCGTCATGCGGAGCGACCGGGCCGGCGTGGCCCGCGAGCTGCCGGTCAACATCCTCGCCGACTACGAGCGGCTGCTCCGCGGTCGTGGCGGGCTCGCCCTGGCCGTGGTGACGATGCCCAACCTGTGCTCCGGCTGCCGGATGACCATCACCCCCCAGCGCCTGCAGGAGCTCAAGCCACAGAACACGCTCCTCCCCTGCGAGGCCTGCGGGCGGTACCTCTACTGGCCCGCCTGACACCCGCGGGACCCCGCACCGACCGGGTCACCCTCTACACCGACGGCGCCTGCCTCGGCAACCCGGGCCCCGGCGGCTGGGGCGCCATCATCCTCGACGGCGAGAGCGAGCGCGAGCTGTCCGGCGCCGAGCCCGCGTCCACCAACCAGCGCATGGAGCTCACCGCGGTTCTCGAGGGGCTCCGCGCCCTTCCGGGCCGCCGCGGCGTGGCCGTCTACAGCGACAGCGCCTACGTCGTCAACTGCTTCCGTGACCGCTGGTACGTGCGCTGGCGCCGGAACGGGTGGAGGAACGCCCAGAAGAAACCCGTGGAGAACCGCGATCTCTGGGAGGCGCTCCTGGCGCTGGCCGAGCAGCACGACGTCGAGTGGCACAAGGTTGCGGGCCATTCCGGCGACCCGCCTGGGACGAGCGGGTGGGCGCCTGGCGCACCGAGGCGATGCACCACGCTCGCCTCTGCGAAGATGCCGCCCGGTACCACCTCTCGCTGACGGACCAGGCCGGGCGCTTCTTCGAGTGCCCGCCGCTGCGGCCGGCGCTGCCGCCGCTCCGGCCCGATCAGGAGGCGGCCGTCCTCGCCTGGGAGCAGGCCGGCCGCCGGGGCGTGATCGTCAAGCCCACGGGCACGGGCAAGACCGAGATCGCGCTGTCGATCATCGCCCGCCACCGCGTGTCCGCGCTCGTCGTCGCCCCGCTGCGCGACCTCATGTACCAGTGGCAGCGGCGCATCCGCCAGGGGCTCGGCTTCGACGCGGGCGTGCTCGGCGACGGCCGGCGCGAGATCTGGCCGATCACCGTCACGACGTACGACAGCGCCTACATCCACATGAAGGAGATGGGCAACCGCTACCGGCTGGTGGTCTTCGACGAGGCCCACCACCTCCCCGGGGCGACGCTGCACGAGAGCGCGCTCGACACCCTCGCCCCCATGCGCCTGGGCCTCACGGCCACGCCCGAGCGCGCCGACCGGCGCGAGGGGATGCTCGACGACCTGATCGGGCCCGTGGTGTTCCGCGAGGAGATCGCCGCCGCCAAGGGCAGGACGCTCGCCGACTACAGCCTGGTCCGCGTGCCGATCCACCTCGCGCCCGAGGAGCAGGAGGAATTCGACGGGCTCTCCCGGCGGGTGCGCGCGTACCTCATCGAGCGCAGGCGCGAGGAGCCGGGCTTCGAGTGGACCGACCTCACGCGCCGCTCCCGCACCGACACCGAGGCCCGGGAGGTGCTGCGGGCGTACCGGCGGAAGCTCGCCCTCATCCACCGGTCCGCGGAAAAGCTCCGGGTGGTCGAGGATATCCTGCGCCTGCATCCCACGGACCAGTGCGTGATCTTCACGGCGTCCAACCGCATGGCGCTGGAGGTCTCCGCGCGCTTCCTGATCCCGGCGCTCAC
The DNA here is from genome assembly GCA_016184305.1 of Candidatus Rokuibacteriota bacterium. Classification (GTDB taxonomy): domain Bacteria; phylum Methylomirabilota; class Methylomirabilia; order Rokubacteriales; family CSP1-6; genus UBA12499. Next base: position 3,792 of record JACPCX010000193.1, on the reverse strand, counting down.
CGCGCATTCCGACAAGCGGGAGCGCAACGCGGTGCTGGATGGCTTCGCCGCGGGCACCGTCCGGGCGCTGGCCGCCTGCGAGGTCCTCAACGAGGGGTGGGACGCGCCCGCCCTCAAGCTGGGCATCGTGCTCGGCGGGGAGAAGGGCGTGAAGGAGGCGGTGCAGCGTCTCGGCCGGCTGCTCAGGCGGTCCGGCGACCGCTCCGCGCGGCTCTACGAAGTGGTGCTCCAGGAGACGCCGGACGTCACGCGGGCGCGCCGGCGAGGACGGTCCGGTGCTTACAAAGCAGCAGCGCGTCTATCACTGGGACAGGCGCAGCAACTCGATCTCTTCTGATCGGCTGACCGACGAGGATACGCCGCACCTCGCGCGGGCCCTCGCCGTCTACCGCGCCTCGCTCGGCGAACGGCTCGGGCGGGTCCGCGACGCCGCCCGCGCCGCGCTGGAAGAGCTGCGCCCCGACCGGGTCGAGGCCGTCGTCCAGATCCTCGACGACACGGCGACCTACGAGTGGCCCCGCGGCCGCCTCCAGGCCGAGCGACGCGTTCGCGTCTTCGCCCAGGCCGGCAGCCAGCATCCCCTCCTCGAGGCGGAGACGGGGGCCCCGATCGTGGCCGAGGTCTTCGGGCAATGCCCGCCTCGCCATGACGGGCTGGTCGCCCTCCTCTACGCCGACTACCCGGAGTTCCACCGCCTTCGCTCGTTCCCTGCCGACTACACCCCGGCGGATCTGCGGGCCGACTACGACCTGGGGCAGGCGCAGGCCCTCCTCTACTCGGCTCTCCAGGTCACGGTCGAGTGCCGGGCCGACTTCCGGCACATCGTCCAGTACGCGCGGCTGTCCCGGCTGCTCCACAGGATCGAGCCGGGCCCGCGGCGTGGCTATCGCTTCGTCTTCGACGGGCCCAACTCGATCCTGCGCCACACGCATGCCTACGGGGTGGACTTCGCCAGGTTCCTCGCCGCCCTCGTCCAGGCGCGCGGCTGGCGGCTCACCGCCGACATCGCGCTCCGGAAGGGCTGGCGGCCGCTCGTCTTCTCGCTCTCCGGGGACGAGGGCCTGCGCTCCCGCGTGCCGGTGCCGGCGCTCTTCGATTCCACGCTCGAGGCGGGGCTGGCCGACAAGTTCGGGGCCGAGCGCGAGGGCTGGCGGCTCCGGCGCGAGGGCGCGATCCTCGAGGCCGGCGGGAGCCTGCTCATTCCCGACTTCGTCTTCACCCACGAAGACGGCACCGAGGTGGCGCTCGAGATCGTCGGCTACTGGACCCCCGAGTACCTCGCCGAGAAGTTCCGCAAGCTCGGGCGGGTCACGCCGAGAAGTTCCGCAAGCTCGGGCGGGTCAGGGGCCCGAACCTCCTGGTCGCCGTCCGCCAGTCCCTCGCGCTCCAGGCCGCCACCCTGCCGGCCACTGTCCTGCCCTTCAAGACCCGCATCCTGCTCCGCGATCTCCTGCCGCGCCTGGAAGCCTTCCGCCGTCACGCACCCTCGCCCCCATCTCCGTCCGTGGACAGTGACGGGCAGCCGGCAGGGGGATAGCGTGACAGCGATGACCATGTCAGCCGTGCGAAACCGCCGATTCCCCCGCGTCGAGTACGAGCGGCTGATCGAGGTGGGCTTCTTCACGCCGGGGGATCCCGTGGAGCTGATCGGCGGCCAGCTCATCGTCGCCGAGGCGCAGGGCAGCCGCCACGTCATCGCGATCCGTCTGGCGGAGCAGGCGCTCCGAGCCGCCTTCGGCTCGGGCCGGGACGTCCGCACCCAGGGCCCCAGCGGGGTGCCCTACGTCGACACCGACGCCCGTGCCCACGTCGAGCTGGTGTTCGCGCTGGCCCGCGAGTTCGACCGCGACGTCGACTTCCACCTCGACACGTTCGACGAGGCGCCCGCCCTGTCCATCGGCCACGTCGCCGCGCTGACCGTGAAGCAGGGCTGCCCGGGCCGCGTCTGCGCCGGCCACATGACCCCGCTCGGCGCCCTCGAGCCGGCCGAGCTGGCGCCCATCGCGGCCATGATCCGCGACGCCGGCATCTCCGTCCTCGCCCTGCCCGCGACAGACCTCTACCTGATGGGTGGGGGCGACACCCGCAACCCTTCGAATGGCTGGCCAGCAACATGGTATCCTTCTTTAGCCAGCCCATCACCGTGGGCGAGTCAGATTGGGCTCAGGCGTTCGAGAGGACCAAGGTCGATGGTCTCTGGGCGTACAAGCCCATATCGGAAGCCAATTCCTAGGGGCCTCGAATCGCTGTGAGCCGGGCCAAGATCCTCGACCGAGTTTTGCGGGGCACATCCGATGCAAATATCCGTTTCGACGATCTGCGCCGAGTGTTGAAGCGGTTGGGCTTCGAGGAGCGCATTCGTGGCGACCATCATATTTTTACACGCGACGGGGTGGAAGACATCCTCAATCTTCAGCCGCGCGGCTCGCTGGCCAAGGCCTATCAGGTCAAACAAGTTCGCAACGTGATCGTCCAGTACAGGTTGGCGGAGGAACAAGATGCCGAATAATTTCCGTTACGAGCTCATCATCTACTGGAGCGAGCCAGACCAAGCATTCATCGCGGAAGTTCCTGAGTTGCCGGGCTGTGCTGCCGATGGTCCGAGCTACCAGAAGGCGCTCGTTGCGGTTCAGGTGGTCATCAACGAGTGGATCGAGACGGCCAAGGAACTCGGGCGGCCGATCCCGAAACCACGCGGCCGGTTACTCTACGCCTAATGAAACGCTGGAGCGTATCGGGGCGCTCGTTTGCGTTCGCGTCACGGTTTCTGGTCGTTCGAGGTCTTGTCCCCGACACCCCGTGCAGTCACAGTGCCCACGAGCTTGTGCGTGCCGAAGGCGGTGAGAAAGACGATCCTGAAGGACACGAGCGCCGCCAACCTCGAGTCTGAGGCCGACACCTGGCAGATGGCCGAGGTGCTGCGCGGAAGCCTGGATGAGGCGCAGACTAGAGAGGCCCGCGTTACCGCCCCCCCGTTGCGCCATCGCGTGAACCAAAGGACAACGAATGCTGACTGGTGAACTCAAGAGCCAGATCGACCGCATCTGGGACGCCTTCTGGTCCGGCGGTATCTCGAATCCGCTCGAAGTCATCGAGCAGATCACCTACCTGCTCTTCCTGCGTCGGCTCGACGACCTGCACACTCTGGAAGAGAACAAGTCCGCCCGGCTGAAGCAGGCCATCGAGCATCGCGTCTTCCCCGCCGGCAAAGACCCGAAGAAGCGCCCCTATGACGACCTGCGCTGGTCGCGCTTCAAGCACTTCGCGCCCGCCGAGATGTTCACGGTCGTCGGCGAGCATGTCTTCCCGTTCCTGCGCACGCTGGGCGGCGACGACTCCACCTACGCCCACCACATGAAGGACGCGCGCTTCACCATCCCCACGGCCGCGCTGCTGGCCAAGGTGGTGGACCTGCTCGACCAGGTGCCGATGGAGGACCGCGACACCAAGGGCGACCTCTACGAGTACATGCTCGGCAAGATCGCCACCGCCGGCACCAACGGCCAGTTCCGCACCCCGCGCCACATCATCCGGCTCATGGTGGAGATGACCGCCCCGGGTTCGAAGGACGTGATCTGCGACCCGGCCTGTGGCACTGCCGGCTTCCTCGTGGCGGCCGGTGAATACCTGCGCGAGCGCCACCCGGAGATCCTGCGCGACGCGAAGCAGAAGGCGCACTTCCACCAGCACTCTTTCCACGGCTTCGACTTCGACAACACCATGCTGCGCATCGGCAGCATGAACATGCTCCTGCACGGCGTGGAGAACCCCGACATCCGCTACCGCGACTCG
>JACPCX010000192.1:0-2854 GCA_016184305.1 Candidatus Rokuibacteriota bacterium | reverse complement strand
ACCCCTGACCGCCATCCACGGCTACCTCGAGACGCTCCTCGAGGGCGGGCTGGACGACCCCGAGCATGCGCGCGAATTCCTGGAGATCGCCCATCGGCATACCGAGAGGCTCGGCCGGCTGCTGGCGGATCTCACGGACCTGTCGAACATCGAGCTGGGGCGGGTCCCGCTTCGCCTGGCGCCGGTGGCGCTTGGCGACGTCGTCGAGTCGGTGTTCGGCATCATCCGCCCGAAGGCTCAGACCGGACGCGTCGTTCTGGACGCGCGGCTTCCGGCCGATCTGCCGCGGGTACGGGCGGATCGGGATCGGCTCGCCCAGGTTCTGCTCAACCTCGTGGACAATGCGGTGAAGTACAGCCCCGTGGCCGGGCTCCCCCGCATCACGGAGCGCTTCTACCGGGTGGACAGGGCGCGTTCGCGCGAGCTGGGCGGGACGGGGCTCGGGCTTGCCATCGTGAAGCACCTGGTGCTGGCCCACGGCGGCGAGCTTCGGATCGACAGCCGGCAGGGCCAAGAGACCGTTGTCGCCTTCACGCTGCCGACAAGCCCCGAAGATGGATCAACACCCCCGCACGACATCGGTCAGGAGGTCGATGCGGCCGAAGGAGGCCAAGGCGGCCACCCGGAGAAGTCGCCCGCGTAGTTGAAGGTCCCCATGCCCGCGGCCGCCTCCGCCGCGCGGCCCAGCGTTTACCCAGAATTTACCCCACCGTCATCAAGGCGTTACCCGGGCGGCAGAGACTCGGCCTCGATGGCTCGGATCGATCGTTCACAGGAATGTAACGCGCCGGTCATGTGTTCGAAACACAGGCTATGCACCCTGAACCTCATGAACAAGGAGACAGACATGAGAAAGCGGGTGATCTTCACGGCGGCCGTGGCGGCCGTCACCCTCGCGGCAGGGTACGCGGTGGCCGGCGGGCCGCCCAGGCTCGACCCCGCGCTCCCGGCCTACAAGGCGGTGAGCGGGATCAGCGGTAACCTCTCCAGCATCGGCTCGGACACGCTCAACAACCTGATGACGCTCTGGGCCGAGGCGTTCCAGAAGTTCTACCCCAACGCCAAGATCCAGATCGAGGGCAAGGGCTCCTCCACGGCCCCGCCCGCGCTCATCTCGGGCACGGCCCAGCTCGGCCCCATGTCCCGCGAGATGAAGGGCACCGAGGTGGACGGCTTCGAGAGAAAGCACGGGTACAAGCCGGCGCCGATCCGGACCTCGGTGGACGCCCTCGCCGTCTTCGTGAACAAGGACAACCCCATCAAGTGCATGACGATTGCCCAGGTGGACGCCGTGTTCTCCAAGTCGCGCCGGCACGGCCACAAGGACGACATCAGGACCTGGGGACAGCTCGGCCTCACGGGCGAGTGGGCGTCGAAGCCCATCAGCCTCTACGGCCGCAACTCGGCCTCAGGGACCTACGGCTTCTTCAAGGAGCACACGCTGAAGAACGGCGACTACAAGGACCAGGTGAAGGAACAGCCCGGCTCGGCCTCGGTGGTCCAGGGCGTGACCGTGGACCGCTTCGCCATGGGCTATAGCGGGATCGGGTACGCCACGGCAGGCGTCCGCGCCGTCCCCCTGGCGGCCAAGGACGGCGCCAGGTGCTACGAGGCCGATCCCGACAACGCCTATGCGGGGAGCTACCCGCTGTCGCGCTTCCTCTACGTGTACGTGAACAGGGCGCCGGGCAAGCCGCTGGAGCCGCTGACCCGGGAGTTCCTCAAGCTCGTCGTGTCGAAGGAGGGCCAGGAGGTTGTCATCAAGGACGGCTACTTCCCGATCCCGGCCTCCATCGCCAGGGAAGAGCTGAACAAGGTCCAGTAGGTGGCGCTCAATACCGAAGCGCTCGGGGCGGGCGGGCCGGCATCGCCGGCCCGCCCGCTCGTCGTCTCGCGGGCCCGCACGAGCCGCCGCATCGCGCTCGACCGCTGGGCCTCACGCCTCGTCGTCTCCGGCGGCATCATCATCATCGCCTCGATTCTCGCCATCCTCCTCGTCATCGCCGCCGAGGTGTACCCCCTCTTCAAGGCGCCGACCGCCTCGCTCCTCGGCACCTACCGGGCGGTGGAGGGAGCGTCGTCGGTGCCCGCTCCTGGCGAGGGGACGGGGGTGGACGAGTATCGCGAGATCGCCTACGCGGTGACCTCCACGGGCATGCTCCAGCTTGTCTCCCTGAAAGGCCAGGGGGCTGTGCTTCCGGTGCCCGTCCCGGCACTCGGCGGGTCGGCCGTCACGACCGTGGCCGCGGCGGGGACGGGGCAGCACCTCATCGGCTCAGCCGACGGCCGGGCCATCCCGCTCGAGATGAAGTTCGACGTCGCCTTCAAGGACGGGGTGCGAACGGTGACGCCGCGGCCGGTTTTCGGCGAGCCGATGGCGCTCGATCCGGAGCGCAACCGGCCCTTGCGCCGGCTGGCCTTCGCGGCGACGGGGACGGGCCCGGTGACGGTGGCCCAGGTGGGTCCCACGGAGCTGGCGCTGCACTCGGTCGTGGAGGGGAAGGCGCTGAGTGGCGGGCGCCGGCGCGAGGAGTCCCTCACAACGCGTGCCGTCTCGGTGGACGGGGAGATCACAGCCTTGAGGCTCGACGGCCGGGGCGAGGACCTGTTCATCGGCACCTCGCGCGGCTGGGTCATCCGCTACGACATGCGCGACCGGGAGAGCCCGACTGCCGGGGAGGCCGTCACCGTGGGCGGGGCGCCGGACACACCGGTCACCGCGCTCGGGTTCCTGATCGGTGACCGCACGCTCGTGGTGGGCGACGCGAGAGGTGGGGTGTCCACCTGGCAGGTCGTCCCGCCCCCGCAGGGGGGCGAGCGGAGGCTGACGCGCATCCACGAGTTCACCCCGCAT
>JACPCX010000163.1:0-4081 GCA_016184305.1 Candidatus Rokuibacteriota bacterium | reverse complement strand
GTACGGGACCCACGTGGTGGGTGGCGTCAGGCCCGGCAAAGGCGGCACCACCCACGAGGGCTTTCCCATCTGGAACACCGTGGAGGACTCGGTCAAGGCCGCGGGCGCGGACTGCGCGCTGATCTTCGTGCCGCCGCCGGCCGCCGCCGACGCCATCCTGGAGGCCGCCGCCGCGGGCCTGCCGCTCATCGTCTGCATCACCGAGGGCGTGCCGGTGGCCGACATGGTCAAGGTCAAGGCCGTGCTCGCGGGCACGAAGAGCCGGCTCATCGGCCCCAACTGCCCAGGGCTCATCTCGCCGGGCAAGGCGAAGATCGGCATCATGCCCGGGCACATCCACAAGGCAGGCCCCGTGGGGGTGGTCTCGCGCAGCGGCACGCTCACCTACGAGGTAGTGCACCAGCTGACCCAGCGCGACCTCGGCCAGTCCTCGTGCGTCGGCATCGGGGGCGACCCCGTCAACGGCACCAGCTTCATCGACGTCCTGCGCCTCTTCCAGGACGACCCCGGCACCTCCGCCATCATGATGATCGGCGAGATCGGCGGCACCGCCGAGGAAGAGGCCGCCGCCTTCGTGAAGGCGCATGTGCGGAAGCCCGTGGTGGGCTTCATCTGCGGCCAGACGGCGCCCCCGGGTCGCCGCATGGGCCATGCCGGGGCCATCATCGCGGGTGGGAAGGGGACGGCCGCCGAGAAGATGAAGGCGCTGGAGGCTGCCGGCATCACCACCGTGAAGAGCCCCGCGGACATGGGCGCCACCGTCGCCCGGATCCTCGGCAAGAGAAGCTAGGCCGCCGTCCATGGCCCTCGAGCGCACGCTGACCATCATCAAGCCCGATGCCGTCGCCAGGGGCGTGATCGGGCAGATCATCGGCCGGTTCGAGCAGGCCGGCCTCAAAGTCCTGGCGGCCAGGCTCCTGCACTTGAGCCCCGCCCAGGCGGGCGGCTTCTACATCGTCCACAAGGAGCGGCCGTTCTACGCCAGCCTCTGCGCCTTCATGACCTCCGGGCCCTGCATGCCCATCGTGCTCGAGGGCGAGAACGCCATCGTCCGGCTCCGCGACCTGATGGGCGCCACGGACCCGGCCAAGGCCGCGCCCGGGACCATCCGCCGCGACTTCGCCGCCTCCATCGAGGCCAACGCGGTGCATGGCTCCGACTCGCCCGAGTCGGCCGCCTTCGAGATCCCGTACTTCTTCGGCGCCCTCGAGATCCACTCGCGCTGATTCAGCCCGCCAGGCTGTTCTTCCCGGCCGTCCTCGGTACCCGACAGCGGATCATCGCGGGGGTGGTCGGGCTGGGCCTGGGTGTGGGAGTCCCCATCGTGCTCTCCGTCGCGCTCCTCGCCTCGACTGGCGATCCGGTCTTCGTCATCTTCCCGCTGCCGTTCCTGGGTCTCGTCTGGGCCATCCAGGGGCTCGCCCCGACGGGGTTCACGCTGGAGGGGCGTGGGCTGCGTATCGAGCGGCGGTGGCTGCCGCGGCGGCTGCCCTACTCGGGCATCCGAGCCGTGGACCGGACGCCCCGGCCCATCGGCGGGCTCCTGGCGCTGGGGCTGAACGGGCTCTTCGGCTCCTCCGGCCTTCGAACACCCGGGATCTCGTGTACCTTCACACCGCCCGGGGGCTCGTCGTGATCTCGCCGAGCCCGCCCGACGAGTTCGTGACCGAGCTGTCGGCGCGTCTCGCCCGCCAGCGGGAGGATCCAGCATGAGCGCTCGCGTGGCACTGGCCGTCTCGATTCCGCAGACCTTCCAGGACCGCACCGTGGATGTGGGCGCGATCCGCGCCTATCTCGCGCGCGCGGAGGCGCTCGGCTTCCACAGCGCCTGGGTCGTGGAGATCCGCATCATCGATGCGTGCGGCCAACGCGTTCGAGGTCTTCCTTGATCTTTCCATAGGGGAAAAGTTCTCGAGCCTCCCTTCGGTACCCGAAGTTAGGTGATGCGGCTTCTTGCCGCCTCCGCGGTCTTCGACTATGATCGACAAGTCGCGGCCCCTCACCCTCGAATGTGAGCGCTGGAGGATCCGGTACATGTCCGAAGAGAGTATCCTGGCCGCACTGTCCATCGACAACGTCCGCGCCCACGTCGAACACATCACGAAGACGATCCCCTCACGCCTGGCCGGGTCGGAGAACGGTCGGCGCATGGCCGAGTATAGCGCCGCGTCGTTGCGCGCCGTCGGCGTCGAGGCCGTCGTCCAGGATCTGCCCGGGCTCGTGAGCTTTCCCGAGAGGGCCGAGTGCAAGGTCCTGGCTCCCGTCGAGATGACGATCGAGGCCAACACGCTGGGGCACAGCACGCTGACGCCGCCCCAGGGGATCGAGGGCATGCTGCTCGACGTCTTCTCCGGTGCGTTCGAGGAGTACGAGGGCAAAGACGCGCCAGGGACGATCACGCTCTCGGAGCTGTCCTACCATCCGGCGCGCCACGAGAAGCAGCGCATCGCCGGCCTCTTGGGGGCGGCCGGCTGCGTGATGATGAACTGGGGAGCGCCCGACAACCGCGCGGTGCCGTTCGGATCGGTCAAGCCGGCATGGGGCAACCCGACGTCCGACAACGTGGCGACGGAGATGCCCACGCTCCCGTGCATCGGGATCGCGCGCACGGACGGGCTTCGCCTCCGTGCGCTCTGTCGCCAGGGGCCGGTGCGCGTGTGGCTCCGCACACACGTCGAGAACGGCTGGCGCCCCATCCAGATCACGACAGCGCGGATCTCCGTCGCCGCGAGCGAGGACTTCGTCATCGTGGGAGGCCACCAGGATTCGTGGTTCGGCGAGGCGGCGACCGATAACGCCGCGGGGAACGCGTGCATTCTCGAGCTCGCCCGCGTCTTCAACCAGCACAAGGAGCTCCTGCGACGCGGCCTCGTGGTCGGCTTCTGGGCCGGCCACGAGACCGGCACCATGGTCGGCTCCTCGTGGTTCGTCGATCGCCACTGGGATCGTCTCCGGGACCACGCGGCCGCGTACCTTCAGATCGACCAGCCCGCCTGCGTCGGAACGACGCGCTGGGGCACGCGCTCGAACGTGGAGCTTCGCGGCTTCCACGAGGCGATCGAGCGCCGGCTGTGTCCGGGTCGCGAGCAGGTGTGGCGGCGGGCGACCAAGATCGGCGACGCGTCCTTTTTCGGGCTCGGCGTGCCGATGATGACGGGCGGCGGCGCGTTCACCGAGGCCGAGCTGAAGGCGACCGCGCTCGCCAACCTCGGCTGGTGGCATCACTCGCTCGAGTGCACGATCGACAAGGTCGACTTCAACTGGATGTCCGATCATCTGCGCCTCTACGGCGCCTATCTCTGGGAGCTCCTGACGGCACCGGTGCTGCCGTTCCAGTACGCGGGCGTCGCCGCTCCGTTCGTCGACCGCCTGAAGGAGCTCGCCCCGGCCGGCACGGCGGTCGGCCTCGACGGCGCCCTCGCGCGCGCCGAGCAATTCCATGCGGCGGCGGCCCGACTCGACCAGGCGGCCGATCGCTGGCGCGAGCGATATCGGACGGGGGGCGTCAAGGACGGCGAGCCGGCCGAGCACTTGAACCGCTGCATGAAGCGCCTGGGCCGGCTCCTCATCCCGCTCGAGTCCACGGCGATCGGGACGTACGGGCACGACCCCTACGGTCTCACGTCGCAGACGACGATGATCCCGTGCCTCTACGACCTTCCGCGCCTCGAGAGGCTGCCGCAGGCCGAGGCGCGGTGGCTGCTGGAGACCAGGCTCGTGCGCCAGCGGAACCGGGTGGCCGACGCGCTCGGTGACGCGTGCTCGCTGATCGAGGGCACACTGAAGCAGGTGGGATGAGGCGATGAGGATCCTGACAGAGGAGGCAACACACCGGGGGACGCGCTAGCGCGCGGGCGCCCCGCGCCGGTCGGCGCACACCGCCCCGTCCTTCAGCACCAGGGCGATCCGCGCGGGATCGAGCAGGATCTTGACGTCGTCCAGGGGGTTGCCGTTCACCACGACCAGGTCGGCCAGGCGGCCCTTCTCGATCGTGCCGAGCTCGCGCTCGAGCCCGAGGCAGCGGGCCGCCCACTGCGTGGCCGCCTGCAGGGCCTGCATGGGCGTGAGCCCCGCCTCGACC
>JACPCX010000103.1:0-10363 GCA_016184305.1 Candidatus Rokuibacteriota bacterium | reverse complement strand
CGTGGAGCACGTAGTCCAGCGGCCCGTCCACCACGATGTAGTTGGTCACGTCGTGCTTGATGAAGAGGAAGCGCCCGTCGCGGATGTGGGCGATGTTGTCCAGAGAGCCGGTCAGGAGGTTGTCGACGCAGAGGACGTCGCACCCCCGGGCGAGCAGGAAGTCGCAGAGGTGGGACCCGATGAATCCGGCTCCGCCCGTGACGAGGACGCGCATGGCGCAGGCCCTCAGGACGGCAGCACGGGCTTCCGCCCGATGGAGTGGTACTCGAAGCCCAGCCGGCGCATGCGCTCGGGCTCCCAGAGGTTCCGCCCGTCGAAGATCACGGGACGGCGCAGGACGGCGCGGAGGCGCTCCAGGTTCAAGAAGCGGAACTCGTTCCACTCGGTCACCAGGACGACGGCATCCGCCCCGTCCGCCGCCTCGTAGGGCGAGGCGCAGAAGACGACATCCGGAGGGAGGAGCGCCCGCGCGTTGTCCGTCGCCACGGGATCGTAGGCCGTCACGGCGGCGCCCGCCGCCCGGAGGGCGCCGATAACCTCCACGCTCTTGGCCTCGCGCATGTCGTCCGTGTTGGGCTTGAAGGCCAGCCCCAGCACGGCCACGATCTTGTCGTCGAGGGGGCCCAGGGCCTTGCGGATCGCCTCCACGAGGAGCCCGGCCCGCTCCCGGTTGATCTCCGCCACCGACTTCAGCAGCTTGAAGTCGTAGCCGAGCCGGGCCGCCGTGTGGATGAGCGAGTCCACGTCCTTGGGGAAGCACGACCCCCCGTAGCCGAGCCCCGCCTGGAGGAACGCCGAGCCGATCCGGGAGTCGAGGCCCATCCCCTTCATCACCTGGCGGACGTCCGCACCCCCCGCCTCGCAGATGTTCGCGATGGCGTTGATGAAAGAGATCTTGGCGGCCAGGAACGCGTTGGAGGCGTACTTGATCACCTCCGCCGACGGCAGGTCGGTGATGATCATGGGGCGCTCGAGCGGGGCGTAGAGCTCCACCAGGGTCATGGCCACTTGCTGGTTCGGCGCGCCGATCACGATGCGGTCCGGGCGCAGGGTGTCCTCGATGGCCGAGCCCTCGCGCAGGAACTCCGGGTTCGACACCACGTCGAAGTCGACAGGGCGCGGCTGGCTGCGCGCGATGACCTCCCGCACGAGCTCGCCCGTGCCCACCGGCACGGTGGACTTGTTGACCACCACCTTGTAGCGGTCCATGGCCCCGCCGATCTCGACCGCCACGGCCTCCACCTGGGACAGATCTGTCTCGCCATTGTCGCGGGAGGGCGTGCCCACCGCGATGAAGACGACGTCGGCCTGGCGCACGGCCGCAGGCAGGTCGATGGTGAAGGCGAGCCGACCGTCGCCCACGTTGCGGGCCACCATCTCCTCGAGCCCGGGCTCGTAGATCGGCATCCGCCCGGCCTGGAGCGACTGGATCTTCGCGGCGACCTTGTCCACGCAGACGACGTCGTTGCCCAGGTCGGCGAACACGGCGCCCGTCACCAGCCCCACGTACCCCGTACCCACGACACAGATGTTCATGAACCCTCCCGCAAAGGAGTACCAGGATACCAGAACATCCCGCCGGCTGGCGAATCGCGCCCCTTCCCAAGTCCTGGAATAGGCTCTAGACTCCCAGGGGGTCACAGTCTCCCCCTATCCTGGTAGAGAGAGGGCGCGTCCCGCAGCTCAACCCCCCCCTGTGGGCCGACGGAGGAGCGAGTTGCCATGAACCTGGCGCAGTATCTGGTGGACAACGCCCGGCGCCTGCCCGACAGGGCGGCTGTCTGCTTCGGCGAGGAGAGCCTCACCTGGCGCGAGCTGGACCGGCGGACCGACAACCTCGCCGCAGCCCTCCAGGCCCTCGGGTTGCGCCCCGGCGACCGGGTCAGCATCATGCTGCCGAACTCCATCGCCTTCCTGATCAGCTACTGGGCGGCGATCAAGGCAGGCGGCGTCGCCTCGCCGCTGAACACCATGTACAGGCAGGACGAGATCTCCTACGTGCTGCGCAATGCCGCCTCCCGGGTGATCATTGCCGACCCCGAGTTCCTGCCGCTGCTGGACCTGGCCTGGCCCGATGCGCCCGAGCTCGAGCACCTCATCGTCGCGGCCGACACCGTCCCCTTCGGCAGCCATCGCCTCGCCGACCTGGTCGCCCGGCCCGCCGCCCCGGTGCTGGTGGAGCGCGACCCGGACGATCTCTGCGCCCTTCACTACACCTCCGGCACCACCGGCCGGGCCAAGGGCGTGATGATCACTCACCGCAACTGGTGGGTCGGCATGATGCAGTGGCATGTCCAGGTCTGGCAGCTCCGCCAGGACGACCGCCACCTGGTGGCGCTGCCCATCTTCCACACCTTCGGCCTGATGATGACCCTGGTGGCCTGCGCCACCGGCGCAACCCTGCGCCTGCTGCCCCGGTGGGACGTGGAGGAGGTCGCCCGGCGCATCGAGCGCGAGCGCATCACGGTCTTCTCCGGCGTGCCGACCATGTACGTCTACCTCACCCGCGACATCGACCTGGAGCGGCGCGACCTCACCTCGCTCCGCCTGGCGGTGGTGGGCGGCGCTCCCATCCCCGTCGAGATCCAGCGCGAGTTCATCGCCCGCACCGGAGTCGTCGTGGTCGACTGGTACGGATGCACCGGCTGGGCCTCGACCACGTCTCCCCTCTGGGAGCCCGCGGCGCCACAGAGGTACGGCTCCCTCGGCAAGCGCCTGCCGTTCCCCGAGATGGAGATGGCCATCGTCGACGAGGACGGCCATGCCGTGCCTGCCGGGACGGTCGGCGAGCTGCTCGCGCGCGGTCCCTCCATCCCGCCCGGCTTCTGGCGCCTGCCCAGCAAGACCGCGCACGACTACCGCGGAGGGTGGTTCCACACCGGCGACCTCGCCTACCAGGACGCCGACGGCTTCTACTTCCTGGTCGATCGCAAGGACGATCTGATCATCACCGCCGGCTACAACGTTTACCCGCGCGAGGTGGAAGAGGTCCTGTACGCCATGCCGGAGGTCTACGAGGCGGCCGTGGTCGGCGCGCCGGACCCGGTCAAGGGCGAGATCGTCAAGGCCTTCGTCGTCCTCAGGCCGGGCACGTCGACGACCGCCGAGGCCGTGATCGCCGGGTGCCGGGACCGCCTCGCCAGCTTCAAGGTGCCTCGCGCGGTGGCGTTCGTGGCCGAACTGCCCAAGCTGGCCAACGGCAAGCTCCTGCGGCGGGTCCTGCGCGACCAGGAGCGGGCCGGTGCCGCGCGGGCCTGAGGCCGCAGGCCCGCCGCGGCGGGCTAGGGGAGGGCGTGGCGGACGAGGCGCTCTCCGACGAGGACGGCGAAGAACAGCAGGAGATAGACGTTGGAGAAGAGGAAGAGGGAGAGCCATCCGCGCCGGTCCTCGGGCCGCCGCGCGAACTTGCTGGCCAGCCAGATGAGCCGCCAGCCCAGCAGCGAGGCGGCCGCCAGCGAGGCCAATCCGCCCAGCCCGAAGCTCGGCGCGGCCACGGCGAGCGCGGTGAGCCCAAGCGCGTAGAGGAGGATGAGCCGGGCCGTGCCCTCGACGCCGACGGCCTCGGACACCATGGGGAAGCCCCCCGAGGCGTAGTCAGCTCGGTAGCGCAGGGCCAGCGCCCAGAAGTGGGGCATCTGCCAGAGGAACAGGACGCCGAACAGGATGAGCGCGCCCGCGTCGGTGAGGGATCCCCCGCCGGCCACCCAGCCGATCACGGGCGGGAGCGATCCCGGCACTGCCCCCGGCACGGCCGCGAAGGGGGAGGTCGGCTTGAGCCACGGGGTGTAGAGGCCGTTGTAGAAGGAGGCCGCGGCGAGCCCGAGGGCGCCGGCCGTCCCGCCCACGCCGAGCCACAGCACCATCGCCCCGGTGACGAGCGCCAGGACGGCGAACAGGGTTCCCTGGGCCAGCGAGAGGCGGCCCGAGGGGAGTGGCCGGTTTGCCGTCCGTCCCATCAGGGCATCGCGCTCACGCTCCTGCACCTGGTTGAGCGCCGAGGCGCCGCAGGACAGGAGCATCACCCCCAGGAGGACCAGGACGCCCTGCCGCCACGGGAACTCGGCGCCGAGGGGGGCCGCCAGCATGAAGCCGGCGCAGGCCGAGACGAGCACGAGCAGGACGATGCCGAGCTTGGAGAGCTCCGCGTAGGCGCCGACGCTGTCCCGCACTCCGGCAGGCGGGAGCGCGCGCCGACCTAGCAGGATGCGGGGAAACCCTGCGGGCTGCTCAAAAAGGTCCAGATGCGAGGCGGCGCCCGACGGCCGCACGCGAGGCGTACTCCGCTTGGCGAGCGGAGCCGGAGGCGAGGCGAGCATATCCGGAGATCCGGCGAGCGCAAGCGAGCCACGTTGAGCGTGCGGCCGAGGGCGCCAACGAAGCAGATGGGCCTTTTTCAGCAGCCTGCTAGGAGACACGGGCCGCCCCCCCGGCCTCGAGCAGAGGCTGGCGCCCCGCGCGCGCCGGGGCGAAGGCGAGGCTCCAGGCTCCCGTGCCCAGACTGAGCCACACGAGCGTGCCCCAGAGCGCGTAGCCCACCGCGGCATGAGCGGCCCGGACCGCTGGCGTGAGCTGCAGCACGACGGCGAGGATGCCTAGCGCCACCTGCGCGCCCCCGAGCGCCGCCACCGTCCACGCGGAACGGGCGAGCGGCGTGCGTCGGGCCGCCACCGCCAGATGGATGAAGAACGGGAGCAGCGTCATCCCCAGCCACCGGTGGACCCAGTGAGCGACGGCGAGCCACCCGCGCGGCAGGAGATCGCCGCTGCAGAGCGGGAAATCGGGGCAGGCGAGCCCCGCCCCCGTGTGCCGGACATAGCCGCCGAGGGCGAGCTGGGCCAGGAGGACGACGAGGCCCGCCACGGCCAGACGTCTGACCTTGGGCGGGACGCCGGCGGGCGCGGCACTCCCCCCCGGCCCCTGCAGTACCAGGAGCCCGGCGAAGATCAGCAGAGCGTTCACCAGGTGCGTGGTGCTGATGAGATGCGGCAGGCGCAGGAGCACGGTCACGCCGCCGAGGCCGATCTGGATGCCCAGCAGGACCAGGAGCCCCAGGCCGATGCGGCGCACCCCCGGGGCGCGGCGCCGGCGAATGGTGAGGACGATGGTGGTCACGAGCAGGATGGAGGTGAGGGCGGCAGCCAGCCTGTGGCCGTACTCGACGAGGACATCGGGTCTCAGCGGCGGGATCAGGCTGCCGTGACAGAGAGGCCAGTCCGGGCAGGCGAGGCCCGATCCGGTGGCGCTGACGATATTGCCGAGCGTCATGAGGGCGAACAGGGCGACGACGGTGGCCCAGGCGAGGGCGCGCGGCGGGCTAGCGGACATGCGTCGTCTCCGCGGTCCCCACGGTCACATCGCCGGCGCCGGCGGCTTGCCAGCGGAAGAAGACCACGGAGATGGCGGCGAGGAACACGAGGCCTCCGGGGATCCACATGATGAGCCCGCCTAGGCGCTGGTCCGCGTGGGGGGAGAGCGCGGTCCAGACGCGCGGGGCGGCGGCGTAATACGGGTAGAGCACGCTGTCGGCCATCGTGATGAAGATGGACACCATCACCATCGGGAGGCCGACGATGAAGAGATAGAGGAGCTGCACCGGGTACGGCGCGCGAGGCAGGTCACGCGTGGGCGACAGGAGCGGCCACCAGAGCAGGACGGAGGCCGCCATGATCATCAGGTGCTGGGCGATGTGGACGGGGTGGGCCTCCATGGCCAGATTGTAGAGCGGCGGCAGATGCCAGGCCACCAGCACGAGGTTGAAGGCGGCGAAGGCCCCGCTGGGGCGGGTGAGCCTCCGCCCGGCGCGAAGCAAAGCGGGGTGGCGCAGCAGCGGCCGGGCCATCCACGCCGGGATGCCATGAAGGAGCAGCGGCGGCATGGCGAAGGCCAGCAGGAGATGCTGCACCATGTGGGCGCTGAAGAGGTAGTAGTCGGCGAGGTCGTGGAGGGGGCCCGTGAGCGATCCCAGCAGCACCATCATGGCGCATGCGAAGGTGACCGCCCGGACGGGCTCCACGCGGGCGTCCGGGTCCAGCCGGCGGCGCCACAGGGTCGCCGCGAGGTAGGCGCCGCCCAGGAGCGCCAGGCCCAAGACGACGACGGGATCGGCGCTCCACACGGTCCAGTCGAAGCCCTCGGGCCCCAGAGGCGGCGGCGCCCCGGGCGAGGGCAGTCCATGCGCCATGGCTAGGCGCGCGGCAGGAGCAGGAACGCGCTGAAGAGCGCCATGAGGGCCAGGATGATGGCGCAGGCGATCATCAGCGGCCCGACGAAGAGCGCCGCGAGGACCTTCGAGTCGTAGCGAAGATGCATGAAGAAGGCCACCACCAGCCCGAACTTGAAAACGGAGAACACGATCAGCACCGCCACGAGCACCGCATTGGGCAGGCCCGGCACGTAGAGCGCGGTGATCTCGATGGCGGTGATGATGGCCAGGACCACGGCGACGCGGAGATAGGTCGCCACGGAGGCATGCCCTCCCTCGGCGTGGGACGCGGCGTGAGCGTGGGCGTCTGCCATGGTCTCGACTCCTACGGGATCAGGTAGACCAGCGTGAAGATGGCGATCCACACGATGTCCACGAAGTGCCAGTACAGCCCGCAGATCTCCACCTTGAGCGAGTCCTGCGGCCCGAGCTTGCCGCGGAGGGCGAGCACCCAGAGCGACAGGAGCCAGATGACTCCGCCCGTGACGTGCGCGCCGTGGAAGCCCGTGAGCACGAAGAAGGTGGTGCCGAACAGGTTGGTCTGGAGCGTGAGCCCGAGGTGGACGAAGTGGGTGAACTCGTAGATCTGGAAGCCGACGAACCCGGCGCCGAGGAGCGCCGTCAGGAAGAGCCAGATCTTCCCCCACTTCATGTCGTTGCGCTGGACGGCGGCCAGCGCCAGCACCATGAGAAGGGAGGACATCAGGAGGACGAAGGCGCTGACCGAGGTGAGCGGGATGTTGAGGATCTCGTGCGGGGTGGGGCCGCTGATGCTCTTGCCCTTGTAGGACAGGTAGGTGCCGATGAGCGTCCCGAAGAACATGCACTCCGAGCCGAGGAAGGCCCACATGCCCATCTTCCGGTTGTCGAGCCCGGTGGTGCCGGTGTTCGGGTCGTGCACGGCGTGCGCGGCGACGTGTGCGCTGCTCACCGGCGGCTCTCCTGTGGGTGCGGCCGGTGATACTCGAGGGCGAACCGGAACATGCAGTAGAGCGTGAGCAGCCCGCCCAGGACGACCTGGTAGATGCTGATGAGGGCGCCGCTCATCATGAACAGCATGGATGCCGCCAGCAGGATGGGCCAGTAGGACGGTGGCGGCATGTGGATGGACGCGAGATCCTGGCGCGTCGGCGCCGGCGGGCGCGGCGCCGGCGTGCCGCCGTGGCCGTCGCCGTGCTTCTGCAGCCACAGCTCGTCCCGGCCGTGCACCGTCGGGATGACGCCGAAGTTGTGGACGGGCGGCGGCGAGGCGATGGTCCACTCGAGCGTCCGGCCATCCCAGGGATCCGGGCTCGCGACGGCGCCCGCCCGCATCGTCTTCCACACGTTGGCGATGAAGACCAGGAACGACACCGCGATCAGGAAGGCGCCCACGGTGGACACCAGGTTCCAGAAGTTCCACCCGAGGTCCGGGGCGTAGGTGTAGATGCGCCGGGGCATGCCGATGAGCCCGAGGTAGTGCATGGGGAAGAACGTCACGTTGAACCCGATCAGCATGAGCCAGAAGTGCAGCGTGCCCAGCCGCTCGTCGAGCAGCCGGCCGGTGATCTTGGGCCACCAGTAATACGCGCCCGAGAAGAGACCGAGGATGGACCCGCCGAAGAGCACGTAGTGGAAGTGGGCGACGACGAAGTACGTGTCCGTCTGCTGCAGGTCCACGGGGGGCGAGGCGTGCATGACGCCGGACAGCCCCCCCATGATGAACATGGCGATGAAGCCCAGCGAAAAGTACAGCGCCGCGGTGAAGCGGATGGAGCCCGACCAGAGAGTCCCGATCCAGTTGAAGATCTTCACGCCCGTGGGCACGGCGATGAGCATGGTGGCGATGGAGAAGGCCGAGTCCGCCACCGGTCCCATGCCCACGGCGAACATGTGGTGGCTCCAGACGCCGAAGCCGAAGAAGCCGATCATGATCCCCGAGTAGATCACCACGGGGGCCCCGAAGAGCGGCTTCCGGGCGAAGGTCGGCAGCACCTCCGAGACGATGCCCATGGCCGGCAGGATCAGGATATACACCTCCGGGTGGCCGAAGATCCAGAAGAGGTGCTGCCAGAGCAGCGGGTCGCCGCCGGCGGCCGGCGCGTAGAAGAGGGTCCCGAAGAACCGGTCGAACATGAGCAGGATGAGCGCCACCGTGATGGCCGGGAACGCCAGCACCACGAGGAACTGCACGACGAGGCTCATCCAGACGAACACGGGCATCCGCATCAGCGTCATGCCCGGCGCTCGCATGTTCACGATGGTCACGATGAAGTTGAACCCGGCCATCAGGGAGGAGACGCCGAGGATCTGCAGCCCCAGCATCCAGAAGTCGATGCTCTGGCCGGGGGAGAACTGCTTCGAGGTGAGCGTCGCGTAGCCGAACCACCCGCCGTCCGGCGCCGCCCCCACCACGAAGCTCATGTGCAGGAGCAGCGCGCCGGCCAGGAAGACCCAGTAGGAGAGGGCATTCAGCCGGGGGAAGGCCACGTCCCGCGCGCCGATCAGGAGCGGGATCATGTAGTTGAAGAAGGCGGCGCTCATGGGCATGATCGCCAGGAAGACCATCGTCGTGCCGTGCATCGTGAACAGCTCGTTGAACCGCTGCGCCCCCACCAGGGTGTTGTCGGGTGTGGCGAGCTGCAGCCGCATGATCAGGGCCTCGATGCCGCCCACCAGGAAGAAGATGAATGCGCTGGTCCCGTACAGGATCCCGACCCGCTTGTGGTCCACGGTGGTGATCCAGGACCAGAGGCCGCTCGGAGCCGCTACCGCCTCGCCGCGCATGAATGCCGCGTGTGTCGCCATGGGGCTCCTCTACTTGAGGCTCAGAAGGTAGGCTGCCAGGGCCTGAGACTGCTCGCCCTTCATGCCCAGGTTGGGCATGAGCACTCCCGGTTTCATGTGGCCGGGGTTCTCGATCCACATGACGAGGGTCTCGGCAGTGCTCGGCATCATGCCGCCCGCGAAGATCTTGCGACTGCCGAAGTGGGTCAGGTTGGGTCCCAGCACGCCGGCCGAGATGCCCGCGATGGTGTGGCAGCCCACGCAGGCCGACTGGCCGAAGAGCTCCTTGCCCTTCTGCGCCAGGGGGTCCTTGGGCTCCGCTGCCGGCGCCTGCTGGCCCGCCACCCACCGCTCGAAGTCCTCCTTCGAGTGGACGATGACGCGGAAGCGCATGTTGGCGTGAGAGATGCCGCAGTACTCGGCGCATTGCCCGATGTACTCGCCCGGCGTGTCCGGCGTGAGCACGAGCCGGTTGACCCGACCCGGAACCACGTCGCGCTTGCCGCCCAGCTGGGGGACCCAAAAGGAGTGGATGACGTCCGGCCCGTTGAGGTGGAAAGCGATCGTCTGCCCGACGGGGATGTGGGCCTCGTTCGCCGTGGCGACGTTGAGCGCCGGGTACTTGAACTCCCACCACCACTGGCGGCCGGTGACGTCAACGCGGAGGGCCGTGGCGGCCGGGGCCTCCTGGGTCTTGAAGATGACGCGGATCGTCGGGATGCCGATGATGAGCAGGATCGCGGCGAAGGCCACCGTCCACGAGATCTCGAGCGCCGTGTGCCCGTGGATCTGCTTCGGGATCAGCGCCCCGGGCCGCTCGCGGAAGCGCCAGACGGCGAAGAGCAGCGTGGCCTCCACGAGGATGAAGATCCAGAGCGTCCACCAGGAGATCAGCATGAAGACGCCGTGGGTCAGCTTCCCGAAGTCGGACTTGGGGATGACGGTCGTCATCTTCGTGTCCCAGCCGCTCCAGCCGCAGGCGGCGGCCAGCGTCAGGACGGCGAGGAGCAGGACCGCGGTCTCGAAGCGGAACGGGCTCTGGCGGCGCTCGCGCATGGGATTCCTTACCATTGAGGGGTCGATGTGTCGGAGGCGTGGCGCTCCGCCTGCACGACGGGCGAGGCCAGCGCCGGGCGCCCCACGTCGAAGACCGCCACCCAGCTGCGAGCGGCCAGGAAGAGGACGACCATCACGGGGATCACGGTCCAGAGAAGCTCGGAGCGCCGCGCGGACCGTCCGGCCGCCAGGGCCTGTCTCGAGCGAAGGACAAAGACCAGTGCGCCCGCCTGAAACGCCAGGAACACCGTCAGCGCAAGCGCCAGCAGCAGATGCAGTATCGTCGGCACGCGGTCCTCTTGGATTCCCCCTCTGCTTCTCCGGGTCAGTCTACGTGAG
>JACPCX010000102.1:0-10378 GCA_016184305.1 Candidatus Rokuibacteriota bacterium | reverse complement strand
TGTCCGCTCTCGACCAGGGAGCGCGCGAGCACGCCCGCTTCCGAATACGGGCGCTTCACGGTCTCCAGGCCGATCATCTCGGCGCTGAAGCGCCCGCTGGCGATCGCCGCGCGCACGGAGCCGCGCCGGCCGCTGCGTCCGTATCGGAAGTGATGAGCCCGGAGGCCCTGCGGCGCGGCGGCCCTCGCGCTCGCGCGTCAGCCCGCCGGCTCCCCCGCGTTGACCGCCAGCACCTGGCCCGAGACGCTGCGCGCCATGTCACTGCAGAAGAAGAGCGTGGCGTCCACGATGTCGTCGGCGGTGACCATGCGCTTGAGCGGCGCGTGCTCGATCATGGCCTTGCGCATCGCGTCCACCGAGATGCCGCGGACCTCGGCCTGGCCGGCGATGACGCGGTCGATGCGGTCGCCCTCCACGGCGCCGGGGGCGACGCAGTTGACGCGGATGCCGTGCGGCGCCAGCTCCACCGCCATGCCGTACGTCATGCCGACCTGGCCGGCCTTGGCCGAGCAGTAGCCGATGCGGTAGGGCAGGCCGCGGCGGCCCGCCATCGAGGAGATGTTCACGATCGCGCCGCCGCCCGCCTTGATCATCTCGGGCACGACGAAGCGGGTGCAGACATACGACGACGTCAGGCAGGAGTCGATCGTGTAGCGCCAGTCCTCCATCAGGTAGTCCTGCACCGGCTTGGTGGGCCCGCCGTCGCCCGCGTTGTTGACGAGCGTGTCGATCTTGCCGAACGCCTTCACGGTCAATTCCACCAGACGGCGGACGGCGTCCTCGTTCGACGCGTCGCACACCACCGCGATGGCCTGGCCGCCGGCCTTCTGCACCTGCGCAGCCGTCTCCTTCACGAGGTCGGCCGAGCGGGCGGCGCAGGCGACCTTCGCGCCCTCCAGGGAGAAACGCAGGCCTAGCGCGCGCCCGATGCCCTTCGACGCTCCGGTGACGATCGCGACCCTGCCGTCGAGGAAACCCATGGGTCCTCTCCCTGTTCTCGCGAGTTGATTGGCGGAGCGGCCCGCTACACAGGGGGCCGCACAGATTCCGGTGAGAACCGATGTTCGCTTCCGCGCGGCTCCGCGACCGTGCGCGCTCTCGCCCTGCCTGGCTGCATGATGTCGCTTCGCGCCATCGCTGTCAACGTGGCGCGGCCGCCGCGCGCGCGACGGGGCTCAGCGCCTGGCGAAGCCCTCCCGGGCCGCCCGCGCGGTCTCGAAGCCCCCCGTGAGCTGGCTCTGGTCGCCGTCGGCGAAGCAGGTGGCGCGGTGGAGCGCCCCCGCGGTGGCGTTGATCGCCTCCTTCATGAGCCTGACCGTGACGGCAGGCATCGCGGCCGCCCGCCTGGCCAGGTCCAGCGCCGCCTCCACGGTGCGGCCGTCCTCCGCCAGGGCATCCACCAGGCCCCAGTCGAGCGCCGTGGCCGCGTCCATCTTCTCGCAGAGGAGCGTGATGCGCTTGGCCCGGGCCGGGCCGACCAGCGTGACGAGCCGGGGCAGCGCCCCCCACTGGAGATTGAGCCCGATCTGCACCTCGGGGACATAGAGGAAGGCCGAGCGCCCGAGCACGCGCCAGTCGCAGGCGAGCGCGATGGCGCAGCCTGCTCCCACCGCCATGCGCTCCATGGCGGCGACGGTGATCTGGGGCATCTCCTCCCAGGCCTTGCAGAGGCGCACCCCGGAGTAGAAGCGCCGGCGGCGCTCGAGGTCGCTCTGCTCCGCGATCTGCCAGGAGGCGGCGTCCTTGAGGTCGGCGCCGGCGGAGAAGGCCTCGGGGGCGCCGGCCAGCACCACGCACTGGGTCTCCAGGTCGTCGTGGAAGGCCCGGGCGGCCTCGGTGAGCTCGCCGACGAGGTGCTGGTTGAAGGCGTTGCGGCTTCCCTTGCGGTCGAAGCGGACGATGGCGACGGGGGGGGTCTTCTCGACGGTGACGTAGCTCCAGGCCACGGGCATGTCCTCCTCTGGGTGGGGACGGCTTTCGGGGTGTTCCAGCGATGCTAGTCGACGGTCCCGGGGCGGTCAATCGCCGCCGGGGCCCCCGCAGCCGGCGCCGGCCGCCGGAGCGCCCTGCCGTTCCTGGCCCGCCCGGGATCGGGGTATAGTGACGCCATGCCCCCGAGCGAGCCCGCCCCCAATTTCATCCGCAAGCTGATCGCCGACGATCTGGTCTCCGGCCGGTTCGGCGGCCGGGTCATCACGCGCTTCCCCCCCGAGCCCAACGGGTACCTCCACATCGGCCACGCCAAGAGCATCTGCCTGAACTTCGGGCTGGCGACCGAGCACCCGGGGGACCGCTGCCACCTGCGCTTCGACGACACCAACCCGACCAGGGAGACGACCGAGTACGTCGAGTCCATCATGGACGACGTCCGGTGGCTGGGCTTCGACTGGGGCCCGCACCTCTATCACGCCTCCGACTACTTCGACCGCCTGTACGAGTGGGCCGTCGCGCTCATCAAGGCGGGCCGAGCCTACGTGGACGACCTCAGCGCGGACGAGATCCGCCAGCACCGGGGCACGCTCACCCAGCCGGGCTCGGAGAGCCCCTACCGCGCCCGGAGCGTGGAGGAGAACCTGGACCTCTTCGAGCGGATGCGGGCCGGCGAGTTCCCCGACGGCTCCCGTGTGCTCAGGGCGAAGATCGACATGGCCTCCCCGAATCTCAACCTGCGCGATCCCACCATGTACCGGATCCGCAAGGTGGCGCATCAGCGCACCGGCGACCGCTGGTGCGTCTACCCGATGTACGACTACGCCCATGGCCAGTCGGACTCCATCGAGGGGATCACCCACTCGATCTGCACCATGGAGTACGAGGACCACCGGCCGCTGTACGACTGGTTCCTCGACGCCCTTGGCATCTACCACCCGCAGCAGATCGAGTTCGCGCGCCTGAATCTGAGCCACACGGTGCTGAGCAAGCGGAAGCTCCTGGAGCTGGTGGAGGGCGGCCACGTGAGCGGCTGGGACGACCCGCGGATGCCGACCATTGCGGGCTTGCGGCGGCGCGGCTACACTGCCGAGGCCATCCGCGAGTTCTGCGAGCGCATCGGCGTGGCCAAGAAGGAGGCGCTCGTGGACGTGGCGCATCTCGAGCACTGCCTGCGCGAGGACCTCAACCGGCGGGCGCCGCGCGCCATGGCCGTGCTGCGGCCGCTCAGGCTCGTCATCGAGAACTACCCCGAGGGCCAGGCGGAGATCATGGAGGCGGTCAACAATCCCGAGGACGCCTCCATGGGCACGCGGCAGGTGCCCTTCTCGCGGGTGCTCTACATCGAGCAGGACGACTTTCGCGAGGAGCCGTCGAAGAAGTACTACCGCCTGGCCCCCGGCACCGAGGTGCGGCTGCGCTACGCCTATCTCGTGCGCTGCACCGGGGTCGTCAAGGACGAGCGCAGCGGCGAGGTGGTGGAGGTGCGCTGCAGCTACGACCCGGCGACGCGCGGCGGCGATGCGCCCGACGGGCGGAAGGTCCGCGGGACCATCCACTGGGTGGCGGCGGCGCATGCGGTGGAGGCCGAGGTGCGGCTGTACGACCAGCTCTTCACCGTCCCGCGACCCGGCGGCGACGACGAGACCGGCGATTGGAAGGCCGATCTGAACCCGCGCTCGCTCGAGCGCCTCACGGGCTGCCGGCTCGAGCCGGGGCTCGCGGACGCGGCGCCCGGCACCCGCTACCAGTTCGAGCGCAACGGCTACTTCTGCGTGGACGTGAAGGACTCCTCCCCCGGCCGGCCTGTGTGGAACCGCACCGTCTCGCTCCGCGACAGCTGGGCGAAGATCGAGAAGGGCGAGAAGGCCTAGCGCCGATCATGGGTGACATCGCCCATCGCATCGTCGAGACCAACGGCATCCGGATGCACGTGGCCGAGCAGGGGAGCGGGCCGGCCGTGCTCCTCTGTCACGGCTTCCCGGAGTCCTGGTACTCCTGGCGCCATCAGCTGCAGGCGCTCGCGGCCGTCGGGTACCGCGCCGTCGCGCCGGACATGCGCGGCTACGGCCGTACCGACCGGCCCGCGGAGATCGAGAAGTACACGACCCTCCACCACGTGGGCGACATGGTCGGGCTCCTCGACGCGCTCGGGGAGCAGACGGCCGTGATCGTGGGGCACGACTGGGGCGCGCCGGTCGCCTGGAACTGCGCGCTGATGCGGCCCGACCGCTTCCGCGCCGTGGTGGTTCTCTCCGTGCCGTACTCGCCGCGGGGCTCGGTCCGTCCCACTGCCGCGCTCCGTCAGGTGGCAGGCGACCACTTCATGTACATGCTCCATTTCCAGGAGCCGGGGGTGGCCGAGGTCGAGCTGGAGGGCGACGTGCGCGCGACGCTCCGCCGGGTGCTCTACTCGGCCTCGGGCGATGCGCCCCCAGAGCACGGGTGGCGTCCCGTCATGCCGAAGACGGCGCGGTTCCTCGACACGTTGACGGATCCTACGCTGTTGCCGGCGTGGCTCACCGAGGCCGACCTCGACCTCTACACGAGCGAATTCCAGCGCACCGGCTTTCGCGGGGGGCTCAGCTGGTATCGCGCCATGGACCTGACCTGGGAGCTGATGGCGGCCTACCACCACGCGAAGGTGTTGCAGCCCGCGCTGTTCGTGGCCGGCGACCGCGACCTGGTCATCGCGATGCAGAGGCGCGCGCTCGACCAGATGAAGGAAACGGTGCCCGGCCTGAGGCGGCTCGTGATGCTTCCGGGCTGCGGCCACTGGACTCAGCAGGAGCGCCCCGCCGAGGTCAACGCAGAGATGATCACCTTCCTCCGCGGGCTCGACGCCTGACGCGGCCGAGGGCAGGTGACGCCACACAGGAGCCGGACGTCGAGGATGGTGTGGGCCGGTATGGCGCTCCCCCTTCTTGTCCGGCACCCCCAGTGGTGACCCGTGTGCCCCGTCTGTCCGAGCTCCTCCGGTACTTCCTCTATCTCGGCGCCCTCGGCTTCGGCGGCCCCGTGGCCCTCGTGGGGTACATGCAGCGGGACCTGGTGGAGCAGCGGAAGTGGTTCACCCTGGAGGAGTACAAGAAGGCGCTGGCGCTCTCCCAGCTGGCCCCGGGGCCGCTGGCCGCCCAGCTCGCCATCTGCCTCGGCTACATCCATTCCAAGGTCTGGGGCGCCACCCTGGTCAGCGTCGTCTTCATCCTGCCCTCCTATGTGATGACGGTCGCCATCGGCATGCTCTACGTGCGCTATGGGGGGCTCTCGTGGATGCAGGCGGCCTTCCTCGGCGTGGGCGCCGCCGTCATCGCGATCATCGTGCGCGCCGCGTACCGGCTGGCGCGGCTCACCATGAGCCGGGACCGGCTGCTCTGGGCCATCTTCTTCGTGATGGCCGTCGTCACCGCGTGGACCGAGTCGGAGATCGCGACGCTCTTCGTCCTCTGCGGCGTCGTGGCCTTGCTTGTCCAGGCGCCCCCGGACTGGGTGCGCCGGCTGATGGGAGGACGCGCAGCGCTCTGGTCGGTGGCACCCCTCCCGCTTTTCCTGATCCAGGGCCTGCGCGAGCCCGCCTCGCTGGCCACGCTCGGCACGATCCTCGGGTTCTTCGCCAAGGCGGGCGCCTTCGTCTTCGGCAGCGGCCTCGCCATCGTCCCCTTCCTCTACGGCGGCGTGGTCCAGGAACACGGCTGGCTCAACGACAAGCAATTCGTCGACGCCGTGGCGGTGGCGATGATCACGCCGGGGCCCGTGGTGATCACCGTGGCCTTCATCGGCTACCTCGTGGCGGGGCAGGCGGGCGCGCTGCTGGCGGCGATCGGGGTCTTCCTGCCGGTCTATCTCTTCGTGGTGATCCCCTTCCCGTGGTTCGACCGCGTGAGCGGCAACCCGCAGGTCAAGGCCTTCGTGGGCGGGGTGACGGCCGCCGCGGCGGGCGCCATCGCCGGGGCGTGCCTCGTCCTCGCCCGCCGGGCCATCGTGGACGTTCCGACGCTCCTGATCGGGCTCGTAGCGCTTGGACTCACCTGGCGCTTCAAGATTCCCGAGCCCGTGCTCATCGCCGCCGCCGCGGCCGTGGGCCTGCTGCTCTTCTGGACGAGGGGGTGAGCGACTCATGAGATGGGTGACTCGCGAGAAGGCGCGCGTGGACAGGATCGCCTGCCCGTGGCTGATCCAGCGCTTCCTCGATCCCGGGGCGGAGTTCCTCTTCGTGCCCGAGGCCGAGGTGATGGAGACGGCCCGGCGCGAGGGCGCCATCCCCTTCGACGTGCCCGGGGTGGAGCTTGGCCATCACGGGGACCACTGCTCCTTCGACGCCTTCCTCGAGAAGTACCGGATCGAGGACCCGGCTCTCCGCGCCCTGGCGCTGATCGTCCGCGGGGCCGACACCGAGGCCCGGGACATCGCCGGGGAGGCCTGGGGGCTCTATGCCGTGGCCAGCGGCTTCAGGCTCATCAGCCGGGACGATCACGAGAACATGGCGCGCCAGTTTCCCGTCTACGACGCGCTCTACGCCTATTGCCGGGATCGGCTGGCGCAGGGCCGCTGAGATCCCCGGCTGGGGGGCGTGTGCTATCCTTGGGGGCGGTCGTCACGCCAGCGTGGTCGCGTCGCCGGCCGTGCGAGAGTGGCGGAATTGGCAGACGCGCTGGACTTAGGATCCAGAGGGGTATCCCCGTGGGGGTTCAACTCCCCCCTCTCGCACCATAATCCCGAGGAGTGAGGATGAAAGTCGACGTCGAGGAGCTGGGAGCCTGCAAGCGGCGCCTCCAGGTGGAAGAGGCGCCCGAAGTGGTGAGTCAGGCCTGGGAGCGCGCCTTCAGCCGGGTGCAGAAGGAAGCCCGGCTACCGGGTTTCCGCAAGGGCAAGGTCCCGCGCAGCATGATCAAGATCCACTTCGCCGACGACGTGAAGCAGGAAGTGGCGCGCCAGTTGATCCCCGAGGTGTACCGCCAGGCGCTCAGCGAGGCGCGCATCGAGCCCGTGGAGGAGCCGGATCTGCAGGAGGTGCGGCTCGAGGAGGGCGCTCCGCTGTCCTTCGCCGCCGTCATCGAGATCAAGCCCACCATCGCGCTCGGGGCCTACACGGGCCTCGCCGTCCAGCACGTGCCCAAGCCCCTCGCGGAAGATGAGGTGGAGGAAGCCCTCGGCCACTTCAGGGAGCGCCACGCCGAGTACCGCGCCGTCGAGCGGGCAGCCGACCTGGGGGACCTCGCGATCGTGGACTACACGCTCACGCCCGAGGGCATGGAGCCCCGGACGGAGACCGACTACGGGATCGTCCTCGGCCAGGGGGCGGTGATGCCCGAGATCGAGGAGGCGGTGATCGGGCTCGGTCCCGGCGGCTCGCGCCAGGCGCGCATCCGCTTCCCCGACGACCACCGCACCGAGGCGCTGCGCGGCCTCGCGGGGGAGGCCACGGTCACGGTGAAAGAGGTGAAGGAGAAGGTGCTCCCGCCGCTGGACGACGACTTCGCCAAGGCCATGGGCCCCTTCGAGACCCTGGAGGCGCTCACGGCCGAGCTCCGGAAGGACCTCGAGGCGCGCCGGGCCCGCGAGAACCGGCGCGCACTGGAGGAGGCTGTGGTGGAGGCGCTCCTGGCGGCGCACGCGTTCCAGGTGCCCGACGCGCTCGTGCTCCGGCAGGTGGGGCACCAGATCGAGCACACGCGGGAGCGGCTCCGCCAGCAGGGCGTGGATCCCGACCGGCTGCCGTGGGACTACCCGAAGCTGCTCGAGGAGATGCGGCCGGGGGCGGAGCGAGCGGTGCGCCGAGCGCTCCTCCTCGAGACCATCGCCGAGAAGGAAGGGCTCGTGCCCGGCGCCGCCGAGGTGGACGCGGAGGTCGAGCGCATCGCCCAGGCCAGCCAACGGCCGGCGGCGGCAGTGCGGAGCATGATGGAGAAGAGCGGGGACCTGGGCACCCTGCGGTTCTCGCTGCGGGAGTCGCGGACGCTCGACTTCCTCATCGAGCGCGCCCAGATCAACTCCTGAGGTACACTACCGACATGGCAAGGAGACGGCCGATGGGCCTGATTCCGATGGTTGTGGAGCAGACGCCGCGCGGCGAGCGGGCGTTCGACATCTTCTCGCGGCTCCTCAAGGAGCGGATCATCTTCCTCCCGACGTACATCGAGGACGAGATCGCGAACCTCGTCATCGCCCAGATGCTGTTCCTGGAGGCGGAGGATCCGGACAGGGACATCCACCTCTACATCAACTCGCCGGGCGGATCGGTGACGGCCGGCATGGCGATCTACGACACCATGCAGTACGTGAAGCCCCCGGTGTCCACCATCTGCATGGGGCAGGCGGCCTCCATGGGCGCGCTCCTGCTGGCCGCCGGCGCCAAGGGCAAGCGCTTTGCCCTGCCGCACGCGCGGATCATGATCCACCAGCCCCTGGGCGGGGTGCAGGGGCAGGCCACCGACATCGACATCCAGGCCCGCGAGATCCTCCGCATGCGCGAGGAGCTGAACCGCATCCTGATGCACCACACGGGCCAGTCCATGGACAAGCTCCAGCGGGACACCGACCGGGACTTCTTCATGACCGCCGATCAGGCGAAGGAATACCACATCGTGGACGAGGTGATCTCCTCCAAGCCCACCCCGCGCCCGGTGAGCGAGGCTGCGGCGGTGACGGGCCTGAAGTAGCGCGCGCCCCATGGCCCGCGCGCGCGAGGGCGGGGGGTCGCTCAAGTGCTCGTTCTGCGGCAAAGGCCAGAACGACGTCCGCAAGCTGATCGCCGGCCCCACGGTCTACATCTGCGATGAGTGCATCGAGCTCTGCAACGACATCATCGCGGAGGAGTGGCAGGAGGAGAAGAGCCGGGAGATCCGGAGCCTCCCCAAGCCCGTCGAGGTCAAGACCCTCCTCGACCAGTACGTCGTGGGGCAGGAGCGCGCGAAGAAGATCCTGGCCGTCGCCGTCCACAACCACTACAAGCGGATCGAGGCCGGCTCCGAGGTCGGCGAGGTGGAGCTGCAGAAGGCCAATATCCTCCTGATCGGTCCCACCGGCTCCGGCAAGACGCTCCTGGCCCAGACCCTCGCCAAGATGCTCAAGGTTCCCTTCACCATCGCGGATGCCACCACGCTCACCGAGGCGGGCTACGTGGGCGAGGACGTGGAGAACATCATCCTCCGGCTGCTGCAGGCGGCCGACTACGACGTGGAGCGGGCGCAGCGCGGCATCGTCTACATCGACGAGATCGACAAGATCGCGCGAAAGTCGGAGAACCCCTCCATCACCCGCGACGTCTCGGGCGAAGGCGTCCAGCAGGCGCTGCTGAAGATCCTCGAGGGCACGGTGGCCAACGTGCCGCCCCAGGGCGGGCGCAAGCACCCGCACCAGGAGTTCATCCAGGTCGACACGACCAACGTGCTCTTCCTCTGCGGCGGCGCCTTCGTGGGGCTGGACAAGATCGTGGAGAGCCGGGTGGGCAAGAGCGGCATGGGCTTCGGGGCCGAGGTGCGGACCCGGGACGAGCGCCGCGTGGGCGACCTGCTGGCTCTGGTGCAGCCCGAGGACCTGCTCAAGTTCGGGATGATCCCGGAGTTCGTGGGACGCCTGCCCGTGGTCGCCACGCTGCACGACCTGGACGAGCCCGCGCTCATCCGCATCCTCCGGGAGCCGAGGAACGCCATCATCAAGCAGTACCAGAAGTACTTCGAGCTGGAGCGGGTGCGGCTCAAGTTCACCGACGACGCGGTGGCCGCCGTGGCCCGCGAAGCCATGAAGCGCGGAACGGGCGCCCGCGGCCTCCGGGCCGTGCTCGAGGAAGTGATGCTGGAAGTGATGTACGATCTGCCCTCGATCCCGGGGCTCAAGGAGTGCATCGTCACCCGGGAGGCGATCCTGAACAAGGACCGGCCCATCCTGATCTCGGAGCAGAAGGCCGAGTCTGCCTGACCCACTGGGCCCGCTTCACCGCACCCCTGCGAAAACGTCCGGAGCACAGGCTCTGCGAGTCGTGTACACTTTCACCGCCCAGCACGCGTCGGTTCATCGGGAACCCTCCTCGCTGCCGGGCCACGTCCGGAGCTTCTTCCGAGTTCTGGCCGTGCACAGTGCGGAAGCCGGGGAAGGGGTGCTTCAATGGCCGTGAAGCTGTTCGTGGGTGGGCTGTCGTTTTCCACGTCCAATGACGGGCTCCGCGCGGCGTTCGCCGCGGTGGGGTCGGTCGAGTCCGCGAGCGTGGTGACCGATCGGGACACCGGCCGCTCGCGCGGGTTCGGGTTCGTCGAGATGGCGACGGCCGAGGAGGCCAACGAGGCCGTGTCCCGGCTGAACGGGACCCAGCTCGATGGCCGCCAGATCAAGGTCGAGATCGCCAAGGGCCCGACCGGCGGTGGCGGTGGCGGGCAGCGGCGCGGCGGGGGCGGCGGCGGCTTCGGCGGCGCCGGCCACGGCGGCTGGCGCGGCGGGCGCTGAGCCGGCGACC
>JACPCX010000101.1:0-10395 GCA_016184305.1 Candidatus Rokuibacteriota bacterium | reverse complement strand
AGGTCCAGCGGGTGAAGATTTAGCACACCGCGCGCGCGGTTGCCAAGCGCTTTGTTCCCCACCGCGATTACCGGAGAAACCGGATCAGGAGGGTCGCCAGACCCAGGAAGGAAAAGAAGCCGCAAACGTCCGTGAACGTGGTGATGATGACGCTCGAGGCGATGGCCGGATCGATGCGGAATGCCTTGAGCGCCAGCGGGATCGTGACACCCACCGTCGCCGCCACCAGCATGTTGATGGCCAGCGCCGTCCCGATGATGACGGCCAGCAATGCCTGGCCCTTCCAGAGGTAGGCGATGACCGCCATGACCACCGCGTTGGCGAGCCCGGTCGTGAGCGCCAGCAGGAGCTCCTTTTTCAGGACGCGCCAGAGGTGGGCGGCGGTCATGTCCCCGAGGGCCAGCCCCCGCACGACCACGGTGGCCGTCTGGGTGGTGCCGATGCCCCCCATGGAGGCCACGATGGGCATGAAGATCGCGAGGGTGGCGAGGGTCTGGATGGACTCCTCGAAGAGGCCGATGACGGAGGCCGCGAGAATGGCGGTGCCGAGGTTGATGAACCGCCAGAGCAGGCGCTTGGGGAAGACCGCCGAGTGGGGGTCGAACACCGTCTCGTCGCCGGCCGCTCCGCCCAGGCGCTGGATGTCCTCGGTGGCTTCCTCGCGGATGACGTCGATGACGTCGTCCACGGTGATGACCCCCAGGAGTCGGCGGTCGCGGTCCACGACGGGCACCGCCACGATGTCGTACTTGGCGACCAGCCGGGCGACTTCCTCCTGGTCGGTCTCCGGCGTGACACTGAGCACCTCCCCCTGGCAGAGGAGCCCCACTGGCGTGGCCGGATCCGTCGTGATCAGGCGGCGAAGGGGCAGCGCCCCCACCAGGTGCTCGTGGCCGTCCACCACGTAGAGGGAGTGGGCCGATTCGGCCGTCGGCGCCTTCCGGACGTGGTCGATGGCCTGTCCCACCGTGTCGGTCTCCTGGACAGCCAGGACATCGAGGGACATGATGCGGCCGGCGGTCTTCTCGCCGTACTCGAGGAGCTCCTGGACCTCCTCCGACTGCTCCTCCTTCATGAGGTCCAGGACCTTCTCGGCCTGCTCGTCCGTCAGCTCTTCCAGGACCTGGGCGGCGTCGTCCGGCTGCATGCGGTCGAGGATTCCGGAGATCTCCAGCTCGTCGAGCGCCCGGACCAGCTCCAGCAGCGGCTGGTCGTCCAGCTCGGCCAGCACCCCGCCCGCCTGCTCGCGGTTCAGCAGCCGGAACAGCGTGACCTGCTCCGGGACAGGGAGATCCCTGAGCGCCGCCGCGACGTCGGCAGCGTGGGACTCCTCGAGCACCTGGGCCAGCCGCTCGTGACGGCCGGACTCCAGGAGGTCCCGGATGGTCTCGCCCAGCCTCGCGCCGTTTTCCATCAGCTCTTTTCCTCGTGGCCGAGGGCGCGGAGGACGCGGTGGATGATCCGCTCGGGGCAGCCCCGCCCTGCGCGGGCCTCGTCGCCCACCGTCAGGCTTGCGAGCGGCACCACCGCCTTGGCCATGGTTCTGTGGCCGCCGGCGGGGCCGATATCGCCAAACGCCGCCCGGGCCGTGTCTCCCGCGCTCTTGACGTACCCCACGTTCCGGATCGACACATGGACCTGGTCTCCGACCACGCCGGAGACCACCGACCACTCCACCCCTTCCGCCTGAAGCCCGAAGTCGGCGAACTGCGGGATCAGATCCGCCATGGTGACGGTGCCGAGATGGGAGAAGAACACCCCACCCAGGACCCGCCGCCGGGCGAGCCCCTGCGCGAGCAGGTCCAGCGCCCCGTCGGACAGCTCGGGCCGCTCGATTCGTCGAAGCGCGCTGTGATTCGCCAGGAGGTACAGGTACGAGAAGGCCTCGAGGTCCGCCCGCGTACCGCCACGCTCCAGCCCCAGCGTGTCCGACTTGATCCCGTACAGGAGCGCCGTCGCCAGCCGCTGCGTCACCTTGACGTCGGCGGCCCGCAGGTACTCGACGAGGATCGTGGAGGTGGCGCCGTAGGACGGTCGCACGTCGCGGATGCGCGCCTTGATCGGCCGCTCCACGGGATGGTGGTCGATCACGAGATCCACCCCGTGGAAGCGCTCCTCGAGGAACGAGGGCTGCACGTCCACCATCGCCACCCGGTCGAACTGGTCCAGCGCCTGGGCGCTGATCTCCTCCACCTCGATCTCCAGGATCTTGCACATGGCGACGTTCTCGGGACGCGTGATCGTGCCGAAGGTGCAGACATGCACCGAGGTCCGGGTGCGGCCGAGGAGCGTCTTCAGCGCCAGTGCCGAGGCGATGGCGTCGGGGTCGGGATCGTCCTGCATGAGGATCAGCACCTGCTGGGCGTCCTCGAAGTGGCGCCGGATGCGCTCGACCCGGGCGCGGCTCAGGGCCCGCTCCAGCGCCGGTCGGATCACCCGCTCCCCGAAGGCGGACAGCGGCACCGCCGTGGTGCCGGGGGGCGCCCCCGACTCATCGGTGACCGCCAGGAGGGGGACACCGGGGAGCGCCTCGCGCAGCGCCCTCAGGATCCGGGGAATGCGGCTGGCGGGGGTTCCCACGACGACCGGGCCGCGGCTGCCCTTGAGGGCGCGCCGGAGGAAGCCGGCATCGGCGAGATCGCCGACCAGGGCGGCCGTTCCGCGCCGCGCCAGTCGCGCGCGCTGCGCCCGCCTGGAGACCAGATGGACAGACGAGTCACCCGGCAGGGTGGCATGGCCCATAAGGTGCTCGAGCAGATCGTCGGGGCAGAGGAGCACGTACCGCATCGTGGTCAAAGGAAGAGGAAGGTCAGCACGAGGTAGAGCGGTCCGAGAACGCCCAGGCTGTACACCATGTAGCCGAAGAACGAGGGCATCCGGACCTTGGTTTCCTCGGCGACGGACTTGACCATGAAGTTGGGCGCATTCCCGATATAGGAGTTGGCGCCCATGAACACGCATCCCACGCTGATCGCGGCCAGCACGGCGTGGGTGACCCCCACGACCTCGTCGGTAAGGCGGAGCCCCTGGGCCAGCGACAGGAAGGTCAGATAGGTCGGGGCATTGTCGAGGAACGACGACAGCACGCCGCTGACCCAGAAGAACTGCCAGGGCTCGCGCACCCCCAGCTCGCCGCCGCGCAGCCGGAGCAGCTCCAGCGCCGGGATCATGGTCAGGAAGATCCCGAAGAACAGGACCGCCACCTCCACGATCGGGTAGCTCGTGAAGCCGTTGGCACGGTGGACCTGACGCGGCGTCCGCCAGAAGGAGAGGCAGGCGAGCGCCACCATGGCCACCTCGCGCCACGGCGCGTGGAGGAAGGCCACGGACAGCACCACTCCGGCCAGCGGCAGCGCGTTCAGCCCGCCCAGGACGCGCAGGGGCTCGATCTCGGAGCGGTCCTGCTTCAAGGCGGCCAGCGGCTCGCGCGCGTGGTGGATCGAGTCCCAGATGAAATACGTCAGCAGCAGGGCTCCCACCGCGATGACCCAGGGGAGCCAGAGGCGGAACGTCCACGTGAACGGGACCCCGCGCAGGTAGCCCAGGAACAGGGGGGGGTCGCCGAGGGGCGTGAGCAGGCCGCCGATATTGGACACGAGGAAGATGAAGAAGACCACCGTGTGCGTGACCCGCCGGCGCTCCCGGTTGGTCTGGAGCAAGGGCCGGATCAGCACCATCGAGGCCCCCGTGGTCCCGATGACCGAGGCCAGGATCGAGCCCGTCGCGAGGAAGGCCGTGTTGGTCAGCGGGGTCGCCTCGAGGTCTCCCCGCAGCAGCATGCCTCCCGTGATCACGTAGAGGCTCGCCAGCAGGATCAGGAAGGACAGGTACTCCTCGGCCGTGGCGACCAGCGCGTGAGGCTCGCGCGTGAGATACAGGACGAGAACGGGTGCGCCCAGCGCACAGGACAGCAGGAACTTGTTCCGGTTGTGCTCCCACCAATGGGGCATCACGAGCGGGCAGATGGCGATGGCCAGGAGCATGCCGGTGAATGGCAGGACCCAGGCGACGGGCAGCGCGGCGCCGGTCATGGGGCGTCGGAGACCATGGGACAGGGGCGCGCGCGAGAGGTCGGAAGCATCACCGGGAGTATATCCGAGCCCCTGGATCAGGCCCCAAAGGCATTCCACACGGCGAGGGCGAAGGCCAGTGCCGTCAAGGCCACGGCTGCGGTCGCGGCCGCGCGGTGGAGGCCATCCCCCAGGCGGGTGTCGCCGTGGCCGGCGATCATCCCCGTGAGGTAGCCGCCGACGAAGCCCCCCGCATGCGCGAAGTTGTTCACGCCCGGCATGAGGAAGCCCATGACGAAGAGCACGACGGCCCATTGCCAGTACTGGCGGAACACCGCCATCCCGAAAAGCCCTCCGCGGCTCCGCCCGTAGGCGGCCATGGCGCCGAGCAGCCCGAAGACGGCTCCCGACGCGCCGATGGTCGTGCCCACGCCGGCCCAGTTGGAGATCACGAAGCCGAGGACGCCGCCCCCCGTGAAGATGAGGACGAGGCGGGAGCGCCCGTACGCCTGCTCCACGGCCGGGGCGAGCTGATGGATCCAGAGCAGGTTGAAGGCGATGTGCAGCAGGCTGCCGTGCAGGTAGATGGCGGTCAGGAGCGTCCACCAGTACCCGAGCTGCCAGGGGTACGCGCCCGTCATGCCAAGGGCCAGGAGCGCACCTTGGCTCGGCGCCAGGAGATTGAACATACCCCGCGGGCGCATGGACGCGGCCGGATCGAGCAGGAGGGACGCCGCATAGGCGGCGATGCAGACGACCGTGACGATGCGGGCGAAGTCGAGGCGCCCGGCGAGACGCCCGAGCCAGGGGCCGAAGCCCCAGAGCCCGGGATTTCTCCGCCCGCAGTAGAAGCAGACGGAGGCGTCCACGCGGTTGAGCTTGCCGCAGGCGTAGCAGAGGCTGGAGCCCGACGTCTTGCGGAGCACCGCGGCTCAGGAGCGGTCGCGAGAAGAGGCGAAGGGGGCCTCGCGCTCGAGGCGCTGGAGCAGGGTGTCGCGGTGGCTCTCGAAGGCCCGCCGGCGCTCGCGGGGGACGGGCGCGCCGGGAATGAATTTCTCCGCGAGCGGGTTGACGAACCGTCCCTGCTTCGCGACGCGGTAATCCAGGTGGGGGCCCGTCGACAGGCCGGTGGAGCCGACTCGCCCGATGACCTGGCGCTGGCGCACGCGCTCGCCCCGCCGGATCAGGGCGGCGGAGAGGTGGTTGTACATCGTCTCGTAGTCTCGCGCGTGCCGGATCATCACGCTGATGCCGTTGCCGCCGTTCCAGCCGGCGCTCCGGACGACGCCGTCGGCCACCGCGCGGACCGGCGTCCCGATGGGCGCGGCGTAGTCGATCGCCAGATGCGGGCGCACCCCGCCCAGGATCGGGTGCTTCCGGGCCTGGGAGAAGCCGGAGGTGACGCGCGTGAAGTCCAGCGGGGCGCGCAGGAACATCTTTCGCACCGAGCGTCCCGCGCCATCGTAGTAGAGGGTCGCGCCGTCTCCGTCGCCGAATCCGACGGCGGTCAGCGGGGGCCGCCCCACCGTCCTGTACTGGGCGGCGAGGATGTCTCCGTAGCCGAGGAACTCGCCGGCTGCGTAGCGCTTCTCGACCAGGAGCCGGAACCGATCGCCGGGAAGGGAGTCGGCGGCGAAGTCGAAGTCCCACTCGAAGAGGGCCACGAGGGCGGCCGTGAGGGCGGGTTGCTCCCCCAGGCGGTCGATGCTGGCGAAGAGCGAATCCTCGAGCCGACCGGCGACCGCGACGATGCGGACCTCCACCGGCGTCTGGACGGTCTCGAGCGTCCAGCGGTTGGCCTCCCGTGTGAGCTCGTGGCGCTCGGCGGGTGAGCGCCAGTAGGTGACGCCGGCCGTCTCTCCCGAACCCGCGCGTGCGACGAGGAGCCGCTCGCCGGGACGCAGGCGTCTCGGGTTCACCGCCGACCGGAGGGCCGCGATCATCTCAAGGGCGTCGGTCCGGGGCACGCCGCTCCGGAGAAGCGCCGCCTCGAGGGTCTCGCCACGCCGCACCTGGATCTCACTCACGGCGAGCGGCGGGGGCACTGGAGGCTCGGGCGCAACGGCCGCAATGGGCGGCGGATCGACGGGAGACGTCGGCAGGGCCGTCACGAAGGCCGCGAGGAGTGAGAGCATTGCGAGCACCGGGCGGAGACGCGGCATAGGCCGTTACTGTATCAGATGAGCCGCCGGCCGCTCAAATCCCGCCGGCCGGCAAGGCCTCACGCTCCGAACTTGGTGAGCCGGAGGGCGTTGGCCATCACGAGCGGCATGAGGTCCTGGGCGGCGAGGAGCCCCAGGGTCCCGGCTGCGCAAGCCCTTTCGGTGAAATGCCTCACCGGATCCGCGCCACAGTACGCGCTCCAGATGAGCGCCGGCACCGGCTGCCAGCCGTGCCCCTTGAGGACCGAGGGCGTCGCATGATCCCCGGAGACCACGAGCACGTCGGGCCGGAGCTTGAGGATGTCCGGCAGGTGGGCGTCGAAGCGCTCCAGCGCCGCGACCTTGCCGTTGAAGTCGCCGTCCTCGCCGGCCTTGTCCGTGTCCTTGTAGTGCAGGAAGAAGAAGTCGTAGGCGCTCCAGTGCTCGCCCAGCGTGGTGACCTCGTCGGCGAAGGTGTTCCCCGTCTTGAGCACCTCCATTCCCACGAGCCGCGCCAGCCCCCGGTACATGGGATAGGCGGCGATGGCCGCGGCCTTGAGGCCGAAGACCTCGGGGAAGCGGGGCAGGTCGGGCTTCCGGTCGAAGCCCCGCAGAAGGAGCATGTTGGCCGGGGCGGCGTCCTTGAGGAGCGGGCGCGCGGCCTCGACGAAGCGGTTGACGAAGGCGGCGGTGGTCTCGGCCTCGGGGACGAGCGCAAGGGCGGCGAGCGGCGGGACGCCGAGCGCTTGCGGGTCGGTCTCGGACACGCGGCCGGAGAGCCCGGCTCCACGCAGCACGAG
The DNA here is from genome assembly GCA_016184305.1 of Candidatus Rokuibacteriota bacterium. Lineage (GTDB taxonomy): Bacteria > Methylomirabilota > Methylomirabilia > Rokubacteriales > CSP1-6 > UBA12499. The sequence continues at coordinate 3,444 of JACPCX010000101.1, read as the reverse complement.
AACGAAGCGGTGCTCCCGGACCGGCTCCACCAGGACCTCGACGCCCTCCAGGCGGATCTGGCGGAGCCGCTCCACGAGGCGGTTGCACAACTCGGTCTGGATCCGTCCAGCCCGGCGGTCGGTGATGCGGCCGTCGCCATCCACGGTACAGAAGTTCCCCCGCGCCGCGACGTCGCCCGGGCGCAGGTCGAAGTCGATGCCGAGCGCCTCGAGCACCCCGCGCCCGACGACATAGCGCAGGGGATCGTAGCCGAAGAGCCCGAGGTGTCCGGGCCCGCTGCCCGGAGTGATACCCGGGCCCACGTGGCGAATCAGCCCGCAGGCCGAGCGGCCGGCCAGAGCGTGCAGGTTCGGGATACGCGCGGTCCCCAGCTCGCTCCTGGCCGTCCCGGGGCGGGGCAGGCCGCCCAGGCCGTCGAGCGAGCACAGTACGATCCTCGTCGCGTTGCCGATGACCAGCGTCCGCAGCAGCTCCAGATCCATGGGGCTGCGCTACGCGTCCTTCACCGGGTTCTCGATCGTGCCGAGCCCGGTGATCTCGAGCCCCAGCACCACTGGCTGAGCAAGTACCGAAGGAAGTCCCCGGGCGTCATGATCGAGAAAGGAAGTCCAGCCTCAAGGACGGTTGGGACCATGAAATGCTTGCGATCAAAAGTCAGCAGGAATGTGGTCTTACCCTTGAGCGCGGCGGCGAGCACGTGGGCATCCTTGGGATCGATGATCCGTCGCTGGGCAGCGATGTCCTCTTCGGTTGGTGCTTCCACCAGTTCGAGGTCCAGAGACGCAATCTCCTGATAAAAACGGAGCAAGGCGTGCGGTTCCATCTTGGCTTTGATGTTGCGCTCGGCTTCGAGCAGCACAAGCCGGCTGCAGACGGCTTCGCAGGCCCCCTGTCGGCACAGGTCCAGCACCAGCGCCGAAGCGCCGGTCTTCGAGCCGGCGAACGCGATGAGCATGCTGGCGTCGCAGAACAGGCGGGGCGCAGCCTTCACGCACGCTTGCCCAGGAGTCGGCGGACCTTGTTGGCGGTTTTCCGATCGAGGCGGTCCTCTTCGAGAAAGCGGGCAATCTCATCCGTCTCATATTCTCTCAGGGAAACCTCCTGATCGGCGAGTCGGAGGGGGAGAATCTCAATCGTTGATCCCTTCAACGAAAGGCTCAAGATGGTCTTGTCGTCAATCTTCAGACGACGCCGGAACTCGATGGGGAGCGTAATCTGGCCTTTCGGAAGCGGCCGCACGAGCTTGCTGAGGGATTTGACCTGAGCCATGAGAGCCTCCTTCACCTTTGCCAATGCCAGAGCCAGAAGTCCGAAATTCTGATTTATAGAATAACTGAGTTTTCAGTAATTGCCAAGGGGCGTTGGCCGGCAACCGGCAATGGGGCTGCGCTACGCGTCCTGCACCGGGTTCTCGAGCGTGCCGAGCCCGGTGATCTCGAGCCGCACGGTGTCGCCGGGCCGGAGCACGATGGGCGGCTTGCGGGAGAAGCCGACCCCGGCGGGGGTGCCCGTGGCGATGAGATCGCCGGGATCGAGCGTCATGATGCTCGACAGGTACTCGATGAGGTAGCCGATGTCGAAGATGAAGTTGCGCGTGGTCCCGTGCTGCATGAGGCTGCCGTTGACCCAGGTCTTGAGCTCGAGCACGTGCGGGTCAGGGATCTCGGCCGTATCGGCGATGTACGGGCCCACCGGGGCCAGCGTGTCGCCGATCTTGCCCGAGGCCCACTGGCTCGTGTGGAACTGGAAGTCGCGCGCGCTCGCGTCGTTGACGATCGTGTAGCCGAAGACGTGGTCGAGGGCCTGCGCCCTCGGGACGTGTCGGGCGGTGGTTCCGATGACGACGCCGAGCTCCACCTCCCAGTCGAGCGTCGTCTCGCCGCGCGGCCTCAGGATGGGCTCGCCGGGGTCGAGGATGGCGTTGGCCCACTTGGGGAAGATCGGCGGCTGCTTCGGCACGGGGGTGCCCCCCTCGGCGGCGTGGTCCCGGTAGTTCAGGCCGATGCAGATGAACTTGCCGGGATCGGCGATGGGCGCGTGCAGCCGGACGGAGCCGGCCACGTGAGCGACCGGGTCCAGCGTCCCGGCCTTGATCGCGGCCATCATCGCGGCGAGCATGTCCTGGCTGACGACCCCACCCTCGAGGAAGCCGCGGGTACTCTGCGGGAACAGCGTTGCCGCGATCTCCCCGGCGCGGACCACGCCCTTGGCGGCCAGGTGGGTGGCGCCCGTCGCGGCCAGATCCATCACGCGGTCCTGCCCGAGGAAGCAGCCCAGGCGTGGCGCGAGGCCACTCTGGGAGAAGCGAACGATCTTCATCGCGGCACGACCTGTTTCACGATCCTGCGGAACTCCTTGTCGTCGAGGAGGCCCTTCTTCTTCAGGGAGGCGGATTTGACCCGCATGAGGATGTCGGTCACCTGGTCCTCGGTGGCCTTGACGCGGATCCGCTCCAGGTGCATCCGGATGGAGTCGAGGCCGCTGTTCTTTCCCAGCACCACGCGGGGCATCCGCTGCCCCACCAGCTTCGGGTGGAACGGGAACACCTCCAGGAAGTGGTCCCTGGCCGCGTTCTTGTACCAGGTCGCGATGATCCCGGACTCGATGTCGAAGAGCGTGTCCCCCACGATCTGCCGGTTGGCGGGCATGGCGATCCTGGCGATCTTCCGCACGTACCGGGACAGCTTGGTGAGGCGCTCGGTCTTGATGCCCGTGTCCACCCCGTACATGGTGAGCAAGGCCAGGAGCGTGTCCTCGGTGGGCGCGTTGCCGGCCCGCTCCCCGATGCCGGAGATGGTGGAGTGGATCACCTCGGCGCCCTCCGCCACCGCGATCACCGTGTTGGCCACACCCATGCCGAAGTCCATGTGGAAATGGGTTTCCAGGGGCTTCTTGATCCGCTCGCGGGTGTGGCGCACAAAGTACCGGACGGCGTGCGGCGACAGCACGCCGAAGGTGTCCACCAATGCCAGGGCGTCCATGTGCCCCTGGGTGGCCACCTGCTCGATGATCTTCAAGTACCAGCTCATATCGGCCCGGGAGGCGTCGATGGGGAAGAACACGACGTACAGGCCCTGCGACTTGGCGTACTGCGTGGCCTCGATGCTGGCCTCGACGGCCTGATCGAGGGTCCACTTGTAGGCGTACTCGATGATGTGTTCGCTGGAGGGGACCTCCATCACGATGCCCTTCACGCCCGTGTCCACCACCCGCTTCACGTCCTCCTTCATGCAGCGGGAGAAGGCGAAGATCTCGGCGGGCAGGTTCCGCTTCACGATCTCCTTGATGGCCTTGGCGTCCGCCGGAGAGACCGCCGGCATGCCGGCCTCGATCCGGTGCACCCCCGCCTCGGCCAGCAGGGTGGCCAGGCGCACCTTCTCGGCTGGGGTGAACTCCACGCCGGCCTGCTGCTCGCCGTCCCGCAGACACACGTCGTGGAACTT